>JBLIMQ010000049.1:0-28725 GCA_047638775.1 Flavobacteriales bacterium
CATTAGAAATTGGAATTATATTGATGAAGTTCACCTCAACCCCGAAAAAGGGAAAAGTAAGATAGTGGAAAGTCAGGCGGTATAATTTTTACACATTAGGCGACAACTCTCTTGAAATCTACCGATTAAGAACGTGTCGGCAGAAGCTTGGTCGTAGGTCGGAGCATCTATTACATCCTTCTTTTCACCGCAAGATATAAGACTTTGAGCGAGTAGAAAGGTTAAAGTGATCTTAGCAAAGGTAATACCTGACACGATTTTATTCTCCGTTATTATTTTAACTAATGTTGCCATGCGTAAATTATGTTCACAAGCGCTGAGTTGCGTCTTTTGGTGCCGTTCTATGTGCAATTAGGTGACGTTTTTACGCTAAAAGTAGGTATCTGTGACAATGTTTTACTTCTGTGATGCAATTGTTAAACTTTTGATGGTAATCTTTTCGCGCTTGGTTACTACAGGGGATGCTAAATACCTTTTACATAGGGTGTATAGATCTTTGTATCTGGTCAAACTATCCTCAATCTTAGCCTCAAGTTTGAGTCGGAAAGACGGCTTAAGTGCTTATTGAAGGCTTTTTTAAAGGCTTTTGTTGTAAGTAGTGTAAGAAAGCGTATTTAAGGTAGACCAAAGCTGAGTAACAAGTTAATTTAATTTAAACATACACCTAATAACCGTAACTTATCCTACAGTAATTGCGGAACGTTAAAATCTAATGGAGAGATCTTCAAATGAAAAAGCAAATCATTAAACCCCTTACAATTGGTTCTGTTGTTGCACTTACGGCTGCTTTGGCTGCATCAAGCTTTGCCGCTGAAAACCCTTTTTCTGCAACTTCACTAAAAGCGGGTTACGAAGTATCTTTCGCTGGTGAAGGTTCTTGTGGCGAAGGCAAATGTGGCGGCGACAAGAAAGACGAGAAGAAGAAAGAAGGTTCTTGTGGTGAAGGCAAGTGTGGCGGCGACAAGAAAGACGACAAGAAGAAAGAAGGTTCTTGTGGTGAAGGCAAGTGTGGCGGCGACAAGAAAGACGACAAGAAGAAAGAAGGTTCTTGTGGTGAAGGCAAATGTGGCGGCGACAAAAAAGACGACAAGAAGAAAGAAGGTTCTTGTGGTGAAGGCAAATGTGGCGGCGACAAAAAAGACGACAAGAAGAAAGAGGGTTCTTGTGGTGAAGGAAAATGTGGCGGCGACAAAAAAGACGACAAGAAGAAAGAAGGTTCTTGTGGCGAAGGTAAGTGCGGCGGCGATAAGTAAGCCCCGCCTTTCCTTTAATCTAGAGTGCTTAGGCACTCTAGATTCCCTTCTATTCAGCACATGTAAACAATACTCATGACAAAAAAACTTTTTGGCTCGGGCTTAGGGCTTCGACGAGAAATTATCGAGGATTTAAAAAAATCACCATTAACCGGTGTTGATTTTTTTGAAATAGCGCCAGAAAACTGGATGCAACTTGGCGGACGTTACAAAAAGAATTTACGACATTTTACCGAACGTTTTGCTTTTGCATGTCACGGCTTGTCACTATCAATCGGTTCTACTGAAGCGCTCGATGTCGAGCTACTACGTAATATTCGCCGATTTTTAGATGAGCATGAAATATCACTGTATACCGAGCACATGTCTTGGTGCTCTGATGATGGACATTTGTACGATTTATTGCCTATTCCGTGTACAGAAGAAGCGGTTCACTGGGTCGCGAATCGAATCAAACAGGCACAAGATATTCTGGGTCGACAAATTGGTATGGAGAACGCTTCATACTATTTAGCGCCACCAGGAGCAGAAATGAAAGAAGAAGAGTTTATTTCGGCTGTTGTTAGCGAAGCCGACTGTCTATTACATCTAGACGTAAATAATATCTATGTAAATAGCCAAAACTTTTCGTATGACCCCGTAAAATATTTAAATGCATTACCGTTAGATCGAGTGTGTTATATCCACGTGGCAGGGCATTACGTTGAAGACGATGGCATTATCGTTGACACTCATGGCGCAGACGTTATTGACCCTGTTTGGGCTTTACTGGACACAGCGTATCAATCGATTGGTAAGCATGCTCCAGATATCCCTACATGCTTAGAGCGTGACTTCAATTTCCCTGCTATACCCGAGCTCTTACGGGAAGTTGGGCAAATTCGAGACCTGCAGGCAAAAAATATTATTGTTGATGCGAAAAGGAGGGCATGATGTCTGATGTAGATGTTCATGAGGCGCCTCAGGCATTGCGGGAATTTCAACTCGCGTTTGGACGACATTTGCGTGCGCCCGATGATTTCGAACGCCCTAAGGGCGTTCCCGAACGCCCGACAGAGATATATACAGAATTACTGTTTAGTAATGTGTGTGGTTTTATCGATCGTTGTTTTCCAGTAGCGATGAGTCTGTTTAGCGATTCCCAGTGGCTAAAGCTATGTAGAAGCTTCTATCGTGACTGGCGTTGCACAACACCATTATTTAGTGATATCCCGTTAGAGTTTGTGTCATATATTGCGAGCGAATTATCGGACAGTAGCTTACCCGAATGGCTGTCTGAGCTTTTGCATTATGAGTGGGCAGAGCTTGAAGTTGATAAAGCTGACGACCCTATTCGCTATCCGGTAGGTGATAGCACTTATGGAATATATGCAAATTCCACCCTCAGGAACTTGGCTTATGAGTGGCCGGTACAGTGTATTAGCTCGGATTTTCGGCCGAGCAAAAAAATCGCTAGTTACCTGGCCGTCTATCGTCGGCTTGATTATAGTGTAGAATTTTTAGAAATTAACGCCATGACGGCTGTACTATTACAGGAATTTGTCGGTGAGCCGCAAAGTCCCGAGCCTGTATTACGAAAAATGGCTAAACAAATGAACTATCCCGATCACGATAAATTTGTCGAGTTTGGTCTTCAGCTTATTGATGACCTAGTAGGCAAAGAAATTTTATTTAATACTGGAGTAACAGAATGAATGTAGTTGTAAAGTTATCTAATGGCGTAATAGATATCCTTGATAAGTTTAAGTCTATCGATTTTATTGCCTTTCTTGCTTTGCGGGTGTTTTTGGCCCCCATTTTTATTATGGCCGGGATGAACAAATTGAGCGGCTTCGAAGGCGTTGTTGATTGGTTTGGTAATGATGACTGGGGTTTAGGTTTACCCATGCCAGCTGTACTGGCATCGCTGGCTATCTTCTCTGAAATTGTTGGCGGCTTCGCCTTGTTGTTCGGTTTAGCAACGCGCCTTTTCTCTATTCCACTTATTTTCGTTATGCTTGTCGCAATATTTTCGGTGCATGTTGATAAAGGCTGGCATGTATTACCTGAAACAGAAATTCAAATGCCGTGGGAATGGAGAACAGATTTAATTGAAGACGGTAATGTCCGTAAAGAGGCCGCTCGCAGCCTGTTGAAGAATCACGGTAACTATGAGTGGCTGACTGAGGCCGGAAGTATTACCGTACTCAAAAACGGCATTGAATTTGCCGCGACGTATATTATTATGTTGCTGGCGTTGTTCTTTAATGGCCCAGGACGTTTTGTGAGCGTAGATTATTGGCTTAAGCGAAAGTTTAGAGCGGAGTAGGGGGAGATCTAAGACATAAAAAAACGAGGTTTAATCCTCGTTTTTTTATGTCTGTATGGAATTTATTGGAAGCTCTAAGCTCTAAGCTCTAAGGCTTATCCTGCGAATTAAATTCTTGCATAGCCTTGCGAACCGTATCGGCATTGTCTTTAAAGTTACGACATTTTTTACACAATATCAGGTGTATCTTAATGCTTAACCGTTTGGCTAGGCTTAGGTTTTCGTCCTGAGATTTAGATACCATCTCCGAAATATCTTTGCAGTTATGCATTTTTTTCTCCATTAAACCATCGTATTTCTAAGCATTTCTGTAGGCGCAATCGAGCGCGATATAGAATTACATGTAGATTGCTAACACTTAAACTTTCTTGGTTGCATATCTCGTCTGTGCTTAGTCCAATGAACTCTCTCATCATGAAAATTTTAGATTGTTTTGCCGGTAATTCGTTTAAACAGGTATCTAATACATCCCAAAATTGGTCTTCTTTAAAGCTCTGCTCTGGATCCCCCCAACTTTGAGGTTCGCCGCCAGCGCTCCACTGGCCTTTTTGATCAAAAAGGTAATCCATTCCCTGTTCGTTTTCGTCGTCAGTGATCAAATTCGTTATTTCTACGGTACGTTTACGTTTTCGAATAATGTCCGCTATTTTGTTTTTCAGTATGGCAAAAACCCACGTTTTAAAGGCTGACTTCCCTTTAAATGAGTCGGCGTTTTTCATTGCTCCAATCAAGGCCTCTTGCACTGCGTCTTCAGCAAGGTGGACATCGGAGAGCTGTTGCTCCGCAAATCGCAACATTTGGACCTGAATTTCACCAATATAGGCCGCATCTTCGATATCTGGGCGGTCAATAGCTTCTGCTATCTGTGTTGTACTATCGTGTGTCGGTGACATGCCGCTATCCGGTTTAAGTTGAATTGCGGCTAGTTTAGCGCAAGCGCCTTTGTTACGTCTTGTAAAACAGGTGTAAGTCGCTAATAGATGAATATAATTTAATGTTAAGTTCTGTTAGCTTATGTCGAACCAGCAGCATCACTTCTTACACTTTTAACGGCCTCAAAGAGGGTTATCTTAATGACCAGCAAATTATTAGAGGCTTTTCCTCCCGTATTTCAGTCCGACGCGGAAGTTTTAGTGCTTGGTAGTATGCCGGGAGCGATCTCGCTAGAACGGCAATCGTATTATGCGCATCCACGAAACCTATTTTGGCCCTTTGTGGAATGTCTGTTTAATAGTGAGGAGGAATTAACCTATCTCGATCGTTTATCACTTGTTAAAGCTAATAAAATTGCCCTGTGGGATGTCTTAGCCGGATGTCAACGTGAAGGTAGTTTAGATTCAAATATTCAAGTGAAGTCAGAGCAACCCAATGATTTTGAGGGAATACTTTCGCAGTGTTTACAGCTGAGGCGAATTTGCTTTAATGGTAAAAAAGCGGAATCTTTGTTTTATAAGTATATTGATCCGCAGTGTTATAAAAGTTATGAACTAGTTAGTCTGCCTTCAACGAGTCCTGCTAATGCAGCCATGAGCAAAGAACTGAAATATAATCGTTGGAGTATGGCGCTTTGTTCGTGAGAACACGCTGTTTCTGTGCACTCTTTAGGTGTTTCTTAGCCCTAAGTGTACGAAAAATTTATGGTTTTAGGTTGTTGTTTAGGTCTGGACGCCCGATTAGTTATCTCAGTGGTTTTTATGGCCTTAATGGAATTGGACGCTAACGCTTATTTTGCTAATCGAATGCAGGCTCGAAGCCGCCGAAGGATATCCTGAAGCTATAAATGACTGGCGAGATTGCTCGCATATGTTCACGCTGTGGATTGCTTAGCATTAACAATTTTGTGTGTTTTGGAGTACTCTTTTTTGACACCCGTGCCTATCCTATAAATTTGAAAGTATGTCGAAATATGCGGCAGGTAAAGAAAAATTAGAATAGACGAAGGAGTTTGTGTATTTTTATCAGGAAGGTATTCGGTGGAATTATGTATTGTAATTAAGGTAGGCGTGTTCGAATCTAATTACGCTAATCTAACGGAATTTATCGAGATTAAAGATTTCGCGCTATATCGACTAAATAACCTTAAAAATTAAGAGATTAAATAACTGAAAAGTTTACCGCCACCAAGGGCGGCAAACTTACTTACTAAGGTTTACTTACTAAGCTTAGAAGCGCGCAGAAGCACCTAAAGTGAAGGTGTCTGTATCAAAAGAATTAGCTTCAGCCGTGCTATACATCGCGCGAAGGCGAATCGTTGAATTAACGAAATAGTCAGCTTTTACGCCAAAAGTTGTTAAATCCGAATCACCGACAGAAGTGTAACCAACAACGCCGCCAAAACCCAGGTTGTTATTTACGTAGTACGTTAACTCACCCGCGATGCCGTATCCAGAATCGTTTGCGTCTATGTAGCTTGCGCCAACATTATAAGCAAGGCTTGAATCACCTGAAAGAGACACTACGCTGTGTAAATCTACAGCCAGTGTATCTAGGTCTGCTTCGTCTGCGGTTTCATATGAAACAACGATGTCAGTATTGTCGTTTAAGTACGTACCGATACCGATACCAAAAGCGCTGTCATCATCGGAGTCAGCGTAAGACGCTTCGATGATAAGGTCTCCACCCGTTACAACGCGAAGACCGGTTGCCCAAGCGTCAACTGAATCACCTGTTTCAGGTGAAGTCGTCGCATAAGTAAGACCTAGGCCAGAAGCTTTATCTAGAAATGATGCTTCAGCTAAAGAGCCTTTTGATGTATCAACTTCTGCAAAAAAAACTTCGCCGTCTAAAGTGTAAATGTCTGATTCGAAGCTACCTGTTTCAGATTGGCCATACGTCGCGCCTATTTCGACCTGGTAGGAATCAGCTTGTGCGTATGCAGATGTTAAAACGGCGATAGTCGTAGCTAATACTAATTTTTTCATTGTTCACTTCCTCGTGATTATATGTGTGCAAAAAATGTACAGTACATTTCTTGCGCAGGTTTGTTCCTTAGGTCGCTTGTGCGTCCAAGGTACTGTGTAGGTGCTCATTGTTGGTGCGTCTGAGTTGATGGTTAGCTGTGCGCACCACAAAGGCGCAGGGATACTATCATGAAGTGTTACCCTTTTGTTGGTCCGGCGCTTCAAAATGTAACATTTTTTATTTAGTGTGACGTATGCACACAATATTTCTCTATGTCTGATTCGATCGGGTAGCTGTTTGCGTGAAATCTTTCTAAAGCCCGAAACTTCTTTATTCTAAAAAACAGACTAGGGCGATTGCTTGAATGCAATTTAATATGCAGACAAAAGTAGGGTTATCATGCGTGCGGCTTCATACCTATGGGTAGTGACGTTGGCCACAGAAAGCGTTGATCATTAATCCGAACGTTCAAAAGTGCTTTCACACTTTGAGTTCGTGATATTTCCATGCCTAGGTTATATGTGAATCGGTGGATAAATTTGATGGCTAGCGTTGTGTTTGATTGCCCCAGCTTTTGTTTGAATATATCTGTCTAATAAAGCCTGCAATTGTAGAGTGTAAGATTTACGCGTTACTCTCCGTGCAATGCGCTCTAAACTAATTAGCCGTTATATTCGTATCCGGCGACCATCGCTAGTTGTTTCTATCATGACGCTAATGATGGCTTGGTATGAGCTTGAAGTCGCGCTTAAAATACAGTACTGCGCTCATTTGATGTAAAAGATCTAGATTTTATAGTGAGCTTAATGGCGGACTTAATAGTGTCAAGTATCGTTAATCTTTCGAGGGAAGGTCACATATTGATAATCCGTAAGCGGTTCTAATTCGTATATGAAATTTGTCCACGTGGTGCGTTACGGTAATAAAATGGTTCGCTTTGTACTGGATTCATATCGGAATAGTATGATTTCCTAGCGAAGTGTATGAAGAGAATACTTCAGAGATTCTGTTTTTTTCTGTTTAAGTGTCGATAGTCGAGGACTTAGTGATATGTTGGAGGCTTCGCCTCTGGATATGCTCCGTTATCGGAAATAATAAAATTTTGAACGTTAATATGTGTGGGCGAGCAGAAGAAAAGCTTCATGCGCTTCGTATTAACGGTGTCGTTTCGTCGCTACTATTTTCACAGTCATTTGTTCATTAATAAACTCCGTAGTACGAATCAATAGATTTCATATGCGGTGTGTCGAGGCGAGTTAGTTTTTAGTAAAACCGTTAAGCCATAAAGTAATAATCTAGGCTATGTTAACTGTAGGTTCTGTGTTTTTTTGGAAATATAAAATAGAATCTACACTTTGAGTAAGGCGTAGATTTACGTATGGAATAATTTTAAACGGTAAGTTTGAATCTTTAACCTGAAAAACAATAGCGCCGTTGCATAAAATTGGCGCTCTAAGCGACGGCTCATATGGAATACCTTGTAGCCTTAATTAATAGACAAAAAATGGCGCGTATTCTTAAAGAACCTGTCGATAAATTTAAATGTAGGCAGTGAAATGTTTTCATTTTTTTTGAGACGTAGTCGACCGCAAAAAAAACAACAGCAATTAGAGTCAAGATGCTATGGGTTGTGTTGTCCGGTTTATATCAATGTTAAGGTAATGATTTTCGCATGATAGAGATGTTGTGGGTGGGGGCTAAATGTATTAACGCCGCTTAAGTTTCAAGCTTAAACTATATTGCTGGCTAAGAGTACAGGCAAGGGTTTGGCTTCGGGTAATTTTTGTGTCGTTGGTATGGCGCTTCACGTTAGTGTAAGTTTTGGTGTGGTTGAGTATATGTCAGCACAAAGTTTAGACTTTAAAGTTGAGTAAGTTGGCCTGCCTCTGTATCAAACCCGGCGCAAGTGTGAAATTAAGTATCATTAATCGAGGTTGAATAGGAGAAGTATTTGCAACTTTGTGGCGCGCAGAGTCACTATATGTCGCTACGGGCATTCTATGTCAGTTCTTTACTGTCTCCTCATAACTAACTTCTCCTTTTTAGTGATTGTTCGAATAATAAAAGTTATTATTTAACATAATGATCGGGGTTAATAGATCTAGGTTTGTTTAATCGTCCGCTCTTTAGGGTTAAATCCCCCGCCTTCAGGCGGGTAGCTTTTAGCTAGCGGTTGGCTTTATGATACTACGATGAAATATAGAACTGGCTCGCATACCAAGTATAAGATCGAATACCATTTTGTATGGGTGACGAAATATCGTTATCAAGTACTCACTGGAGATATTGGTCTCAGAGTTAGGGAGCTAATTCGACAGTCGTGTGAGCGACTAGAGATTGAAATATTGAGAGGTGTAGTAAGTAAAGATCACATTCACTTGTTGATATCTGCGCCTCCTACATTGTCCCCCTCGGATATTATGAGGCGAATTAAGAGACGGAGCTCATCAAAATTATTTCAAGAGTATCCCGTTTTGAAAAAACGTTATTGGGGTCAGCACTTTTGGGTGAGAGGTTGTTTTTGTGTAACAGCAGGGGAGTTAACAAAGGAAATGATCAGCGAGTACTTGGAACATCATTTTGAGCGTAAGTCGGATGATTAATTCGAAGTAGAGTAGTTTAGTCGGCTTGAGCCGAAAAGTTGGACTTTCAGTCCGCATTTTTTAACCCATCGTCTTTAGACGATGGTTGTTTAGTGCCCATGTTAGCTATATTTGACTTCTACTGTCTAATGCGTGCGTTTCGGTTTACCTATATTCAAATAACAATAAATTTATTTGGTCGATAGTGGCTAATACAATATATAAAGGGATGTTTTTGTGGACGTGATCGTTTCGAAAGAACCTTCAAAAGAAAAGCATTTAAATTGTATGCTGCAAGATGGTTACAGTATCTTCCCTCTTGATAGAGAATGCTACGTTAAACAATTAAGTCGGTTAGTCGCGACACACAATAAAGTCAGTTTTGTCATTACTCTTTATAATGAAGACGGGGAATTTCTGCATAAAACACTCTCTTCGATTGCGCGCAATATAGCGGCATATTGTGAGTCTTTAGGTGATCAAAAAAAACCGTCTTTTAATGTAGTTATAGTGGTTGATGGTGTCGCCAAAATTTCTGATACATGCCAGCACGTGTTAAACAATTTTGGTCTGTTCTTAATGGATCTAGATGACCTTGATCACGATGCATTGATGTACACACGAAAATTATCTCCATCTATATTGGAGGGTCCCTCCGATATTGCGAAGAATTCATTAGTCGATGCCGAGGTTAATTTTTCTGTATTGGTCAAGAAAATTAATGCAGGAAAATTGGATTCTCATTGGTGGTATTACCGTGTATTTTGTGAATTATATATTCCTGAGTATGTTTTCCAGTTAGACGCTGGTTCAGTCGTTACTGATAATGCGCTTCGTTCGATGGTCGAAATATTTGATACGCAACCTGATGTGGGGGGGCTTGCTAGTAGTATTCGCCCAGAGAAGTCGCCTAAGCTGCACTCACCTTTAGAAGTTTGGCAGTTTGGGCAATTCATGAAATCTGTGCTGCTGGAGTGGCCGAGTGAGATCGCTAGCGGTTATCTTAGCGTTATCCCGGGTCAATTTAGTGCTTTGAGGTGGAATGCAATTCGTTCTACACCTGACGATGGTGGTACGGATAGACCTCTTGACGTATATTTTAAGGGGCTTGGCGATCTCACCCCTTATGAATCTGCACTCTATCTTGCCGAAGATAGAGTGTTGTGCCGTGAGATTGTTACAGATCATACAGAATCTTGGCGATTGGATATGGCGGAAGATTCGATTGCCTACACTGATGCGTGTGAATCTTGGGGTGAGCTGTTGCGCCAGCGTAAGCGCTGGTGCAACGGTTATTTAGCGTGTCGATCGAGTTTTATTACTACTAGTCGAAAGTTGCTTACAGGTGATGCCCGCTCTGGCGCGGGCAAGCTAAAAATTTTTGGTGCTTCCGTTTACCATTCATTACAATTATTACTTGATTGGTTTATCCCGTGCTTTTATTTAGGTGCGGCTTTTGGCTTGAGTCTAGGGGTCTGGGAATCTAGTTACCTAACGTCAAACTTGAGTGGATTATATGCCACGTTTTTTTCGGTTTTTATCTTTAGCTTAATCGCTCAGGTATATATTGCAGCTCAAGGCGAGTTAACTTCTTTGAGGAAGGTCGTGTTGGGCGGGGCGGCGTTTTTTCAAAGCCTATATATCGTGTTTAGCGCAAGTTTACTGGTCATCTCTGAAGTCGATATGATTATCCCGTTTATGCTGGTGCTATTTCTGGTGCTGTCGTTGCCGTTGGCCGCGATAACTAGGGAGCGCGAGAGTCTATGGAGTTTACTTGTTTTGAGTATTCCTTTTACCCTGAGTCGACCTTCAGTGGCGTTTATGCTTTGGTTGTACGCTATTGTGAACTTTCACGATAGTAGCTGGGGGACGAAAGGTTTGGCCATGCCGGAATCTACGGTGAACGATAGCCAGCAGGGAGCTGCAGTAAATACGACAAAATCTGTCTTTTTGGGCTTTAGAAACGTTTTGGCTTCACTATGGGGTGTGTCTAATGCCTGCTTGTTCTTTGGCTTAGTTGTTGGCGATATAAAGTATGATGTCCCTGTATACACATCAATATTATCGATACTTACGATGAATGCTGTTCTGTCGATAGTTGTTCCGTCGCTTCTAGTATTGCTTCAAAAGAAGCGTAGGTACAAATCACTTTGATCTCAAGACTGTTGTTTCGCTATTGTTTTGGCTGTGAGTAGTGAGAAGAAAGTAGTGCAATGTTAAATATGATGATTAAGAGGGGAGAAGTGGTAGCTAGGGGGAGACTTGAACTCCCGACCTCAGCATTATGAATGCTGCGCTCTAACCAGCTGAGCTACCTAGCCATTTCAATGCTCGAATGGAAAAATTCCAGAAGAGCAAATTTCGAAAAGCGGTGACGTTTAATAAATGCCGGCTCCTCGAAAGGGCGGCTATTTTCACTGCTTGCCTGCCTAAAGTCAATAGAGCTTTTGGCTGTTTAAAGAAAAAAGTGTCTGAAGGCCGTTGTGTAATATTGAGCGAGCGTCCAGATCTTTGTTTTTGAAAAAATATATCAGACGTTGAAGCGAAAATGTACAACATCACCGTCTTTAACAACGTAGTCTTTTCCTTCTAGTCGCCATTTTCCGGCTTCTTTTGCTCCGTTTTCACCCTTGTTGCCAACAAAATCATCATAGCCAACGATTTCTGCGCGAATAAATCCTTTTTCAAAGTCGGTGTGGATTTTTCCAGCGGCCTGTGGCGCTGTGGCATCAATAGGAATGGTCCACGCACGCACTTCTTTGACTCCGGCTGTGAAGTAGGTATGCAGGCTTAACAAATCGTAGCCTGCTCGAATTACTCGGTTAAGTCCGGGTTCTTCCATGCCGATATCTTCAAGAAATTCTGTTTTTTCGTCATCATCAAGTTCAGCTATTTCGGCTTCTAACTTATTGCAGACAGGTACAACAACGGCGTTTTCTCGAAGGGCAATTGCGGCTACCTGATCAAGTAATGGGTTATCGCTAAATCCGTCTTCTTGAACGTTAGCGATGTACATTGTCGGTTTGAGCGTAAGTAAGCTTAATGGACTAAGTAATTCAAGCTCGTCGTCCGTTAATTCAAACGAGCGTAACGGAAACGCCTCGTTTAAGTGCGGGAGAATTTTTTCGCAAAGAGCCTTTATTTTAATGGCGTCTTGGTCTTTACCTTTTGCGGCTTTGGTGTAGCGAAAGATTGCTTTTTCTACAGTGTCGAGATCCGCGAGTGCTAATTCTGTGTTAATAACTTCAATGTCGTCGTCAGGGTTAACCGTACCTTCTACATGTATGATGTTTGGGTCCTCAAAGCACCTAACAACGTGGGCAATAGCGTCTGTTTCGCGAATATTGGCTAGGAATTTATTGCCCAGACCTTCGCCTTTAGATGCGCCAGCAACAAGTCCTGCAATATCAACAAATTCCATTGTCGTGGGCAGTACGCGTTCAGGTGATACTATATCCGCAAGCGCTTGCAGGCGGGTATCGGGAACGGGCACGATGCCTGAGTTGGGTTCTATTGTGCAAAACGGGAAGTTCGCCGCCTCGATTCCTGCTTTTGTAAGCGCGTTAAAAAGTGTTGATTTGCCTACGTTGGGCAGGCCAACGATTCCGCATTTAAATCCCATGATTTTACCTTCGGTTATGTGTGCGTGTGCAGTTCGAGCATGGCTTTTTCGAAATTTCCTGCGGCAAGCTCGGGCAGTATCGCAATAGATTTTACTATCGCATCGTCAATAGTGTTTATGTCTATCTTTGATGCGCGTTTTAGTACATATGAGGCAACGTCTTTAGCGCTACCAGGGTGGCCAATGCCAAGGCGAAGGCGCGCAAAATTCTTATCGTTGCCACGCGACGCTATGATATCTCTAAGACCATTGTGGCCCCCATGTCCGCCGCCTACTTTTAAGCGTGCGCTGCCGGGGGCTAAGTCGAGTTCGTCGTGGACAACAAGAATATTTGCGGTTTCAATTTTGTAAAAGTTTGCCAGAGCCGCTACGGCGAGGCCACTTTTATTCATGAAGGTCGTTGGAATGAGTAATCGAACATCATGGCCGGCAAGGGTTATTCTGGCGCTAAGGCCAAAAAACTTCGATTCTGGAGTGAAATTTGTTGAAGCTTGTCGAGCAAGCTCTTCAACAAGATCCTGTCCCGCATTGTGTCGGGTGGAGGAGTAGTCGGAGCCCGGATTTCCCAGGCCCACGATCAAACGAATTGGCGAGTATTGTACTTTCATAGAGTGAAAAACTTAGTCACCAATCGCTATTGAAGGTGATAACCTTCGATATTACTCAGCGTCTGTTGCGGCGGCTTCTGCGTCGTCTTCAGCTGATTGTTTAGGTTTGTTGATTGTAGCAACAGGGTGATCGTGATCAGTACCGTGTGCTAGCGCAACAGATTCAACACCTTTTGGTAGCTTGATATCTGAAATATGGATAATTTGGCCAGCTTCAACTTCAGCTAGATCAACTTCAATGTATTCAGGTAAGTCGCCAGGTAAGCAAGAAATTTCTAGCTCAGTGATTGCGTGAGTAACAATACCGCCCTGCTGTTTGACGCCAATTGAAGATTCTTCATTGATGAAGTGAAGAGGCGCTTTGGTTTGGAATTTCTTGGTTTTAGATACGCGCAAGAAATCAGCGTGATAGATAGCGAGTTTAGCTGGATGACGCTGAAGATCTTTAAGAATTACGCTTTGCTCTTTACCCTCGATATCAAGCGTAATTACGTGAGAGTAAAAAGCTTCATTCTCGAGTTGCTTAACAAGCTCTTTGAAAAGAATAGAAATCATTTGCGGCTTTTTGCTGCCACCGTAAACAATTGCAGGGACTTGATCAGCTAGACGACGCAGGCGGCGGCTCGCTCCCTTCCCTGCATCTTCGCGTAGCGTGGCATTTAGTTTAAAAGAATCGTTTGACATAACGTTTTCCAATGGTTTTAAGTTGAGTTTAGGTTGCCCGCGACCAGGCTTCCCAGTTTTTTGTAGTGTGTAAACACTACGAGCTCTTAAGGGTGATGTTGAAACATTGCACTCAGAGATTCTTCGTTGCTAATGCGGCGCATAGCCTCAGATAGCATGTCCGCCAAACATAATTGGCGAATAGATTTACAGTTTCGAGCCTCTTCAGATAGCGGGACCGAATCGGTAACAACCAGCTCATCTAGAGCTGATGCATTAATTCTTTCAATCGCTGGGCCAGATAGAACAGGGTGTGTGGCATAAGCGACAACCTTTTTGGCTCCATGTTCTTTCAGTGCTTTAGCGGCATTACATAGTGTGCCAGCCGTATCAACCATGTCGTCGACAATCAGACAGGTGCGGCCTTCAATCTCACCAATAATATGCATGACTTCGGCAACGTTTGCTGTGGGTCTGCGCTTATCGATGATGGCGAGATCTAATCCAAGCTGTTTGGCTACCGCACGTGCGCGAACAACGCCGCCTACGTCCGGAGAGACAACAATAAGATCTTCAAAGTCTTGTTTGTTGATATCTTCGAGCAGAACCGGTGAGCCGTAAACGTTGTCTACCGGGACATCAAAGAAACCTTGAATTTGTTCTGAGTGCAAATCAACGGTTAGTACGCGATCAATACCAACGGTAACCATCATGTCGGCTACAACTTTTGCGGTAATGGGTACTCGAGCTGATCGTACACGACGATCTTGACGTGCATAACCAAAGTAAGGAACGACAGCGGTTATACGTCCTGCTGACGCGCGATGAAGAGCGTCAACGATAACTAGGAGTTCCATAATGTTGTCGTTTGTGGGTGCGCATGTAGATTGCACAACAAAAACATCACGGCCTCGAACATTCTCATTAAGTTCGACGCGAATTTCGCCGTCTGAAAACTTACCGACACTAATGTCGCCTAGAGGGATGTTGAGTTTCTGAACAACTTTTTCTGCAAGTTCTGGATTGGCATTGCCGGTAAAGACCATTAAGTCTGGCACGAGAAGAGCCTCTTGTCGGTAATATTCTGTGAAAATGCAGAGGTGTGTCGTGTGCGGTAAAAAATGGCTGGGGTGGAAGGATTTGAACCTTCGCATGACAGGATCAAAACCTGTTGCCTTACCGCTTGGCTACACCCCAGTAATAACTAATCAGGGAGGTATCGATGCAATGGTGAAGTGTTCACACCAAGAGCTACAAAACCGTTAATATCTTTAGCTCTCTTAGAAAAGACCTGTTCGGCTTTTTCTTGAGAGTCGAAGCTTGCAAAAACGCTGGCACCAGTGCCTGTCATTCGTGCATCCCCATATTGGCTAAGCCAATCAACGGTTTTTCTTACCTCAGGGAAGAGTGATTCTACCAATTTCTGGCAGTCATTTTTCCCACCCCCTTTCAGGAAGGTCGCTACTTTAATGGCGCTTGTATCTCTTGTCAAATCTTTGTGTGAAAAAATTTCAGCGGTTGATACGTGGCAGTCGGGGCACAGTACAACATACCAGCGCTCAGGCAGTAATAATGGGCTTGTTTTTTCACCAATGCCTTCGGCCCACGCACTAGAGCCGCGCACAAATACAGGGACGTCGGCACCAAGCTTGTGAGCCATGTCGGCTAACTGGTCGATTGTAAGGTTGAGTTGCCATAATGTGTTTAGGCCGAGTAGCGTAGTTGCGGCATTACTGCTTCCGCCGCCAATACCTCCGCCCATAGGTAGTCGCTTATTAACGGATACGCTTACGCCAAGATTGCTATTATTGTAGGGCTGTAATAATTGAGCGGCTTTAAATATCAAATTGTCTTCAGTTTTTACCCCGCGGAAGTTGCCAATGGTGACCTCTGGGGCTTCGGTGAGCTCAAAGTGAAGCTCATCCCCCCAATCAAGTAGCTGGAATGCTGTCTGAAGGTTGTGGTAGCCGTCATCGCGGCGTCCGGTTATGTGTAAAAAAAGATTAAGTTTCGCAGGAGCTGGCAGGCTAAGGTTTTTCACTATTGTGGCTCCTTATTGGCGTAGCTCCAGCGTTTAATGATGATGGTTAATCGCTGCGCGTCATTACTGATAATGATTTTAGTTGGCAGTCTATGTGCTTCGTCGTTTGTGAAACGAAGGTAGCTAACTTTCCAGCCGGCTTGCTCAAAATCTGCAGAGGGTTCCGCGAGCATAGTGTGGGTGGTGTTCGGCGAAGGGGCTCCGGTGATCCAATGTTGTGCGTAGCTAATGGGCAGCTCTAAACCGCTTACGCGGTATAGAAGCTCTTCAGCATTCGCCGAATGGTGAAGTTGATTTCCGTCGTTTAGCGTTATGGTCTTGTCGTGCTTAGTTATTGCAATCTTGCCTTTACCTAGTGGGCCAAAGAGAAGTATGTCGTAGTCGCCGCCTTGCTGCTGCCAGCGAATATTGGCTTTTTGGCTTTTTCCTTCATGCTTGAATGCAAGTTTTCCTTCTGCCGTCCAGTAGCTTTCGTTGATGTTGGTGTTTTTTGCTGTGAACGTGGAGCACGAAGTAATTACGAGCAGGGCAAGTAGTGCGATATATCTGGAGCGTTCAATGGCGCGAGTCATTGTCATTTTTGACTAGTTAGCGCCAAGGCGTTTCATCGATGATCTTAGGATCGGGCTATCTGGGTACGTGGCGAGTGCTTTTTTCCAAACTCTGCGCGCCTGTCGTTTTTTTCCCTGGGACCACAGTATTTCACCGTAGTGCGCACCGATTTCGTGATCGCTAATTTGCTCGAAAGCTCGTTTAAGATAGCCGGCGGCAACTTTTAAATTTCCAAGCTTAAATTCAACCCAGCCCATACTGTCTAAAATTGCGGCATCGTCAGGGCGTTGCGTTAAGGCTTTGCTTATGATGTCTTTTGCTTCTTGGTGACGATTAGTGCTGTCGGCAAGGGTGTAGCCTAGTGCATTTAATGTCGCAGTGTTGTCGGGTTCTAACTCGAGTATCGTGCGGAAGTCTATCTCGGCTTCTTGAATGTCTAATTTTGAGGCCAAATACATCGCGCGACTATAAAGAATGGGGATGCTTTTGGGGAAGTCATTCAGTGCATTGGAATAGGTTGCATTGCTATGATTGTGCTTGCCTACGCGGGCATAGGTTTCGGCTTCAATGACATAGAGGCGCTCTTTATTTTCTCCGCTTGATGATTCTCTTCGGCTAGAAATGAATAGTAGGGCGTTGTCAACGCTTTCAGTATTGGCAAGGATGCTGCTCGCCTTGGTTATAGCGTCAATGTAGCGTTGCCCGCCTTGAACTTTCATATAATGTTGAAGCGCTAGGCTGCTATCTTCCTGGGTTTCAGCAATGTCGCCGAGCCAGTAATGAGAGGCGTCAACATGTTCGTTGTTTTCTATTAGGTTCTCATAGCGTGTTTTCGCTTCATTTGCCTGGCCTAGGTCTTGATGAAGTAACGCGATATTGAGTTTGATATCGTGGTTTTCGGGCGCCATTTTTAGTAGTTGCTGATACTGTTTTAATGCTTCGGTGCGATCTACTTTTAGTAGTAGGCGTGCATAGTGCGAACGCGTTCGAAAGTTATTGGGTTGTTGCTCAACGATTTTGACGTATGTGGCCGCGGCCTGGTCTGTATGTCGTGTGCTGCTAAGTATGCGATATTTTTGGAAGAGCGCTCTGACGTCGTTAGGGCTTATGGCGAGTGCGCGGTCGGCATGAATTGTTGATTGTTCTATGTTGTTTTGTGCCAGCTGTAAAATGCTTAAGCCCAATAGTGCTTCTTGATTATTCGGGTGATCCTTAACAATCTCGCTTAGCGCTTGCTCAAGCGCGGGAAGTTCGCTTGATTTGGCCTGCGCGGCTTTTATTGCAATCTCTTCAATAGGGGCTTCATCGCCCGCGTAGATAATATCTTTCGCTTCGCGTATAGCCTGAATGAAGGACTTTTGGTGAGTGAGTTCGGAAATTAGAATGAGTCGTGCTTCGCGATTGCCTGGGTCCAGGTCTTTCCAGAGTGTAGATAGCTCCAGCGATAATTCATGGTTGTTTAATATGCGCGCAATCTGGGTGGCGCGAGCCGTGACATTAAGGTCTTCGCTGTTGCGTGCTTGATCCGCATAGCTTTCTAGTCCGAGGGTGTAGTTGCCGCGGGTTAAGCCAAGTTCAGCGACGAGTAATGCGTATAAGCTCTCTTCTGTAAAAGCTTTGTTTTCACGTATTTCTGTTGTAGGCAGAGGCGTTAGTGGCACCTCGCCAACTGTATTATCTTTTTGGAGTAGTGAACAAGCGTTTAAGCTCAGTACTAGCAAGCTTAGTGATGTCTTGAGTGCAATGCGTGTGGCACTTTTTTGCTCAGAGGTGTTGGTCATGGGAGTCTCATGTCCACATCGTTATAACGAATTGTCAGTTTCTGTTTGGGTTGGTATTAGCGCATAGAGCGACTGATGGTGCAACGGTTTATCCCGATAGTGTTGAAGTCGTCTCGGTTTGACGAACTTTGCTTAGCGGTATTGGGGGGGTCTCCCTAGAGTTTATGTTGCAAGCTTGCTATCTTGCGCTTGCGCGCACACAATGTGCGGTTTTGTGTCCTAGTGTAAGTGCTACTCTAGGAGCCCCTTATCTTTGCAATAGACTTGAAATTTTTTTAATGGCTTTTTTGGCTCTAGGTATTAACCACAATACAGCGACACTTGAAGTGCGAGAGAACTTAGCGTTTTCCGCCCCTGAGGTTGTGGCTGCGTTAAGGTGTGCTTTAAGCTCCGGAATTGCCGAAGAGATTGCGCTACTGTCTACATGTAATCGCACCGAATTGTATTGTTATAGCTCAGCGTCTAGAGTTGAGCTTCTGTCATGGTTAGCGCAGCAAAAAAACATCGATCTAGCGCGTATAGAGAGCGCCTGTTATTTTTATCGTGACGACGAGGCTGTTCAGCATGTAATGAGAGTGGCGTGTGGGCTTGACTCAATGGTGTTGGGTGAACCGCAAATACTCGGGCAGGTGAAAACGTCGTATGCTTTAGCCCAAGAGCATGAGGGTGTGGGAAGTCGGCTTCATAGCACATTCCAGCAAGTGTTTTCGATTGCGAAGCGCGTAAGAACAGAAACCTCGATAGGTGCTTATCCCGTCTCAGTGGCCTATGCGGCCGTTAGCTTGGCTAGACAAATATTTTCTAATCTCGCCGATGATACAGCGATGTTAATAGGCGCCGGTGAAACCATTGAGCTCGTGGCCCAGCATTTGAAAGAGCAGGGAACACGAAAAATAATTGTTGCAAATCGCAGTTTGGATAATGCAAAAAAATTGGCTCTACAGTACGGCGCCGAAGCGATTCTACTCAACCAGATTCCAGAGCGTCTTCACGAGGCCGACATTGTTATCTCGTCTACGGCTAGTCCACTACCGCTGTTAGGGAAGGGCACCGTCGAGGCCGCACTTAGGAAGCGCCGCAATAAGCCGATGTTTATTGTTGATATTGCTGTTCCACGAGATGTTGAGGCTCAAGTCGGCGAGCTGAATGACGTCTTTTTATATACAGTAGATGACCTAAAAGAAGTAATTGACGGAAATCAACGCTCACGAGAGAGTGCCGCGATGGTCGCCCAAGAGATCATTCTTGAGGGCGTTGAGAAGCATGAGCATGAACGTCGCTCGTTAGGCTCAGTGGATACCATTCGTGCTTTTCGAGAGTACGTAAATACGATTCGTGAAGATGAGTTAGATAAAGCGAAGCGAATGTTAGAGTCTGGAAAGTCGCCAGAAGAGGCGTTAGAAAGTCTTGCGAGTAAGTTGGCCAATAAGTTCATGCACGCGCCAACTCAAGGGATTAAAGAAGCTGCGGCCGAAAAAGATAATTTCTTGCTTGGTTCGATTCGAAAACTATTTCCAATTAATAAAGACTAGATGCCGGGTTATCGCGGCGTATAGCATTGAAATACAACCCAGTAGAGTCCGTAAGTTTTAGTGTTCGGCGGGCGATATTTTGATTGCAGATAGCTATAAATTAACTATAAATTAATTAAAAAGTAACTATGAAACCTTCGATTTTAGAAAAGCTAGAAGTGCTTGGCGAGCGCTATCAGGAAGTACAGGCCTTGCTCGGTGAGGTTGAGGTTATTACTGATCAGAATCGTTTCCGAGAGCTATCAAAAGAATATGCTGAGCTGGAGCCAGTTGTCCAGGCCTATGACAGTTATCAGTTAGTCACGGGGAATATTGATGAGGCAAAACTCCTTATTAAAGACCGTGATCCTGAGATGCGCGCTATGGGCCAGGAGGAGCTAAAGGCTGGTGAGGCCGCTCTTGAGCCATTTGAGCTCGAATTGCAAAAATTGCTACTCCCTAAAGATCCTGATGATGATAAAAATGTGTTCCTGGAGGTTCGTGCAGGAACCGGTGGGGACGAGGCCGCTATTTTTTCAGGCGACTTATTTCGCATGTATTCGCGTTACGCCGAAAAGAAAAAGTGGAAAATAGAGATACTCAGTGAAAACCATGGTGATCATGGTGGTTACAAAGAGGTGATTGCGCGTATTGAAGGTGCGAACGTATATTCGCAGCTTAAATTTGAATCAGGTGCTCATCGTGTTCAGCGCGTTCCTGATACAGAATCTCAAGGTCGTATTCACACCTCGGCCTGTACCGTGGCTATTATGCCCGAAGCGGATGCACTTGAAGACATTGAAATCAATAAGGCGGATTTGAAAGTTGACACGTTCCGGGCCTCCGGTGCCGGTGGTCAGCATGTTAACAAAACGGATTCGGCTATACGTCTTACGCACATTCCAACCGGCGTCGTAGTTGAATGTCAGGATGAGCGATCGCAGCATAAAAATCGTGCTCGAGCTATGTCATTGCTATCCGCGCGTTTAAATCAGGCGCAAAGAGAGGTCGCAGAAGCCTCCCATTCTGAGCAGCGCAAGAGCTTGGTTGGTAGTGGTGACCGCTCAGAACGAATTCGCACCTATAACTATCCTCAAGGTCGGGTTACCGATCATAGAATCAATTTAACGCTTTATAAATTAGATGAAGTAATGCATGGCTCGCTCAACGACATTATTCAGCCCTTAGTGAACGAACATCAGGCTGATCAATTGGCGGCACTGGCAGAATAAAGGGAATGGATAGCCTGACTATTGCGCAGCTATTGCGTCGCGCAAGTGAGCTGAAGGACGTTTCTGATTCGGCGCGTCTCGATACTGAATTGATTCTCGCGCGGGTAATGGCGTGTGAGCGGAGCTACTTTTATACGTGGCCCGAAAAATTAGTGAGTGAGTTACATTCGGTCGAGTTCAATCATTTGTTTGAGCGCCGTTTAAAGGGCGAGCCCGTAGCCTATATCTTGGGGCGCCAGGGTTTTTGGACCTTGGAGCTGGAGGTATCTCCGTGCACTCTAATTCCTCGTGCCGACACCGAAATACTGATTGAGTTGGTTTTGTCTCAATTGGCGCTACCGAAAACACCCGACATTCTTGATTTGGGCACCGGTACCGGTGCAATTGCGCTGGCGCTGGCTTCAGAATTCCCGATATCGAATGTGCTCGGGGTGGATGTTGAAGTTAAGGCGGTAGAGCTCGCTCAGCGTAATGCAAAGCTAAATGGCATTGGGAATGTGAGCTTTAAAGTTTCCGATTGGTTTTCGTCAATAGAGCTAAAGTACGACCTAATCGTCAGTAATCCCCCGTACATTGATATCAATGATGAGCATTTAGCATGCGGTGATGTACGCTTTGAGCCTGCTAGTGCACTTGTAGCAAAAAATGGCGGGCTTGCTGATATTCAAGTGCTTGTCTCTGGTGCGCTCAATTACATGAATGATGCTGCATGGTTGGTCGTGGAGCACGGCTGGACTCAGGGAGAGGCTGTTCGGCGCGTTTTCGAAGAGTTTGCTTATTCAGATGTTGCGACACAGCAGGATTATGCCGGTCATGATCGTGTCACTTATGGTCGAATAAAGCGCTCCACATCAACTCTCCAAAGTCCCCCCTTGTAGGTCTGATTGGGCTGGAAATCGTCACAATCTCGGATTTTCCGTATAGCGCCGGCTCGCTAGCCCTTATAAGTGGGGCTTCACTTGTGGTATTGAGTGAATTTCTTTACCATGGCGCGACTTTTTTATAGCCAAAAATTGGCCATTGCTATTGCTCAGGCTTGGCGGCTCAATGCGCCTAACCACATGAACGAGATAAACAATAAAAAAAGCGAAGTGGTATAGAACATATAGAACATATAGAACAAAAGAACAGTATTTCAATTATGAGAAATATACCTGGATCGTAAGAGCCGGGCATTATTGTCGTGATTGGTGAGACATCATAAAATTTAAATTATTTACCTTATATGGGAGTGTTACGTCGTGAGTAAAGACGGTGTGAACAAAAGTCGACGCAGGGTGTTAACCGCAATGACTTCGGCTGTAGGTGCCGCAGGTCTTGTTGGAGCCGCAGTGCCGTTCGTTGGTTCTTGGAATCCAAGTGCAAAGGCAAAAGCTGCTGGTGCACCTGTAGAGGTGAACGTGGCTAAATTAGAGCCCGGTCAAATGATAACGATAGAGTGGCAAGGTAAGCCAGTTTACGTACTACGAAGAACCCCAGAGATTATTGCTGGTTTAGATACGTTGGATTCACGTGTTCGTGACCCTTCATCTGAAGCCCCGCAACAGCCCGCTTATGTTCAAAGTAAGTCCCGCGCAATAAAAGATGAATTCTTGGTTCTTTTAGCTGTGTGCACGCATTTGGGCTGCGCTCCTGCGCATATTCCAGAAACCGGAGCACAAGATATTGGCGATAGCACTTGGATTGGCGGCTTTTTCTGTCGTTGTCACGGTTCTAAGTTCGATTTAGCTGGACGAGTTTTTCAAGGTGTTCCAGCACCAACAAACTTACTCGTTCCCCCACACAAATACTTAAGCGATGGAGTTATTCTCATCGGTGAAGACCAGGAGGCATAAGACCATGACAAATTGGCTAAACGTTTTTTGGACGTGGATTGACGACCGTTTACCTGTGCAGCGTGCATGGGATACTCATATGGGCAAGTATTACGCGCCTAAAAACTTCAACTTTTGGTACTTCTTTGGCGTGTTGTCGCTAGTTGTACTTGTTAATCAATTACTTACGGGTATTTGGTTGACGATGCATTTTGAGCCTACGGCTGAAGGTGCGTTCGGTTCTGTTGAATATATTCGACGTGATGTTCCTTACGGAAATCTACTTCAGCGTTTGCACGCTGTTGGGGCGTCGGCATTTTTCATCGTTGTTTATTTGCATATGTTTCGTGGCCTAATGTATGGCTCATACCGTGCCCCTCGCGAACTGGTATGGATCTTCGGTATGCTTATCTATGTTGCCTTGATGGCCGAAGCCTTCTTAGGTTACGTGCTGCCATGGGGGCAGATGTCATATTGGGGCGCGCAAGTTATTGTGAATCTGTTTGGCGCGATTCCGTATATTGGTGAAGACCTTGTGCAGTGGATTCGTGGTGACTACCTGATCTCCGGCGCTACTTTGAATCGCTTTTTCGCGCTTCATGTTATTGCTGTGCCGATTGTTTTATTGGCATTAGTGGTTATGCACCTTCTTGCGCTTCATGAAGTAGGCTCTAATAATCCAGACGGCATTGAGATTAAGAAAAATAAAGATGAGGACGGTATTCCTTTAGACGGCATTCCATTTCACCCGTATTACACCGTTCACGATTTAGTGGGCATTACTGTCTTTATGTTTGTATTTTTGGGCATAGTGTTTTTCGCCCCTGAAATGGGTGGTTATTTCCTAGAGCATGCGAACTTTGAACAAGCTAACGGACTAAAAACTCCCGAGCACATTGCCCCTGTTTGGTATTTTACGCCGTTCTACGCGATATTACGTGCCGTAACGCTTGATCTTGGTGGTGTATTTACGGCTAAGTTACTGGGTTTTATGTCCATGGCTGCGGCAATTGTCATATTGTTTTTATTACCATGGTTGGATAAAGGCAAAGCTAAATCTGTACGCTATAAAGGCTGGCTGCCAAAAGTTATGCTGGTTCTATTTGCTTCTAACTTTGTTGTGCTAGGGAAACTTGGCCTTGATGGCCCAACGTATGACCGTACATTGTTGTCGCAAATAAGCACTGTGCTCTACTTTACCTTTTTCCTCACAATGCCGACGTGGACCAGCGCAGGCAAAAAGGGCTTCTTTGGAATTGTGATTTCGGCGGTACTTGGCATCACTATGTTGTACATAACAATTTCAACCTCGTTTTTTGGCCCAGTAGGAACTTCTGTGAACGCCTTTGTACTGATATTTGGTTGTCTTCTTGGTGTGTTAACGATTGCATTACCTTGGATAGCTGAACGTGATAGTGAGTCTGCTGTACCTGATCGGGTACGTATGACTGGACTAAACAAAGCTATTGTTTGGGGTGGTTTGTTGTTATTTATCATTCTAGCGGTAGCGCCCCTCGTTTCTGTAGCCTCTAGTGGCGGAAAGTGTGGTGACGTTCCATGTGAACACTTTGTTGCCGAGTTAGATAACAAAGAGTCATTGCAGAACGGTGCAAAATTATTTACCAATTATTGTATGGGTTGTCATTCAGTTAAATACTCGCGCTACGAGCGTGTAGCCGATGACTTCGGTATTCCACATACCGATATGATAGATAATTTGATTTTTTCAGGTGAGAAAATTGGCAGCTTGATGACAGTTGCCATGAACCCTAAAGACTCAAAATTATGGTTTGGTACCGCACCTCCTGATTTGAGCTTAACAACGCGTGCTCGCTCATCAGAATGGCTATACACCTTTCTTTTAAGTTTCTACAAAGACGATTCCCGCTCAACAGGTGTGAATAACAAGGTCTTTAAAAGTGTTGGTATGCCGCATGTGTTGCTTGAATTGCAAGGTTTGCAGGAATGTACGGCTGGCCCTAAACGCGACAGTCACGGGCACATTGTTCGTGATGATCTTGGCGCGCCAACATCAGAAGATTGTGGTTCATTAGAAGTTGGTAAGGTTAAAGGGTCTTTAAACGAAGCTGAATTTAAAGCAGAAGTTCACGACCTTGTGAACTTCTTGACCTATGTTGGTGATCCTGAAAAACTTGAGCGTGAACGTATAGGTATATTTGTTTTCTTGTTTTTAGCGGTACTACTTATCTTTACCGTATTGCTTAATCGTGAATACTGGAAAGACGTGCATTAATTATGTGACGCTGTATTTTAATCTGTAAACCCGCGCCTTAATGGTCGGGTTTGCTATTTATGAAATGTATTAAAAATTGTATTTGGGGAAGTTTACATGGCGGTTGTGCAAAAGCGTTCATCAATGACGTATTACTCGGACTCCGAGGATCACTATAGCCATCGCGTACGAATTGTTTTGGCTGAGAAGGGCGTTAGTGCCGACATTTTAAGTGTTGATCCAGAAAACTTGCCGGAGGAAGTTCGAGAAGCAAATCCTTATGGGACTCTGCCAGTTTTACTGGATAGAGACCTTTCTCTTTTTGAAACTCAGGTAATGATGGAATATTTGGATGAGCGTTTTCCTCATCCACCTTTATTACCGGTATACCCTGTTGCGCGGGCGGAAGTTCGACAGTTTATTTACCGTATTGAAAATGACTGGTGTAAGTTAGTTAAAACGTTAACTACGAGCAAAAACAAAGATACAATCGATCAGGCGGCAAAAGAACTTCAAGACGGTTTGACTGCAATTGCCCCGATTTTTGCTGAAAAGCCTTTCTTTATGAGCGAAGAGTTTACGTTGGTTGACTGTTGTTTAGCCCCGATTCTTTGGCGTTTGGATCATTTCGGTATCTCTATTCAACGTACTCGTCAGACAATGGCATTACTAGAATATATGGATCGTGTATTCACTCGTGAAGCCTTTAAAGAAAGCTTGTCAGAGACTGAGCACGAAATGCGACCAATGTATTACAGCAACGTTTAATCTGGTATTACTATGAGTATGAACTCCAGCAAGCCTTATCTACTAAATGCCTTATATCAATGGATTGTAGATAATAACTGTACGCCCCATATTGTTGTGAAGGCGTTAGCGGCTGGAGTTTCTGTTCCTGAGCAATATATAGATAAAAACGGCGAAATCGTTTTGAATATCTCCCCCTCTGCTGTTCAGACCTTCAATATGGATAATACGGCGGTATCATTTTCGGCGCGTTTTGGTGGTGTATCCCAAGATATTTATGTGCCGACTTTTGCAGTTCTTAGTATTTACGCCCATGAAAATGGACGTGGAATGATGTTTGATGCCGAAGATCAGCCAGATCCATCTCCTCCAGAGCCTGAAAATAAGTCTGACGCCGCCCCTAAGCGCCCTAGCTTACGTGTAGTAAAGTAACTTATTTCTTCTCGCTCGATGTGAATTATAAGTAATTGTGTTTCTATCGCTTAGTTCTTAATCAATACAGTGAAAGCTACTTGATTATTTACAATTTGGCCGTATATTAAAAGCATACAAAGCTGATATACAGCGGCTCGTAGAGCATATTTTACTCTCGGTGTTCGTATCATCTATCAATAATTATTATATGGCGATTGAACAAGAGGTAGCTTTTAAATGGCAATTCTTAGTCACACTTTAGGTATTTTTGTTAACCCCGACGCGGAATGGAAAGCCATCCGCGACAAGAAAAGCTCATTTCAGCAGATATTTCTGAGTCATGTCCCTCTACTAGCATTAATCCCCTGTATATCAGCCTTTTACGGCGTTACTCAAGTCGGATGGAGTGTTGGCGGTGGAGATATCGTTCGCCTCTCCACTGAAAGTGCCGTTACTTTAAGCGTTATATCCTATTTTGCCTTACTGGCTGGTGTTTTCTTTTTCGGTGAATTCATTAACTGGATGTCGAAAACCTATGGTGTTGAAGGCACTAAAGAAGAGCGCCACTATGGCGGCACAGCTTTAGCCGTTTTCGTATCGACACCGCTCTTCATTGCTGGTGTATTTAACGCCTATCCCACTTTGTGGTTGAGCGCGATTACTATGAGTGCAGCCGGTGCATATGCAATCTACTTGGTCTATGAAGGCATTCCGATTTTAATGAATATCGATAAAGAGCGTGCATTTATGTATGCCTCATCGGTTGTGACAGTTGGGCTTGTTCTAATGGTCACCGTAATGATTACGACTGTTCTTATTTGGGGTATGGGCATGAGCCCAGTATTTGTCGACTAAAACGTTGTTTGGGTGGAGCATTGCATGCTCCGCTTTCATATTCTCCACCTTCCTCGAATGATCTTTCCCTTAAGTGTTACAACCAAACGCTTTTTCAGTACGCTTTTTAAGCATAACTCACTCTAAACCGCCTCTATAAATTTTGTGTATTTCGTTCTAAACTAAAGATGTAC
This sequence comes from Flavobacteriales bacterium, assembly GCA_047638775.1. Classification (GTDB taxonomy): domain Bacteria; phylum Pseudomonadota; class Gammaproteobacteria; order Pseudomonadales; family Cellvibrionaceae; genus Agaribacterium. Next base: position 27,291 of record JBLIMQ010000049.1, read on the forward strand.
GTAACATTTTCTGGGTTAGGAGCACGTTATGACGCAACTAAAGTATTTAACTGATGATATAGATGAACTTGATGCCGCAGAGCATGATTTAGAAGAGAATGGGATTCCTCGGTCTCACATACATATTTTAAGTAATAGCGAAGGCGAAGTTGAGCAGCATAACCTGCCGCAATTTTCAGAGTGGTCCAAGCGAGACATAGCCAGTTATGGTCTTAAAGGCGCGTCGGTTGGTTTGATATTGAGTGCAATGATTTTGCTTGGCGGCTTTGCTTATGGCGTTGTCGGTGCAACCACATGGATTTTACTCTCTTTCGTGGCTGTTATGGTTATGGGGTTTTGTACGTGGGAAGGCGGTTTAATGGGGATTGCGAAACTCAATCATTCATTCGCCGCATATCGTGAAGCGCTGGATCGAGGCGAGCATCTACTCGTTGTCGATACGGATAACGATATGGAAGAGCGTGCGGCACGGTATTCGGTTGAGTCGCATGGAATGCTAAGAGCTGTTGAATAACTCTCCCATACTATAAAGGTATAACAAAGGCGGGTATTTCCCCGCCTTTTTTATGCCTAATGGTTTTGGCTCATAAGGACTCGTAAACACGTATTGTCTTAAAGCTGTTAACGGTAAAACTACGGACTGTCATGAGTATAACGAACCTATTTACAGGCTTGCCGAGTGATTTTCGAGATGAAGTTTTCGATAACTTACTCGAATGTGAAACATTAAAAATTGAACGAATTACGTCACTTGGGCATCGGGCCCCTCAAGAGGGATGGTTTGAGCAGGACTGGTCTGAGTGGGTCGTTGTATTGGAAGGGGAGGCGCTTTTAGAATGCGAAGGTTCTGAACCGCGCAAAATGTTGCGAGGAGACTTTAACCATTTACCCAAGGGTACTCGCCACCGTGTGCTTTGGACCGATCCCGATAAGCCGACTATTTGGCTCGCTATCCACTACAAGAGTTAATGCTAGTTTTTGCGTGTAAATATCGGTTGCTTAATAACGCCAGTGTTAGCGTGCTTGTTTAACTAGTTTTGGTGAAAGTATTATTGGTGAACGATGTTTTTGGTAAAACACCGGAGCTGCTGAGTTTGGCCCGAGAGCTTCACTGGAGCAGTATTATCGTGGATCCATACGGTGGAGCCGAGCATTATTTTAATGCTACTTATGAGGCGAAGAAGTATTTTCAGAGGCTATCGATATGAACGTTATACAGCACATTTTAAAAATATCCACAGCGTCACCCGTGGGGCGACAGTATTAGTGTTGGGGCTGCAGTTCCGTACTGTTTAGCCAAGCGCCCGACCAGTCAAACTATTGATGCTCATGCTCATGCTCATGCTCATGCTCATGCTCATGCTCATGCTCATGCTCATGCTCATGCTCATGCTCATGCTCATGCTCATGCTCATGCTCATGCTAATGCTCATGC
>JBLIMQ010000050.1:0-28525 GCA_047638775.1 Flavobacteriales bacterium
AATCCTTATGACCCTGCGTACCATGTTTACTTTGCGGAAAGGAAAAAGAGGAAGCAGATTGATAGACTGAAGGATCGAGCAAAATTGAATCCTTCATTTAACACTTTGCGAGCGGTATGATGGTTGCTATTAATAAGACATTTATAGGCGGGTCGAGTGATATCGATCTTCGAAGGGCTTGAGCTGTATGATGGGAAACTATCACGTACAGTTCTTAGGGGGGAAAGGGCCGTAAGGCCCCTACCTACCCGGTGAATTTTCCATGCCGCAGGCGATACCTTCGTATCTAATTGCTTTTGCGATAGGTGATATTGAATTTAAGGCGATGGGCAAACGAACAGGAATCTACGCCGAGCACGCATATCTTGATGCGGCTGTTACGGAGTTTTCAGACACTGAAAAGATGCTTGAAGCTACCGAAAAGGCTTTTGGGCCCTACGCGTGGGGTCGATACGACTTGCTCGTGTTACCACCGAGCTTTCCCTTTGGCGGAATGGAAAACCCACGCTTATCCTTTATAACACCTACGGTACTCGCAGGCGATAAGAGTTTAGTGGGTTTGATCGCTCACGAATTGGCACACTCTTGGACAGGCAACAGTGTTACTAATGCTACCTGGAATGATTTGTGGCTAAATGAGGGCTTCACGACGTACTTAACGTATCGAATTATGGAGCTGGTTTACGGTGAAAATCGTGTAGCGATGGAGCGAGTATTGGGTTATCAAAGTTTGACCGAAGCTTTGGTGAGTGTTGAACCCAAAAATCAACGTTTAGCTGTCGATTTGCGTGGGCAGGACCCGGATGATTCTTTTTCGGATATTCCTTACGAAAAAGGAGCCTTGTTTTTACGCGACATTGAATTGCGAATAGGGCGAGAGGAGTTCGATCGTTTTCTTGTTACCTATATACAGGATTATAAATTTAAGAGTCTAACGACCGATCAGTTTTTAGTTTATTTAGAAGAAAATCTTGTAAAAAAATATCCCGATAGTTTGTCGATGAAGCATATTAACGATTGGGTACATAAATCGGGGATTCCAAAATCGGCTCCTGAACCAACGTCTGAAGTGTTTAATCGTATCGCAAAGCATAGTGACCGTTGGTTGGGCGGGAGTATGAGTCTTGGAGAGCTTTCAAGTGAAACATGGACTGTTCATGAGTGGTTGTTTTTTCTAAATGGCTTACCGGAAAAATTATCACTAAGTAAAATCCATGAATTAGACAAAACGTTTTCATTAACGGATTCGTATAACAATGAAATTGTTCATAGCTGGCTTAAAATTTCTATTCGTAATAACTATCGACACGCATTTGTACGGTTGGAAGAGTATTTACTCTCTATTGGTCGTCGAAAATTAATTGTGCCATTGTATGTGGAACTATTAAAAACTGAAGCAGGACGAAAAGTGGCGGAGCGAATCTATCGCGAAGCTAGGCCAGGATATCATGGCTTAGCTCAGGGAACTTTAGATGCAGCGTTTAAGGAATAACCTTATTGCTATGCGCGTAGCTTAAAGCGAAGGAGATATGGCGGACCGAAATATTAACAATAGAAGTACGTAAGGGTGATATTTATCGGCACTTAGTCGGCACTATATAGGCACTTTAACGGTCTATATTACAGTTACTTCAACTGTATTCAATTTTAATATACGAAGCTAGAAATAGCAAAACCCAGGACTGGCTAAGGCTAAGGCCTAGTTCGTAACATATATATCTTACAAAGCTTGTGAGGTTGCCGGGTCATCTGGTTTGATCCGCCGCGCTGCTGACGTTTCTTCGACCAGTGTAGTATTCTGTTGAGTGATCTCATTCTTTTGCACAACGTCTCTATTTAGTCGCGTAAATGTGACAATTTTTATCTCACCTTCACGAGGAGCTGACTATGGATGTGTATTAGTTGCTACACATCCATAATATAGGTCTCTGCAGCGGAGCGATTTAGAACTCCATCTTCACACCACTAGGTCTGTTTGTTTGAAATAAGTAAACGTTTAGATCTAGCCGCGCCAAACTGATAATTTTTACCTCCCTCTCGCAACCAGCCATTAATAAGGCTCTACTGTGGTGATATCTAAACGGCTATCTGCGCTCCACTAAATCTAGTGATGCAAAACTGACAATTTTTTCCTTCTCGCGACGAGTCATTGATGGATGGATATTAACTAGGGGTGATCGAGATATTGACGGTTATTAAATGGTTATAGCATGCGGCGTTAGTCGGGTGCTCTAGAGTATGGCGTGCCGTAATTACGTCATTATAAAACTCTTCATGTAAGTCATGGCCTGACCTTATATGGCTGAACGCCAGTTGTGTAATTTCAGGATAACTGAGGATACTGAGCTATCTTTTAAGCTAGTTCATATAACCATCAATAAACTACTTGTAGTCAATTTGACCATTTGTTACTATTTGTTTCATCATTAATCAGGGGCATCTCTAGATTGCCTTGGGTAAAAATTATGGCGCTTACGTTAACGGCTGATGTATCGGAAAAACCCGAAGCGGCACGGTTCAATGTGCTGGTAGTGACGTTAGTTGCGACTTTGGGCGGGCTTCTATTTGGTTACGATACGGCTGTCATATCGGGAGCCGTGGCCTCGATCGAACATGTCTTTGTACTTCCCTGGGGATTGTCCGAAACCGCACGTGATTCGCTCACGGGCTTCGCGGTTGCAAGTGCACTTATTGGTTGTATTGTCGGCGGCGGCCTGGCCGGAGTATGCAGTGCGCGATTTGGTCGTAAGCGAAGTTTGTTTATCGCAGCCGTACTGTTTTTGGTCTCAGCTATAGGTTCTGCCGTACCTGAATTATTTTATTTACCCTTTACCGAGGCCAGCTACGGCGAAGCGTCAAGCGATTGGATTTATCCCTTCGTGGCGTTTCGTATTTTGGGTGGACTGGGAGTCGGTTTGGCGTCCATGGTATCGCCTATGTATATCGCAGAAATTGCGCCAGCCAATATTCGCGGACGTTTAGTGTCGTATAACCAAATTGCGATCGTCGGCGGGATGGTGGTTGTGTATTTTGTGAATTGGGCTATTGCATCTCAGGGTGATAGTGCATGGCTGCATACACTTGGGTGGCGTTGGATGTTTGCTTCGGAATGCATTCCTGCCGCGGTCTTTTTTGCTCTGTTGTTTCTTGTCCCAGAAAGCCCTCGATGGTTGGTGCTGCAGGGTCGACACCAAGAGGCTGAAGCCGTATTGAAAAAGTTTAACGCCCCCGATGCAGTGGCATCAACACTTAGCGAAATAAAGGGATCAATGCATCATAAGCATACGGCGTTGTTTTCTTTTGGCGGGATGCTGATTGTTGTGGGTGTTTTACTTTCGGTATTTCAGCAGTTTATTGGTATTAACGTGGTTTTATATTACGCACCCGAAATATTCCGCACTATGGGGGCCTCTAACAACGCGGCATTGTTGCAAACGATTTTAGTCGGTGTGGTGAATGTTGGTTTTACGGTAGTGGCGATAATGACGGTCGATAAATATGGACGTAAGCCCTTGATGCTAATTGGTGCGAGCTTAATGTCGCTGTCGATGTTTACTTTGGGAAGCTTGTTTTATTTTGAAGTGAGTGGGCTCATCGCGATTGTTGTAATGTCTGTTTATATGGCCGCATTTGCGCTGTCTTGGGGGCCGGTTACTTGGGTTTTACTGTCAGAAATTTTTCCTAACTCAATTAAGAGCAAAGCGATGGCAATTGCTGTAGCGGTTCAATGGATCGCTAACTGGTTAGTGTCTTGGTCTTTTAAAGTCATTGATGGCGATGCCGGTCTAATCGAAAGTTTTCATCACGGTTTTGCATATTGGCTATATGGTTTTATGGGCTTGCTGGCGGCCGCGTTTGTCTATTTCTGGGTGCCTGAAACTAAAGGTAAAAGTTTAGAAGAAATTGAAAGTATGTGGCATAAAAACTAGCCCGCGGAGTTCTGTAATGTTGTTTTTAGGTTTGGATTTAGGTAGCTCGTCTGCAAAGGCAAGTGTTATTGACGCCGAGAGCGGAGACGTTGTTGCAGCAGCTCACTATCCTGAAGCAGAAATGCCGATCGATAGTGAATTTGAAAAGTGGGCCGAACAGGATCCAGATATTTGGTGGAGCTGTTGCATTCAAGCCTCACGAAAAGCATTTATGGCTGCCGGTATAAATTCCAAGAATATTGCGGGCGTAGGCATTGCTTACCAAATGCATGGTTTGGTAATGGTCGACGAAAACAATGAATTAATTCGTCCTGCCATTATTTGGTGCGATAGTCGAGCGCAAAAACAAGGCGATTGCTTAGCTGAGGCCGTAGGGAATAACTATTGTAGCGACAACTTACTTAATCGCCCAGCCAACTTCACGTCGTCAAAATTACTTTGGATTAAAGAGAACGAACCTGAAAATTTCGCACGATGTAAAAAAATACTACTGCCTGGTGACTACATTGCGATGCGCCTGTCTGGTGACGTTACGACAACAGCCTCAGGTTTGTCTGAAGCTATATTGTGGGACTTTAAGGAAAAAAGCATCAGTACTCCTATGTTGGAAGCCCTAGGCATAGATGCATCCTTAATGCCAGATTTAGTTCCCAGTATAGGTCTACAAGGTCGCGTGAATCGTGAGGCCGCATCGGCAATGGGGCTACGCGTAAATACGCCTCTGTGTTATCGCGCAGGAGATCAGCCGAACAATGCATTTAGTTTGAATGTTGCCAAGGCGGGTGAAGTTGCTGCGACGGCGGGAACCTCAGGTGTGATTTATGGTATTAAAAATTTAGAAACAAAGCATGGAGCGTCAGAATCAGCCGCCGATTCGGGTAATCGTGTTAATACATTTTTGCATGTGAATGCTGATAACGATCATTCAGAAGCCGGAATTCTTTTGTGTGTAAGTGGTGCCGGTCGCGCTTACAGTTGGTTGCGTTCCATACTTAATACCACTCAGTCGGCGCCAAGTTATGATCAAATGAATGCGATGGCTGCAAGTGTCGGAATCGGTTCTGAAGGCTTACAGTTTTATCCATTCGGCAATGGCGCTGAACGTTTGTTAGAGAACAAACCCTATGCCGCTCAATTACAAAATCTCGACTTTAATCGTCATGATTTGTCCCACATCGTTAGAGCAACGCAAGAGGGCGTAGCATATTCCTTTGCTATGGGTTTTGAGGTTTTTACGCAGTTAGCTACAAAAGCGAAAACAATACGAGTCGGGCGCAATAACTTGTTTTTAAGTGATTCGTTTTCTCAGGTATTTTGCGGTCTAACCGACTGCCCATTGGAATTTTACGACACTGATGGCGCTACCGGCGCGGCACGTGGTGCGGCTCTAGGTTTCGGGTTTTATGAAACGCACCAACAAGCATTTATTAGTCTAAAACCGCTATCACGATTAGAACCTGATAGAAGACGGCAGGCAGAATATGAGGATGCCTTTGCTCAATGGAAATTGGGTTTTCCTACACTTATATCTGAACCGGATAGCGTGTCTAGTCTGACTAATGCACCGGCGTCTTAAGCGATGAGTGTTGTAATTGTAAGTTCAGCTTTTTCGCTCGAGGTAGGGAATTCTATTTCGGCTATCCAGTTACATCGTGGTAATGCCTTCGCCGAGATCCTTCCTGAATTTGGCGCTATGTGTAATCACTTAGAGTTGTGTAATGACATTGACGAGTCTAAATCAATAATATTAGGTCTGCATAATTCTGCGGAGTTAAGTGATAATTCCGCGTATCGCGGTATTGTGTTGTTTCCATTTCCTAATCGTTTAGCCGATGGATGTTGTGAATTCAATGGAGTGAAGTATCGATTCCCATGTAACGAAAGTGAGTCGAATAATTCGCTACATGGAAGTGTGTTTGAAAAGTCATTTGATGTTGATATTATTGATGAACATAGTGTCGTACTTACTTATAAATATGACGAAGCTGATGTCAGCTTCCCATTCAAAGCATCGCTGAAGATAATTTACAGATTACTGTCGAATGCTGAACTGACGTTGGAATTTGTTGTGGTGAATAATGACATTACTACGCTTCCATTAGGCTTAGGTTGGCACCCATATTATTCTTTTGGGGGTGCCATTAACGACCTTGCGTTAGAGCTACCTAAGCTCACATTGATTGAACTGGATGATCGTAGTTTGCCTACGGGCAATCGGAGTGATTACGATGTTAGTCGTCATCGCAACGGAATTTCAACAACAAGCTTTGACGATTGCTTTTATTGTGAAGAAAAAACGCCTCGTTATGTGGTCGAGTTATTAGATAAAAAAAATCGCCTAAAACTGTCAATTTGGCAAAGTCGACAAGGGACTAATGGCGGAGATTTTGTGCCTGGGTTTCAATATATACAGGTTTGCAGCGATCACGCACGTCAATCGATTGCCGTAGAGCCCATGACCTGCAGCGTAAATGCGTTTAATACCCGCGAAGGTTTGATTACTTTGGCGCCCAGTATGGAATATCGAGTCTCATGTGGCGTAACTCTATCGGCTGAATAGTCGTCAATGTACATTTCTAAAGCCTGGTCTATTTCAGGTTTAATACTAACGAAAAATTCGCTTGATTCAAGCAGGAGAACTTTATGACAAATGCAAACCTATCAGAAATAAAACTCACCCTTGGTGATACAGAGTACTTTAAGGGTATTAATAAGATTCCTTTCGAAGGCGCTGAATCTACAAACCCCCTTGCGTTTAAATACTACGATGAAAATCGAGTGGTTGCCGGCAAGAGCATGCGTGAGCACTTTAAGTTTGCGGTATGTTATTGGCATTCATTTTGTGGGCAAGGTAATGATCCTTTTGGGCCTGGTACAAAAAACTTCCCATGGGATGACTCAAATGATGCTCTAGCTAGAGCTCGAATGAAAATGGATGCTGCGTTTGAGTTTTTTACAAAGCTAGGGGCGCCTTATTATTGCTTCCATGACTTCGATTTGGTCAGCGAGGGAACTACGCGAGAAGAATCGCGCGAGCGACTGAAAAATATCACTGAATACGCGAAAGAAAAACAATCTTTATCGGGTGTTAAATTATTATGGGGAACCTCCAATTTATTCTCCAATGCACGTTATATGAATGGTGCGTCAACGAATCCGGATTTTGATGTGGTTGCTTTTGCAGCATCACAGCTAAAAGATGCACTTGATGCGACTATCGCCTTAGGCGGTGAAAATTTTGTATTTTGGGGCGGAAGAGAAGGCTACATGAGTCTTCTTAATACGAATATGAAGCAAGAACTACAGCACTTCGCTCAGTTCTTAACTATGGCGCGTGATTACGCGCGAGCTCAAGGCTTTAAAGGTTGTTTTTTTATCGAACCAAAACCCATGGAGCCGTCAAAGCATCAATATGATTTTGATTCAGCCACAGTGATTGGATTTTTGAAAGAACACAAGCTAGATAAAGACTTCAAGTTAAACATAGAGGTTAATCATGCTACATTGGCTAATCATACCTTTGAGCACGAATTACAAACGGCCGCAAATTCAGGCATGTTAGGCAGTATTGACGCTAATCGGGGAGATTATCAAAATGCATGGGATACCGATCAGTTTCCGAGTAACCTAAATGAATTAACCGAAACTATGTTAACGCTGTTACGTTTCGGTGGTTTGCAGGGCGGTGGCGTTAATTTTGATGCGAAAACACGTCGGAATTCCACTGATCTTGACGATTTATTCTACGGGCATATTGGCGGTATGGATAATTTCGCTCGTGCGCTTGTTATTGCAGATTCCATTATAGAAAAATCGGAAATGCCGAATATGTTGGCGGCACGGTACGCCAGTTTTGATTCCGACTTAGGCAGAAAGTTTGAAAACTCAGAGCTCAGCTTGGAAGCCTTAGCCGCTATCGGTGACAATGTTGGTGAGCCAAAGGCTACGAGCGGCAAGCAAGAGCTTTATGAAAATATTATTAATCAATATATTCGCTAAGGATTTCTAGATGAAAAATATAATTGAAAAGCCGGTAATAAAACCTAGTCTAATCGGGTCGATGTCTTGTCTTGTGCTGGCGTCAATGGTTTTTTTTTCGCCAACCGTACTAGCGGACAAAAAAATGACAGACCTAGATAAGGCATTGTACAAAGACCCTAAGCAAAATATCAATACTCGCATCGACGATCTTTTAAGCCGTATGAGTTTAGAAGAGAAAGTAGCTCAAATGTTGACGATTTGGCAAAAACGGCAAGAGATTGAAAGTGAAGAAGGTGCTTTTGTTGCCGACAAAGCTGAAGAGTTGATGGGGATGGGTATTGGCCAAATTGCTAGACCGTCAGAAAATAAAGCGGCGATCACACCCAATAAAACACCCTTACAAACAGTGAGTTTTGTAAACGATTCTCAACGTTGGTTAATGGAGAATACACGTTTAGCGATACCAGCTATATATCATGAAGAAGCGCTGCATGGACATGCCGCCCGTGATTCAACGAGTTTTCCGCAGGCTATCGCGCTTGCGAGTAGTTGGGATCCTGCGCTCTTAAAGGCCGTATATACTGTGGCTGCGCAAGAGGTGCGAAAGCGTGGTGGGACCCAGGCGTTAACGCCGATCTTAGATGTAGCACGCGACCCGCGTTGGGGACGTATCGAAGAAACGATGGGGGAAGACCCTTACCTTGTTGCCGCGCTTAACGTCGAAGGTATAAAAGGCTTTCAGGGCGATGTCATCGGTGAAATCCCAAGTGATCGTGTTATTGCAACGCTTAAACACTTAGCAGGTCATGGTGAACCTACGGGCGGTTTAAACACCGCGCCGGCACCTATAGGTGAACGTACCTTGCGCGAAGTGTTTTTGTTTCCCTTTGAAGCGGCTATTAAGTTAGCGGGCGCACGAAGTGTAATGGCATCGTATAACGAGATTGATGGTGTTCCGTCTCACGCGAGCAAACTCTTATTGCAAGATATTTTACGTGATGAATGGAAATTTGATGGCGTTGTAGTTAGTGATTACTTTGCAATTTCCGAGTTGATTTCTCGTCACCATTTAGCCGAAACAAAAGCAGAAGCAGCCGTTATTGCCTTGACGGCTGGTGTTGATGTAGAGACTCCCGATGGCGATGCATTCCCTCATTTGGTTAAATTAGTCGAGGATGGTGATGTTGATGTCGCGTTGATTGATCGTGCGGTTAAGCGCATCTTAAAAGAAAAGTTTTTGTTAGGTCTTTTCGAAAACCCCTATGTTGATACAGCCAACGTTGATACGTTTATTGGCAACGATGAGCATCGAAAAATTGCTTTAGCTGCAGCTGAAAAATCAGTGGTTCTGCTAAAGAATGATAAAAAACTATTACCTCTTAATGCCAATAATTTGAAAAAAGTAGCCATTATTGGCCCACATGCAGATGAGGTCTTGCTGGGCGGTTACAGTGATGTACCACGTCAAACTGTGAGTGTCGTTGAGGGTTTCACGCGTTATTTAGACGGTAAAGCTGAAGTGACGTTTGCTAGAGGGACGCGTATCACTATTGAAAACGGCGAGGCCGCACATGACTCCGTAGCCGCCAATACTCGATCAAAAGAGCGTTGGAATGATGACGATGTTATTTTGGCTGGTGCAAAAGATGTGAAAGGTTTGGAAAAAGAAGCCGTTAAGCTAGCTAAGAAAAGTGACGTGGCTATTGTGGTAGTGGGTGATAATGAGGCAACGTCTCGCGAGGCTTGGGCCGAGAGCCACTTAGGTGACAGGACTAGTTTAGGATTGATGGGCGAACAACAGCAGTTAGTTGAAGCGATTTTGGCAACGGGTACACCGACTATTGTTATTTTGTTAAATGGTCGCCCATTAGCAATAAGCGAGTTAGCGAAAACCGCTCCTACAATCATCGAAGGTTGGTATTTGGGACAAGAAACTGGCGACGCTTTGGCGAAAATTGTTTTTGGTGATGTTAATCCGGGCGGCAAGCTACCGTTAAGTATCCCTCGTTCTGTTGGCCATATTCCGGCTTATTACAATCATAAGCCATCCGCAAAGCGTGGTTATGCATTTGATGAATCTGATGCTCTATTCCCATTCGGCTTTGGTTTAAGTTATACGGAGTTTGAATATTCGGACTTGCAGGTGAAAAATTATACGGCTCAAGCTGGAGGCCGGTTCGAGTTTTCGGTCGTGATACAAAATACGGGTAAGCGTGCGGGTGACGAAGTAGTTCAGCTGTATATCAACGATCCTATAGCATCTTTAACACGGCCAGTAAAAGAGTTGAAAGGCTTTAAGCGTGTGCATTTAGTTCCTGGCGAGAAAAAAAGAATTACCTTTTCGTTACAGGTAAACCAATTGGGATTCTACGATCAAGCTATGCGTTATGTCGTTGAACCGGGTGATATCGATTTGATGCTTGCGAGCTCATCGCAAGATGTTCGGTTAAAACAGCGTGTAAGAATTGTTAATGGAGATAAATCGAAGGAGGCAGTCGAAGTTGATAAGGCGTTTCTTAGTGAGGTAAGTGTAGAAAATTTATAACTTAAATACGGTATCAAATTTTCGCCAATATTTAGTCTTCAACTAAATATTGGCGATCAGTCAAAGATATTCTAGCGTTTAAAGTGTCGATTATATAAGACTTGGACGCCTAATAAATTAGGCGTCATTTTTTACTAGATACGAATCTCTGTTAAAAGCTTAAGATGTCAAAGTTCGAAGGTAAAGCCTTTTTGCATTAAGTCTTTGTAAACCTTCTCATCAAAACTGTATAAATTTGCAGCTCTATGAGCGACGCCGACTTGTTTTTCATCGTGTTTAAGTAAAAGATTCATTTTAGTGAGTTTGCGTCGAAAATTAGGTTTGTCTAGGCGTACATCTAAAATGGCCTCGTATAAGGCTTGTAGTTGCAGCAGCGTAAATTTTTCGGGTAGCAAGTTAAAGCCAATGGGCTCGTGCCGAACTTTATGCCGTAAAAAACTAAGAGCGAAATCAACTATTTCTTGGTGGTCATAAATAAGGTTTGGCAGTTCACTAATATCGTACCAGCTTGCACCCTGTGTACTTGCTCCCGCTTCGATGGGGTATAGATCCATACGTATTAGTGCGAAGTAGGCTACAGTTACGACGCGCTCGTTTGGGAACCGGTCAACACGTCCGAAGGTTTTAAGCTGTTCTAGATAAAGATCTTTTACGCCGGTTAACTCGTACAAATGTCGTGTCGCGGCATCACGTAAGTCTTCGTCATAACGAATCCAGCCACCCGGTAGTGCCCATTCGCCTTTACGTATTCCTTCTCCATGCTTAACCAAGAGTATGTTTAGTCGTTTATCTTGCAAGCTGAAAATTAAGTTATCAATACTCATAGCCGCAATGACATTGTCAGCAGGGTTTAGCGGTTCAATGTGGGATGTTCGATCTTGAGTCATGAGGAGCTTATGGTGGAGTGGTTTTACTATAGCATAGCAAAAAAAATCGACGTAATGCTAAATGGCTTTGTCTTATGTGCTTGTATTACAATGATGCATTAATAATCACTTGGTAATGTTGTGAAAATACGCGCCGAATTCATTCAACTCTACTCCGCCATTAGTATTTTGGCGTTTACGGGCTTATTTGCAAAATCGATCCCTTTGGATGGATTGAGTATTACCCAATTACGAAGTTTTGTAGCGGGATTGTGCTTTTTAGTGTTTTTTGCCCTTCGGAAAAAACCCTTAATGTTAGGCTCGTGGAAAATAGTTTGTGGCGTGTGTTTTTTAGGCTGTTTAATGGGAGGGCATTGGGCGACGTTCTTTCACTCTATGCAAGTTTCTACGGTGGCCGTTGGTATGCTGTCATTTTTTAGTTATCCGATTATTACTGTGTTAGTTGAGCCATTTTTTTGCGGTAAAAAGCATCGTTTAGCGGATGTATTAGCAGCAATAGCGGTATTGTTCGGGATGTTGATTTTGGTCTACCCTGATTTGTTCAGTGATAGTCATTCCGGCCAGCATTTATTGGGTGTGATGTGGGGTTCCTTTTCGGCCGTTTTACTTACCTTTCGTAATCTCATTCAAAAATATTATTTTGCTGATGTTCCGTCAAGTGCGTTGATGTTTTATCAAGTTGTTGTCATTGCGATAGTTGCACTACCTTTTGTAGACTTTAGTGCTGTGATCGGGTTTGGTACTCAAGCGTGGATATTAGTGTTAATACTTGGCGCAGGGATCACAGCTGGCGGTCATACATTGTTGGTAATGAGCCTAAAAAACCTTCCGGCTAAATCGGTGGCCATGATCGGATGTATTCAGCCCGTGATTGCAATCGCTTTGGCGTGGTTGGTTCTGAGTGAGGTTCCAGAGCTTAATGTGTTAGTGGGCGGAGCATTAATTATTTCTGTAGCTGTGTATGAATCTTGGCAGCAATCAAAAGGTTGACGAGGAACTTATTTTTGCATCTTAGTGTTCTAATAGACTAAATACTTATTTCAGCTATTTCAGCTATTTCAGATCTGTAGATAGCCACAGTTCACTTCTGTCGAGAGGAGTACCTTCCGGTAGGTAGGGGTTTTTTAATTCAAAGACTTTACGTGATTTAAAATTCGATTTCTCGAATACATCATGAATTTTTTTGTCGCCATAAAAAAGTTTATCGAACTCTCCATTTGTTATAGCGCGTTCAAGTCCTTGTTTGATATCTCGTGCCAAGTCATCATCACCCTTGTTGACATAATAATATAAAGGCATCGGGTACTTTAGCATAAGTGTTTTTTCAACGGCGAGCTCAGCTTTAAGCTCTAGGTGTTGAATGTTATCAATTTCGACCCAGGGTTCAAATATTCCACGCGGAAAAGCTGTAAAGCGTTTAGATCTAAGCATTGGGAATACGTCTTCGTAGCGCTGTATTCTTATAACGTTATAGCCATTATGCTCCAGAATACGGCTATCCGACCAGGCTCTCACCTGGCCCAGAGGGGTTGCTTTAAGGGCGTCTTCCTCCCTTATAGCGTCGAAGTCACCTTGAGAGGCTTTATTAATAATAAAAATTCGATGCCCCAGTAGACCTTTAAAGATTGGAATATGAATCGGCCGCATATGTATTTCATTTTGAACCGAGGCCGGCGCCCACATAACATCCAGTTTCCCCGATGTAATGCGCGCAACACAGCGCTCATAAGGGATAAAATTATTAGGAGATTTCACGCTGTATTCGTTCTTTGAATAGGATAACGCCAGTGCTAGTAGTTCCTTTGGGTAGTTGCCATATGTCGTCGAGATATTGCTATGAGCGATATTAAGCTCTCGTGAATACACTGAGTTTGCCAATAATACGCCTATTACGAGTAAGGCACTTTTGTGTTTGAGTGTAGATGTCATTCGATTCATGGCTTAAGTGTATGTTATTTGAGCGGGCTTCACATTTTTGCAGTTGAGCGGAATTAGTGAAAGCCTTCGATATTAATGATTATAGAGCACTATACCCGTGTAAATAGACTGTTTTGAGATTGCGTGAGTGCGCTATGTAATAGATCTAGGGTAGTCAGGGCGATTATATGTGCGATGCTCTGAGTTTTGTGGGGTGTGGCAGGTCCATTGATAGTGGGCTTGCGGGTATTTTTCTGCGGCATGTAAATTGATGCTGATCTTAGGTATTGGCGGGCCGTAGGGTTCTAAATACACTCTGTAAACGGCTGCGAACAAAAGCATCTTCACCATATTGGTGCGCGGTGTGGCAACGTAGTCTGGGTTGAGTGTTTCGCCTGAAAGTTTTTGTAGATGTACTGTGGTTTGGTGTTTAAGCAGGCTTCTTTGTAGGGGCGTTAGTTGTCAGCGCGTCAAAAATGTCCGTCACGGCTACAATGCTTGCCTCGAGCGGAATTTCGTCTCCAGAGAGTTCAATAGAGGTCAATAAGGGTAACCGTTACCATTGTCGCTTATTGATGACACTGGGGTTTACTTAATCCTGTATGTGTATAGAGGCAACCGATAGGTCCTGTGACTGGGTAAAATCAAGCATTTGAGTGGGGAGAGATTTGGCTCTGTGGGTGAGTATTCGAGAGGGGGCGCAAGAGAGGGAGAGACTACGAATAGTATATCTTTGACTATACTCTGGTTAAGCCCTTTAAACGGGATAATTCCAGCTTGATTTAGGGCTCAGTTAACCTCTCATGCCGCGTTATTTATCTGCCAACCTCTTATCGGCCATCTATTATTCGGCTAGTAAGGTTTCTGCCAATATAGTTTTTTTAGTCGTTATTGCGGCACTTTGTTTGCTGCCCTCGGTATTGAACCTACTGGGTATCGACTTTGGTTCGAATTCGCTATCGCTTGTTTCGAGTGAGCTGGCAGCTAGTGAGCTTAGCGCGGATGAGCTTTTTCATGTTTTGGCGGGATCTCTACACTACGTAATACTTGAATGGAGCGCCGTCAGTATTGCTGTAATTGCTGCGTTGGTATCGATCGTCCATTATCAACGCCATCATAATATTACAATTCCTATCATTGGCATGGCTTTATTGTGTGCCGGTGGTGTAGATGCCTTTCATACCTTAGCGGTAACGCGAATTATCGACGCATCGGCTTCTAATGAAGACTTCATCTCTTTCTCTTGGGCTTTTTCCCGGATTTTTACCGCAACTATTATGGTTTTTGGCTTGGTATTGAACTTGTGGATTTCACGAAATTCGATATATCGCCATGGGAATAAGCGTGAAAATTCACGGATACTCATTACCGTTATGGGGGTTTTTATCCTGCTGGCTTATGTATCGGCAAGTTGGCTGGGATCGAGTGATTCTCTTCCGCAAACGACTTACCCTGATGCTTTAATTACTCGTCCCTATGATGTATTGCCACTAGCTCTATTCCTTATTGGTGCGGCTTTAGCGTGGGTCTGGTATCAAATTGGGCCATCGTTCATTAAGTACGCATTGTTATTGAGCATGATTCCTGAAATTAGTACGCAACTTCATATGGCATTTGGTTCACAGGTGCTATTCGATAATGATTTTAACATTGCGCATATCCTTCAAGATCTAGCTTACGGAACAATTTTAGTGGGGCTTATTGTTGATTTAAGTACGAACGAAAAAAGTCAAAACAGTTTGCACAACGGCGAGCAAGATGCAGAATTAGTAAGGGAATTAGGTGCAGAAAAAGATATCGCTGAAAAGCGAGAAGGGCAATTAAAGGTCGGTCGTGCGTCAAGGCCTGTGCTTCTCCAATTCCCTGTGGCGGTGTTTGCTTTATCGTTAACGATATCGATTGTTGTGAGTGTAAGCTTTTACGCCGAAAGTGAGAGCTTGGTTCGTTTGCAAATTCAAAATAATTTGGATGTCGAAAGCCATTCGGTACAACCATATTTTGATGGGCTTTATGAAAAAACTTCACGGAATGTGACATTTTTGAGTAATGACGACTCGATCCAGTCACTGATTGATTCTATAAATAATGATGATGTAAATGGACTAAAATTTGGACGTGAGCGCTTAGAATCAATATTTTTTGAGGCCGTACGTAATGAGCCAAATTACTTAAGTATTCGTTTAATTGGCGTCGCCGATGAAGGCATGGAAATTATTAATGTTAAGCGAAATCGTGAAAATATAGTAAGAACCCCCAGTTCTAGAATGCAAAAAAAAGCAAGTCGCAGTTATTTTTTTGAAGCTTTTGAATTAAGTCTAGGCGAAGTGTATTTTTCAAAAATAGAATTAAATCGAGAATATGGTGAGGTGTCTCTTCCCCATCAAGCGGTATTGCGGGTCGCGACACCCGTATTCAATAAAGTCGATGATGAGCCTTTTGGTATTGTTGTTATTAACGTCGATTATGCCGGAGTGCTATCAAATCTACGGGAGAGTATGCCTGAGTCAATGAGTTTTACTTTGGCGAATGCCGAGGGGGATTACATTGGGCACCTTGAAGATAATAAAAACTATGGCTTTGATTTAGGTAAACATTATAGATTACAAGACGACTTTCCTGAATTAGAATTCCATCTATATGGGAGAACGAATCAACATTCACTTGATGAGGACTACAGTGAAAATAAACACTTTCTGGGCGCGTATCAAAAAATGCAATTTGATAGCTTTGGCAGTGATAGGGCATTACATTATGTGCTCGAATATAATGCAGAAAAAGAATACAAAGAGCTCGAAGACTTTCGAATACGCAGTATATTATTAGGTGTGTCACTTGCACTTGCGGCGCTGGCATTTGCAATTGTGGCATCGCGACGTGTTGTGAAACCACTATCGCAAATGATTGAGGCTGTTGACATTTATGAGCGCACAGGAGTAATGCCTGTATTACCGATAGATGCGAAGGATGAAGTTGGTGTATTCGCGCGTGCGTTTCATAATATGCTAATACAAGTCAATGTGGGTCTGGAACAACAGCGACTTTTAACTATGTCGTCTAAAGAAAGCTCAGATCGCTTAGAGGCGATTGTTGATTCGGCAGCAGATGCCATTATTACTATTGATGAACATGGCAAAATCCTCACATTTAATAGAACGGCTGAGGCAATATTTGGCTATACACCGGATGAGATTTGCGGTCAACGTGTAAATATACTCATGACTCATGAGCACAAGTCAAATCATGATTTTTATCTGAAACGGTTCCTCGCTGGAACATCTAATAATAATCTATTTGAAGGACGAAAACTTCCTGGCATTCGAAAGAACGGTGAAGTATTCCCTTTGCATCTAGGGGTGTCAAATGTTGACACAAGTCAGGGGAAAATATTCATAGGTGTTATTCGTGATATTGGTGATCAGGTTCTTGCAGAATCTGAGAAAGACGAAACACTCGCGTTGTTAAGCGCAACACTTGACTCGACTGAGAATGGTATTTTAGTCACTGGACGATCCGGTGATGTAATTCGAAGTAATAAGAACTTCTCGATTCTATGGGCTTTGCCTGAAAACCTGATTGGCGATGGCGATGGCGATGGCGATGGCGTACTTGATATTATGGTCGATCAGCTGGCAGACAAAGAGGCCTTCTTGGCGGGGGTCGCAGCAATCAATGCCGATGTGGATATCGAAGTAAAAGATACATTAGAGCTTTCCGATGGACGTACATTTGAGCGCGTCTCGTTGCCGATGAAAGTTGAAGGCAAGGCAATCGGTAGAGTCTGGAGCTTTCGAGACATAACTGAAAGCAAGCGTTATGAAGATGCTCTCATCGCAGCCAAAGAGGCCGCGGAAGTTGCGGTCTTAACAAAGTCTGAATTTTTAGCGACGATGAGCCACGAAATTCGCACACCGATGAACGGCGTTTTAGGAATGTTGAACCTTTTACTTAATACTACATTAAGTGAAGACCAGCAACGAAAAGCAGAACTTGCTCAGGTTAGTGCTCGATCTTTACTGACACTAATTAACGATATCCTCGACTTTTCCAAAATTGAAGCGGGTAAGTTAGATTTGGAAGATCTTGACTTCAATTTACGCAGTCAGCTAGGTGACTTTGCTGAATCAATGGGAATACGAGCGCAAGAAAAAGGCTTAGAGCTGGTTCTTGATGTGACGGACATTGAGCAAAGTATGGTGCGGGGTGACCCTGGTCGCATTCGTCAAATACTAACGAACCTTGTTGGGAATGCCATTAAATTCACGGAGCAAGGCGAAATCAGTATACGAGCTGATCTGATTAAACTTGATTCTGGCGTTTTGCGATTCTCCTGTAAGGTAAGTGATACGGGAATTGGTATCCCTAAAAATAAAATACAAGATCTATTCAATTCGTTTACGCAAGTCGATGCATCGACCACTCGTCGATTTGGTGGCACCGGTTTAGGTTTGGCGATAGCTAAAAATCTGTGTGAGATAATGAATGGAAATATATCAGCGCGAAGTGAGTTTGGTAGTGGTAGTGTTTTTGAGTTCGATCTCGAATTAAGTTCGAGTGAAAGTTCACAATTGGTAGTGCCAAGTGTGGAAATTGTTGGTGTTCCTATATTAATTGTAGATGACAATGCGACAAATCGAGAGGTTCTACGTGGACAATTTGAACACTGGGGTGCGGTTGTTGTGGAGGCCGCCGACGGTCCCGAAGCAATTGAGCGGCTAAGTCAAAGAGCCGACAGTGATCAAAAGATGTTTAGGGCTGGGTTTCTTGATATGCAAATGCCAGGAATGAATGGCGAAGAGCTGAGTAAAAGGATTAGAGCAGATAATCGTTTTGACCAAATGAAAATGGTGATGATGACTTCACTCGCGTCGCGTGGTGAGGCGAAATTCTTTGCCAACTTAGATTTTAGCGCATATTTCCCCAAGCCTGCGACAACTTCTGATTTATTTGATGCGCTGGCGGTACTTCTGCATGGTGGTAAGGTTTTAGAGAGCGCACAGGCGCTTGTAACGCATCACTATTTAAAAAGCATGGCGCGCGAAGACGGCGCCCAAATAGATGCTCGACAATGGCCTAAGGATTTACGAATACTATTAGTGGAAGATAATGCGATTAACCAAGAGGTTGCTTTAGGTGCGTTGGAGGATATTGAGTTAACTGCAGATGTTGCCGGTAATGGTTTAGAGGCTATTATTGCATTAAAAAATTCTTCTGATAAAGAGCCTTATACGTTGGTGATTATGGATTGTCAAATGCCAGAAATGGATGGTTATGCCGCTTCTACGGCGATTCGTTCAGGGCAGGCTGGGGAGCGTTATCTCGAATTACCAATAATTGCTATGACCGCTAATGCAATGAAAGGCGATGAAGAAAAATGTCTTGCGGCGGGGATGAGTGATTACCTAACTAAACCTTTGGAAATTACTTTATTGGAGAAAAAGTTACGGTTATGGATATTTAGTGCATTCAATCTGACTAATGCTGATATAAAAAAATATGATCTGAGTGCTGATGTAAGTTCCAGTGGATTAATAAACGCTAACTCTAGCGACGACAATTTTGATTTTTTGGGTGAATATTCTGGTGAATTCGAATGTTGGAATGAGTTGTCCGCTCTTTCACGCGTCCGCAATAAACCTGAACGCGCGGTTAGATTGATTGGTTTGTTTATCAATAGCACTCCCGATCTAATCGAAGATATTCTTAGGCAGTTGGAACAAAAAAAATATGACCAGCTCGCTATTGAAGTTCATGGTTTGAAGGGCGTATGTGCAAACCTTGGCGCAGTTGAAATGTTCGAAACGTGTAAATCCATTGAACAGGTTCTCGAGAAAAAAGATTACACGGCTCTAGGCGAAAAGTGTCGAGCCTTGAATGTTGTGTTTGAACGTTTGCGTGCTCGGCTTAATGTATTTGTCAAAGAACATGGCTCTGAGTGATTTTAGAAATTAATAGGCGGGTCAGTGCAGTGCTCGCATTAGTGTTACTGAAACTATTAATGCTTCTGTAATTATTTTTGGTTTTGGTTTTGGTTTTGGTGATAGGGGTTTTGGCTATATTCCTATAGAACCTTTAAAAAACTAAAATGCAGTATCAGAAGAAAACGATCTCGCTTCGGCTACGGTATATACGGATCTATTAAGTGGTTTTCGTAATATTTATACTCAATAGAGACTTCGAAGGTATTGATAGTTTAACAATACCTTCTTGTGATTTTGCCTAGGCGGACTTACCTAGGTAATCTTAAGGCTGTGAACTATTACAATATTCCTTTGTTTTTAAACTCTTTATAATGCAATAGTTGATATAACAACGGTAATACAAATAAGGTTAGTAAGGTAGATGAAATTATTCCACCAATAACTACGGTGGCAAGGGGGCGTTGAACTTCCGCACCCGTTCCGGTATTTAAGGCCATAGGAATGAATCCAAGGCTGGCGACTAATGCGGTCATGAGTACAGGGCGTAAGCGTGTTAATGCCCCTTCAAGGATTGCCTCTTGTAGTAATGCGCCTTCCAAGTAACGTTCTCGAATAAATGACAGCATAACTAAGCCGTTTAGCACGGCAACACCTGATAGCGCTATAAATCCTACGCCTGCTGAAATAGATAGCGGCATGTCGCGTAACCATAGTGCGATCACACCTCCACTGAGCGCAAGCGGGACGCCGGTGAAAATAATGCTCGCATCTTTGAATGATGAAAACGCCATTAATAATAGCGCGAAAATTATCGCCAAAGTTATAGGTATAACGATATTTAAACGTTTTGTGGCAGATTCCAACTGCTTGAAGCTGCCGCCATAATCTAGCCAATACCCTGCCGGCAGGTGCACCTTACTTTTGATTGCCCCCTTAGCCTCACGTACAAACGATCCTAAGTCTCGCCCGCGAACATTGGCGGTTACTACGATCCGGCGTTTACCGTTCTCACGGTTAATTTGATTGGGCGCGGGTTCAAAGCTAAGTGTTGCTATCTCGTTGAGTGGCACAAAACGGCCTTCATCTATTTGAATGGGTAGTCGATTCAATTGGTTTAAATCACTTCGAATATCATCTTTTAACCGTAAACTTATGTCAAAACGGCGATCACCTTCGTAGATTTGTCCAGAAGTCTCGCCACCCAGTGCGTAACTTAAAGCGGCCTGTACATGGGATAAATTTAGTCCGTAGCGTGCAAGTTCAATTCGTTTAGGGCGAATGGTCAATACCGGTAGATCTTGAACTTGCTCTACCTTTGCGTCGGCGTTACCTTCAATTTTTTGTAATTGAATGAGTATGTCATTGGCGCTATTGAGTAAAAGTTCGAGATCATCACCGAATATTTTTATGCCTAGGTCAGCGCGGACGCCGGAAATTAGTTCATTAAAGCGCATTTGAATCGGTTGAGTAAATTCATAGTTGTTTCCGGGCAACTGTTTAAGTATCTGTTCGATTTCACTTACAAATTGAGCTTGTGTCTTTCCAGTGTCAGGCCATAGGTCTAGAGGCTTTAACATGATAAAAGTATCGGCGACATGAGGTGGCATTGGGTCGGTGGCAATTTCAGGGGTTCCAATTTTCGAAAAAACTTTATCGACCTCTGGGAAAGTTTTGATGGTTTCTTCTAGTTGTAATTGCATCTCAAGAGATTGTTCTAAACCTGTTCCCGGAATTCGCATCGCATGCATAGCAATGTCCCCCTCTTTTAATTGGGGGATGAATTCAGACCCTAGTTGCTTTGCCAATAATGCGCTAAAACCTATAAGTAATAGCGATAGTGATAGGATGGTTTTTTTGTAGTTAAGTGCATGGGTTAATGCTGGAAGATACAGATTTTTTGAAACCCTTATAAATCTGTTTTCCTTATCATTTATTGGCTTGTTCATAAATATCGCAACAGCCGCAGGAACCATAGTCAATGATAGTACTAATGCGGCGATAAGTGCCATAACTACCGTGGCCGCCATCGGGTGGAACATTTTCCCTTCGATGCCGCTCAGTGAAAACAGTGGAATATAGACAACGGTGATAATGGCAATGCCAAATAGGCTTGGACGAATAACTTCATTGGTAGCATCGTAAACAATCGCTAAACGTTCTCGTAAATCTAAAGGCGTACCTTTTTGTGTCAGTGTTTGCGCCTGAGATAGTCGCCGTAAGGTGTTTTCGACAATTATTACGGCACCATCGACAATTAATCCGAAATCTAAAGCGCCTAAACTCATTAAGTTGGCAGATACGCCCGTTTGCAACATTCCTACCAGCGTCATAAACATTGCTAGCGGGATTACGGCGGCGGTGATTAGCGCGGCGCGAAAATTACCGAGTAATAAAAATAACACAACGATAACTAAAATCGCACCTTCAATAAGATTTTTTTGAACCGTTGATATAGCTTTATCTACTAGAAGTGTTCGATCATAAACAGTCTCTATAACGACCCCTTTGGGTAGCGAGGGCTTAACTTCTTCTAGGCGGTCGCCTACGGCTTTTGCTACTGCTCGAGAATTCTCCCCTATTAGCATCATAGCTGTACCAAGTACGGTCTCACGACCATCACGGCTTGCCGCGCCGGTACGCAATTCTTTACCGATTGCCACCTCGGCTATATCGCGCAAAAGTATGGGACTGTTATCGATAGTTTTAATAACTAGGTTTTCAAGTTCGCTAATGTTTTGGAGTTGTCCAGGTAGTCGAACTAAAAACTGCTGACCGTTGCGTTCAATATAACCTGCACCGTGACTACTATTTCCGTCGATAATGGCGTTATGAATATCGATAAACGATATTGAGAGTTCAAGTAGCTTTTGCGGAGAAGGTAAAACGTGGTATTGCTTGTTATAGCCACCAATGGTATTAATTTCTGTAATCCCCGAGACTTGAATAAGCTGCGGTTTAATAATCCAGTCTTGGATTTCTCTTAGGGCGATAGCATCATAGGGTAAACCATTTTCTTGTCGGGCATTCTCATTGGCTGATACAGTATAGGAATAGATTTCACCTAGACCACTGGCAATAGGTCCCATTTGTGTTTCGATACCTGCAGGAAGTTTATTTTTGATATTAGCTAAACGCTCACTGATTTGAGCGCGAGCAAAATATAGATCACTGCCATCGTCAAAAACTGCAGTTACTTGCGATAAACCATAACGCGATAGTGAACGTGTATAGTGTAAGTTAGGGATTCCGGCGAGGGCATTCTCTACACTAAAGCTAATGCGTTGTTCAACTTCAAGGGGGGAGTAGCCGGGAGCCTCGGTATTGATTTGTACTTGTACGTTAGTGATGTCGGGAACGGCATCGATAGGTAAGTGCTGGTAGCTCCATAACCCCGCCGTAAAAATCACGATACTAAATGCTAATATTAAGTGACGCCGATCAATAGACAGACGTAAAATCGATTCAATCATTTTCTCGTCTCCTAATGTTGATGTGCGGCAGCTGATTTTTCGATGTCAGCTTTAATTAAGTATGAGTTTTTTACCACGTAGCACTCACCAAGATGTAATCCATCGATTACCTCACTAAGGCTGTCGTTACTTTTCCCTAGCGTTATAGCGCGCGCTTCAAACTGATCGGCGACTTTAATAAATATTACGGTGCGACCATCGTGTGTTTGGATTGCACGTTTGTCGATTGCGATGCGTGCGTGTATATTTTCAATATCTACAGTGGCTTTAACAAATAGTCCCGGAACCCAGTTGTCGTGCTCACTGAGCTTTACCCGTGCTGTAACGGTCGGTAAGTCTCCATTGCCGGGAACAATATGAGCGACTTCGCTGATAGTGCTCTGGTATTGATTATAGATTTGGACTTTTTGTTCGGGCTTTATCTGTGCACGTTGTGCTGGAAAAACCTGCAGTTCTGCCCAAATGTCACTTTGGCTTATTAGCGTAAATAGTGCGTTGTCCTGTGCAAGTTCGCCAGGGTTCGCGTGACGAGCCGTTATTTGTCCTGCGAAGGGTGCCGTTACTCGATAACGTTTAAGACTTTCGTTTGATTCAATTTCGGCTAGAAGATCACCGCGAGTTACTGTGTCGCCAATGTTGACAAACACTTTGGTAATTAAGCCTGGAAAGCGTGCGGGTATATGACTTACTTTACTTGGATCGTTTTGAGTTTTACCGTATAGCGTTATTTGTTTTTTAATGATTCCTGGACCGGCAAGTTGTGTTTCGATTCCTGATCTTTCAGCTATTGATTTAGTGATTGTCACACTTGAATGATGATCTGAATGATCTGAATGATCTGAATGATCTGAATGATCTGAATGATCTGAGTGTTTGATATTGTGGGTTTCTGCGTGATTATGTTCTTGTGGACTTGATTGCGCATACACGGATACACAGAAAATTAAGGTGCTGGAACTAAGTGTAATTATCGCGTTTCTTGTTAATGTACAGAATAATTGAAATTGTTTTTTCATGATTTGAGTCTCAAAACTTTTGTGTAGATTGTTGCCAAATTAGGGTTTTATCGTGCGGTATATGCGTGACCCGTTAAGGTGTCAATTTCCGTGCTATAACGCAGCGCATTTGCCGCACTATTAATGAGTTCTTCGCGAGCGACCATAAGCTCTTGGCGTGCGCTGAGGTAATCTCGATAACTATACCGTCCCGCCTGATACGCTCTTTGAGTTTCGTTCAAGGCCTCTTTTAAGGCCGGAATAATTTCATTTTTTAATTGTGTGCTGGCATATACGGCATCCTCGCGGCGGCTATAGGCGCGAAAAAGCTGTGTGTGTAAATGCATCAATAGGACTTCTTTATCAAGTGCTAATATGGACTTATCAGCTTGTGCTTGACGTAAGGCATGCTTACCGCGTTTAGCCCTGAATAACGGCAGGCTTAAACTCGCGGTTAATGCTTGGTCATTACTTTCTTGAAATTGACGAACGCCAATAGCCCAACGCAAATTTGTTTTCGTCTCGGCTTTATTTAAGTGAATTTCAGCTTGATTGATTCGTTCAGCCCAAGAAATTTTTAACAATATCGGGCTTCTCTGTATCTGGGCGTAAAGGCTTTCAAAAGTATTGTGTATTGGTGTTTGAAACAAATTGCCGCTTAGCTTACCGATATTGCCGAGTTTGTCGGACCACAGAGCGCTTAGTGCTCGTTGGCGATAACGATGCTCACTCGTCGCATGATTCAAATGCAGACTCTCTTGTGCTGCAGCGGCTTTTGCACGTTTGACATCGGCTTCTGGTCTAGCTCCAGCCGTTGCACGCTCTTCTATTATGGCTAAGCTTTCGAGTGCGAGTATTTGTGATTCGAGTGCGAGCGTGAGCTGTTCTTGTGCAGCGAGTAAATCAATGTAACGACGAGTCACTTCACTCATCAATAAAAGTGTTTCGGTTTGTCGTTCTTCGTTAACGCGATTAAGGCGTTCAGAGGCAAACTGTTGTCGCGCTCGACGTTTGTCACCAAGCTCAAAAATTGATGATAGCGATACACTATGTTCCGCCAGATCAAAACCCTGGCGCTCTCCACTACCGAGAAAGTTTTCACTTTCAATGCTGAGCTCTAGGGGTGGCCGAAGCCCCGCCTCCTGAAGCTGACTTTTAGTCCGCTTCTCTTTAAATGTATAGGCCTGCAGTTTGGGGGCGTTTAACACACTTAAGTCGATAGCTTTTTTTAACGAAAGCTCTGGGAGACTATTGAACTGGTCGTTATTTAGCTGAAGGTTACTTAAGTGATGAGGGTTTAAGTGGCTGTTGACTATGTGATCGCTACTTATGCGATCCGTGCTTATGTGATCAGTACTTATGCGAACACTACTTGCGTTATCGGAGTCGGCTCGATTGGCGCTTCCTTCATACTTAATGGTTTGTTCGCTGCCTGCGCTAAATGCGGCTATCGGTGTGGTAGCACTTACTAGCACGATAGCGATACAGATTCTTACGCTCACGTTTCTGCGAGTCGAGATAATGGACGTCATTTGTTTAACCTAATATTAGTCGTACGCAACGATTATCAATGCGATGGGTCTAACCATTGCGTTGATATGTGTGTAAATACTTGGGAATGACTTAAACTTTAGGCGGGCGATACAATGGGATTGAGGGCGCGCTGGAGCTGTGGCTGCGATAGAGGCTCAATTGTTGATGCTCTTGGTAGCAAAGCGCAAAAAAAGCGGTTTTTAATAATGCAGAGTTTGGGCTGTGATGACAGTGACAACAATGACAGTCGTGTTCGTCATCGTTATGCTCGTGTGTGAGGTGTTCGCTACGGGTATGATGGACAGTGCTTGACTGGCTAGAAGTTGCTTCAGCGATGTAGCGGAATTGATCGGCAGTAGTTTGATTTGTTACGCTATTTGCTTTAACACCTAAAGCAGCTAAAGCAGCTAAAGCAGCTAAAGCACCTAAAGCAGCTACAAGACCTACGTCAATATTTTCTTTTAACTTAGCGTTATCTTCGGCTTGAGTACTATGAACATTATTCCGTGCGTGTAATTGGTGTATATCAGCACTTACTGCAATTGCTTGCAGTAATACAAATAACACTATTAACCGCTTTAAATGAATTTTCATTTGTACTCATAAGTCTGCTGATCTGTTGAGTGTAAACCATTCTTCCG
Source organism: Flavobacteriales bacterium (assembly GCA_047638775.1). Classification (GTDB taxonomy): domain Bacteria; phylum Pseudomonadota; class Gammaproteobacteria; order Pseudomonadales; family Cellvibrionaceae; genus Agaribacterium. The sequence continues at coordinate 25,817 of JBLIMQ010000050.1, forward strand.
TAATCGTCAGCAGGCTAAGCCATAAGTCATAGCGAAACTGCCTTGTATTCTTGTGTGCGCAGGTGTTTATTGTCTTAGAGGTTTCTTTAATGTATTTGGGGAGTGAGTGCCTTACGCTAAATTGTGTTTTTATTACGCAGCGTTTTATCATTCAAGACTTTACTACTCAAGAGTTTTTGGTGCATATACAGTGCATTAAGCATCATATGTGATTGATGCACCATGTAATTAGTGCCCAGCCATAAAGGACTTCGCTGCGGCAGAATCTAAACAACCATCTCTACGCCACTAGATGCTGTTGTTTCAATAAGCCAAGGTCTATAGCTAGTGACGTAAACCTAGCCTCGTTTGTTTCCTTCGCAATGAACTGTTTATGGACGGACACTAATCAGTGTCATTCATAAAATAGGACTTTGCTGCGGCAGAATCTATACCGTCATCTCTACGCTACTAGATGCTGTTGTTTCAATAAGCCAAGGTCTGTAGCTAGTGATGTGAACCTAGCCTCGTTTGTTTCCTTCGCAATGAAATGTTTATGGCCGGACACTAATGAGTGTCATTCATAAAATAGGACTTTGCTGTGGCGAAATCTAAACAATCATCTTTACGCCATTTGATGCTGTTGTTTCAATAAAATAAGAACTGTATCTAGTGATGTAAACCTAGCCTCGTTTGTTTCCCCTCGCGGCGAACTATTTACAGCTGGGCCGTCATTAGGCGCAGTTTAGTTATATGACTGTTCTATATAGTGTTGCTTTTCGTGGATCTCAACCTGTTCGTAGTGCTTTGCTAATAGTTTTGTACATTCGGAATTGCGTTGATTGGCAAGCCCATCTGATTTTGATGAAATTCTCGATAAAAGGGCTATAGCGTCACCAAATTTCTGTTCAGCTAAATAGAGCGCGATCATAAATTCTAAAGGTTTCGCGAGGTGCTCTACGTTAAAAATACTATTAGATTCACAGCTAGCCCTTACTAGTGCCAGCTCTAATGCGGATTCAAAATACAGTGTGGCATTGTCATGGCGACAGGCGTCGTAGGCCGTGACAGCTCGATGCATTAAGTTCTGCCATGAGCTATAAGCACTGGCTTCATGGTGTCTAATATTATCTAGATGATGAGGGCAAAATAAGTGTGACGTCATAATAATTCCGATAGCAATGATCTCTTAATCTAAATGATAATCATTATCGTTTGCAATGGCAACACATAATTGAATGTTTGAGTCTTTATGTCGAACGTCTGACCTTGGGGCCTAAATGGCCGGTGGTCTCCGTACACACAAATAGCTATCGGACTGCTTTGGCATGAGCTATATTTTAAATATGTTAGTTAAAGAACTCATGTCTCCCTTATCGGTTTTTTCTCAACCGGATGAGGCCTTTACGAATGCGGTGTTGAAAATGCACTCGCACAAACTGTCCTGCCTAATCGTTCTTAACTTGGGACGTATTGTGGGGATTTTTACCGAACGCGATGCCATTCGTGTATTTGCTGACCATCTTGGTCTTAATAAGGACTTAGATCTTAGTATGGCTGAGGTTATGACAGCTGATCCTGTCTGTATCGAATCGGAGGCATCAATCGGAGAGGCTTTCAGTTTAACGCGAGCTCGAAAAATCCGACACTTACCCGTGGTTGATGGGCACGGTGAAGTTTGTGGGGTCATTACTCAGGCCGTAACCATAGAAGCATTTTTCAAATCTCAATCACGTCACGATGAACTAGCCGAGGCGAATGAGATATTACAATCACAGGCTTTGGAGGACGCCCTGCTCGGTATTGGGAATCGACGTGCTATGGAAGTGGATTTGCACAGTATGTGTGCGGAGGCAAAGCGTTACAGTAAGCCTTTTTCCGTTGCAATGATCGATGTTGATAAATTTAAGTTGTATAACGATCACTATGGTCATCAGCAAGGTGATGAAGCCTTAAAACAGATATGCCAGATTATTCTAACCAGCATGCGCGATGGCGACCGTTTATATCGTTATGGCGGCGAAGAACTCCTATTGTTACTAAATAACACTGAGCAAGATCTTGCCGCGGTGGCGGCTGAACGTATACGAAGCGCTATTGTCGATTCAAAAATTGAGCACTGTAAATCTGACTTTGGTGTTGTGACTGTTAGTATGGGCTTGGTTGCTTGGCGGGATTCCTTAAGCAAAACTAGCTTAATTGAGCTTGCCGATGCGGCACTATACCGAGCCAAAGCCGGTGGTCGAAACAGGCTAATGTGAATACGATTTACCGCTCAGTATTTTAAGCGACTTTAGATTAAATCCAGTCGGCCTGAAGGCCGACCTACACGAGTGAATACGTAGGTTTGATCCCTGTAGGTCGGGCTTCAGCCCGACAATCTCTGCCCTCATTGAGATTCTCATTTTAGTGTCGAAACCCTAAATGTTTTTCAAGTCTTCCTCAACTCTGCTTGAACTTGAACTTGAACTTGAACTTGAGCTTCCGCTTATAGGCTTTATTCATGGACAGATCATTTATAGCTCGGCTTGCTTATGTCGTCCATGCAGTATCAAACCATAAACATTACTTAATGAATGCTTATAGAGCTACATTGGTAGCCTAATTATTGATGCGCTTCGAACTTGAATCCATGACTTTAACTTTAACTTTCACTTTCACTTTCACTTTCACTTTCACTTTCACTTTTAGTTATGAATAGAGGAGGCGAACCTGGTTCGGGTCTATGTG
>JBLIMQ010000051.1:0-28288 GCA_047638775.1 Flavobacteriales bacterium
CACTCAGGGAAATATCTTTCGCTACTCTCATATTTTTACCCGCATTTATATCACGTTAAATACGTGAACGCTGGTATTATAATGACCCTCCAGATAATATGCACGCAATTTAGGACACTACACTAGTATCAAGACAGAATTGGGCACAATCCATGTGCCCCTAAAAATTAAATACCGCAGGAAGGGTTTATATCGTTTAAAACACTTCTGTCCATGCCGCTGCCGCTATTTAGGGCGGCTGGACACGTTACTTCTTTATATTTAAGCGCTGGATTATCGGCCGATTCAAACCAATTTGCATACCATAGGCAACCTTCGTGTAGTTCGGTTAGGCCGCGCGAACCAAAGACGTTATCGCAACGTTGTACGACGCAGCCTTTATATGTACTGAGACTTTCGTTGAATCCCAATTCGCTCTTACATGCTGAAAGGAAACCGCCGTATTGAGCGCCAAGTTCAGTATTCGAAACCCCCCATTGTGATGAACATGCGTTGAATGCGCCAACGCCGCCGCCAGGGATCATGATATCGAACTGGCCACCGCCGACATCGAAGCCGATGTTTATCGCCTGCACAATCATACTCTTACCGGCTAGCGCAGCAGATCCAGGGTCGCCTGGAGCGTTGTGTGACTCACCGGTAAATTCTAATTGATAACATCTCCCACATACATCGCCGCTTTGTGTAGCAGCATAACCGTAGGCAAGCGTGTCGCTTACGGACCAAGGTTTCATGCCAAAGCAGGTATGTGCATCGCCGCCGCTACAGCTACTTCCTATGGTGGGGTCGTTTTGAAAGTTATTGCTGACAGAGCAGGTGTTTGTTGGCGTGACTTCGGTAGGTAGGTTGCCCGACCAACTACAGTGTGGTTTACAGCAATCCCAAAAGCGTGTCGCGTAGCCATCACACTCTGCGGTGCCGCCAGAAGAGCTGGTGCTGCCAGTCGATGAGGTGCTTGTTGAAGAAGTACCACCTGATGTTGTACTGCCAGATGTGGTGCTACCAGATGTAGTACTGCCTGAACTGGTACTTGAACCAGTGCTTGAGCTGGTACTGCCCGATGTCGTACTACTGGTAGAACCGCTACTCGAAGTACTATTACAGCTGTCTATCACCCCATGATTGCCATCTTGGCTACTACAGGTATTTACACCAATACAGCTTTGGTTGTCTTCATAGCCCCAACCTGAGTCTTGTGTGGTACATATGGGTCGTGTTTCACCGTACCAATCACATTGTGTACCACACTGACCGCCGCTTGTTGTGCTGCCAGAAGTCGACCCGCTAGACGTTGTGCTGGTAGTTGTTCCACCGGTGCTCGAGCCGCTTGTTGTCGAACTGGTTGTAGTTCCACCGGTAGTCGAGCTACTAGTTGTAGAGCTGGTTGTAGTTCCACCGGTAGTCGAGCTACTAGTTGTAGAGCTGGTTGTAGTTCCTCCGGTAGTCGAGCCACTAGTTGTTGAGCTAGTTGTGGTTCCGCCGGAAGTCGTCGAGCCGCTAGTTGTGGTTCCACCAGAAGTTGTCGACCCGCTAGTTGTTGAGCTGGTGGTTGAACTTGTTGTGGTGCTGCCCGAAGTCGAGCTTGATGAGCTCGTGTCTCCTCCACCGACAATGTTTAGGCTTAATATTGACGGTGTTGCGTTATCACCAAATGTGCTGGCGCAATAACCAAAAGTAACGGTGGATCCTGGTTGCACACGTTTATTGTGACTTGCTGGGATTGCAATTGTTCCGCTTATAGAGGCACTCCAGAAGTTGTTAATACTGGCTTGATTGAGCTCTAGCTCAATATTCCAGTCTGTAATGTCTGTGGAGCCATTGTTGGTTAATGCGACATCGGTGCAATAACCACTACCCCAGCTACTTTGTATAGCCAAATTTGCTTCGGCCACTCCTGATACAAGCGCATTACTTCCGCCCGATAATGTAGATAGTAAAGACGCAAAACACACCGTGAGTAGTGTTTTACTGGGTTTGATATTCATTGTGAAATTCCCTAATCAATTAGTTTTGATAGGGTTAAGCGAGAAAAAGCGTTTCTATTGAATAGAAGCGAAATGCATTAATTGCCGTAACCCAATATTGAAATACGACTTGCGCTAATAATGTTTTAAGCCGACTAAATACGCCATACAAGAGCGATAATCCGTAGACGGATTTGTCCTGTAGGGTGATAGGTTCAGAAACTTTTAGAGCAAGCGTACGCTTTGAGACTTCTCGTTAAACAGGTGAGAGATCTCTCGGAAGGATCATCAGAACAATATTGGAATGGAACTGTGGTCTATCCGCAAACATGAATTTTCGATAGTTATCGAAGTGTTTTTTTGTTTTTATTTGGTGTTGCAATAGGGAGTATACGGTCATTGACTAGTTTTTCAACAAACGCTTGGATGTGATCAGAAAACGCATAGGCTGATCAGGTATTAAGTATGGTGTGGCGGAGTGGCTGGGAGTGCAGTGTGCAGTGTGCTTGGTGCTTGGTGCTGAGAGCTCTAGTTAAGAGTGCGGTGAAGATGGCTATGGTTTCACTAGCGAGCGACAAAACTCTGTTGATATATTTGGATACGAGAAATTAAAGTGAATTTTTGTACGCGTCGTTAATGTCTGTATATGGTGAAGTAAAGTGTGTGATCTAAATGGCATATTTTAAGGCCCACAGCAATTAAAGCACCTTGGGCCTTGGAAATTGATGCCAAATACGTTACCTACGATCGCCTACAAAATGTAATCGCGAACGAGATCACTCAGTGTACTGTCAGCAGTATTTCCGTCCAGATTAGCGGTGAATACGACTATTAAATCTCGATCCGGAAAGACATACATGTTTTGCCCCATATAACCTTGTGTAGCAAAGCCGCCTATTGTTGGCGCCCAACAATGGTAGGCATAGTGACCGCTCCATGCCGACTTAACTTTGGCCTGTGTTGAGTCAGCAATCCATGTTTGGGGAATAAGTTGTTGCCCCTCCCATCTTCCATTTTGAAGGTATAAATAGCCGACTCGTGCTAGATCCCGCGGCGTAAGAAACAAGCCCCAGCCTCCGTAGTTGGTTCCACTCTTATCAGCGGACCATTGAGGTTTTCTGATACCTAGTGGCTTAAATAATTTTTTATAGGCGTAATTTTGCGGTGTGCTGCCAGTACTGCGGCGGACTATTTCCGATAGAATTTGGCTGTCACCAGAACTATAATTCCAATGACTGCCGGGTTTGTGTATTAATGGACGTGTTAAAAATTCAGTTGCAGAGGCTCTATTGCTATTAAATAGTGCGTCGAGTTCGCCTTCTTTGTATTGAAGCCCAGACTGCATAGTCAATAGATTTTCTATTGTTATGTTGCGCTTCTCGTCAGTGATATTTTCAATTGAATCGTTTGCAAAAAAAGGCAGTACCTTTTGATTTACGCCACTTAAAGTATTTTCTGCGATGGCAATACCGATTAGTGCAGACGTTAGGGTCTTGGTGGTGGAATATAGGGTATGAGTATGTGCAGGCGTACGTTGTATAGTTTTCGAATCTTTCTCTTCAGTGCCATAATAATCAAAAACAAGCTTTCCGTTTTTTATAATGGTGAAGCTGTGCAGTTCCATTTTCGTTTCACGAATAAACTCTAGGGCTTCATCTAATCGCTTTGTGTCCAGGCCTTCTGCTGCTGGAGTCGAATTCTTCCAGTAGTTGTCGTTAAAATCAGAATCGTTTAGATAGTTTCTTAATTCACCCACTTGCGCGTGACCATTGAGGCTAATGCCGAGACCAAAAAAAAGACCGAAGCTAAGACCGAAGCTAAGGTTAAGTGACAGTAAAGCCATTCTAACTATTTTCATGTTGCGATTTCCTACGCATATAAATATTAAGTGTATACAGTATGTTGAAGTCATCGGTTGTATTTATAAGTTTGTATCGAAGCAAAATTTTTCTAGCTAGGTGCTTTTTAAAACTGTGGTAGATCATCGTTTATTTCATACCAGTCAGCCTTTGATCCCGTATAGATATGCCACTGAGGTTTAAGGCTAGGGGCTTCATCTAGCGTACCCAGGAATACAAAAGTCATATTATGGGCCGGTACATCACCGAAAACTATAGAACTACATTTAGAACAGAAATGAGAATTTGAGTGTTCGCCCTTTTTGTAACTTCGTAATAACTCTTTACCTTTCATTAATTGGAAATCATCGACCTTAACGCCACATGTCGCTGAAAAAGCAGAGCCTGTCCACCGTCTACACTCAGAGCAATGGCAGAAGCCGCTGTATAATAAGCTGTCGGCAATGGAGTACTCCACTGAATGGCATAAACAATGGCCAGTAATTTTTCGCATCGAGTTAAATTCCTTGAATGAACAGACTGTATTTATATGTGTAATGTTAACGATTTTAAATAATGTGTTTTCACGACGCTAAAAGCTAGAGCCTGGTTGCGTTAGAAATACACGCTCCTCCTCTGAGGATTCACGATTAAGAATTTTATTGCGATGTGGATAACGACCGAATCGATCAATTATTTCTTTATGCTTTTGTTCAAACTTAAGCGTAGATTCAACACCTAAATCAGAAAATATGGCTTCAGCTCTTTTGTGAATTACAGCCGATTCACTATGCATAAACGGCATATACAAAAAACTGCGCTGTTCTAGGCTTAACTCGTGATCAATGTTTCCTGCGATAGCCTCTTGCGACAATACGAGCGCTTGCGCATCGTAAGCAAAGGCTTGTGGCATATCACGGTAAATATTTCGTGAAAATTGATCCAAGACGATAACTTCAGCCAATCGGCCAAGAGCGGTTTTCCGCCATTCGTAAAGCTCACAGTTAATGGCTTGTTTATGTAGATCTAGAAATCGAGTGTGAATCAGCTTATCAAAATTTTCGTCTTTGACCCACCACTGTGATTTGTCGATGTCTTTAAACCAAAATTCGATAACGGCTGTATACATTTAGTTGTTCCTTAGCGTGGTGGGCTATTTTGTGAGCTAGTGTTGATCTAAGATCTGTAACATTAATGTGTTTAGTGAATCGAATGAACAGTCTTTACGTGTACTGTCTAACGTCAGGGATTCTAAGCGCTCGAGTTCGGATTCGATAAACGCGTCGATAACCGGAATACTTGCGGCAATTTCCTTTTCCTGGCTTGCGATTTTGCGGGCCAATAAATACGATATTTCTCGATCTAGCACGGTGTTGTTTTCTACGAGCGCACGTAGTGTGAGAAACTCCGTGGGGGCTGGCAAACGTTTTTTTTCTAACCACATTATGGAAAGTAAAGGGCGCAATACATAGAAATATTTTTTAAGTGGAACACGATCTGCTTTTAGATAGCCCCTGTAATTGGTTTTAGCCATACTTCGGTAATGATAGATGCCCTTTTCTATGGAGTAAATATCAGGGATTAAAGATCTAGCCGCAGGTGAAAACACACCGTCGTCAATGTACATAATGGGTGACTGTAACCATTCAATGATGGTCGGGTTTGATTTCCAAAATAGCTTTAGCGCTTTGCGGATATCCCAGCCGTTGATGTCGATCTCATCAACGATAGGGTATTCAATCACATCCCGACGATCCTCCAAATCGACACTCAAATACCATTCCTTTGGTCGCACGTAAACAAAGCGTACATCAAAATCGCTATTTTGAGAGGCGAACCCCCAGGCACGACTACCTGATTCAATAGCATAAAGGACCCGAACATCATGTTCTTGCTCGGCTGAACGTATGCGACGGAGTATTTCCGTACGAGTGTCTAAGGGGATGATTGCATTTTCTGGCATGGTGGCTAATATGAATAGAGTTTAAGTGATTTGCGTGATTTGCGTGATTTGGTTCCGTAGCTAGTTATTCGTTAGCTTGCGCGTATCTAGTAACTAAAAGGCAACGAAATCTTATCGAATTTGAGCAATTATGGGTAAATTAGAACACAATTTAGCCATGCACATTGTATTAATGGGTGACAAAATACACTTTACTGGGCTTTGTCGATTTTCTATATTGACAGATCTGCTATAACAAAGATTATACTGCGCCATAACGGCGATTACCGCCAATACCCAATTCATCAAATCTAGCTAGGAATGGAAATGTCATATACAAGTCTAAGTCACGTAATGAACCTCTTTAGTAGTACGAGTAGTCCAGAGGCCAAGGAGGAGCTTTTTAAGGAAGTGACCTTATTGACCTTAGCTAGAGCGACTAGAGCGGACCTTGTGACAACAGGCCCAGAAGTAGAAGTTGTTCAAGCTCTATTAGTGAAACTTTTTGATGAAGAGATAAGTTCGGCCGATATTCGTGTGGCTGCCTCATCCGAGCTATTTGAAGCGGCGCCTCTGAATAGGTATTTGGCCGCTACGGCAGCACAGTTAGACCTTGAGCAAAACCAGGCCATATTAAAAGCACTAATAGATGTGTTTTCAGCGGATGGTAAAGTGACTGAACCAGAAATCGCTTTCTTCAATATGGTCGCTACGTCCTTAGGGTTAACAGCGGCCGAAATCATTGGTCTTTCAGCCGATTCATAGTCGATTCATAGTCGTTTTAGCCTGCTGTAGGCGAACGCAATTAAGGTGTTAACTATAAGGGCGTGCGCAATACATTACGTATGCCCTACATCTTTGTCGCTATGTCATAAGCTATTGCTTAAGTGTGCAAAGTGCGAAGGAAAAATTGCTGAGCTTTGGCATACATCTCTAGCGCCAATGCTGGGTCAAAACGTTCTCCTTCATCACGCATAAAGGCGTGCTGGGCGTTTACTTCTAGCCATATAAAATTCAATTCGATTTCTTGAAAGTGCAGGTAAAGCTTTTTGCGTCCCTCGACTGGAACGTGAGGGTCTTGCTTGCCGAAAACTAACATGACTTCACCGGCAATATCGCAGGCACGCTCGAAGGTATTATTACCCTCCTCACTTGGCATTGTATTGCTATGAATATCGGTGGGATATAAACAGAATGCACTTTTAATTTGCTTATTTAGCGCGGCTCTAAATGCTAAATGCCCGCCTATGCAAACGCCCATTGCGCCGAGCATACCAGAGCAATAATTTTGTGATTGCACAAAATCAACAATAGCTTGCGTGTCGCTATCGTGCTGTTCTAAAGGTTTTTCCCATTTATCGTTATTACCTTTATCTTTGCCAGCATCATCGTAGCCAAGTACCGTGCCCAATGGATTTAATTCGTGAAATACTTCAGGAACGATGACAACAAAACCTAAACCGGCAAGAATGTTTGCCGAACGCGCAATCGGTGCAGTGATCTGAAAAATCTCGGAATAAAAAATAATACTAGAAAACTTACCGTCAGCGGCAGGCCGAAACACCTGTGATCGCATAACACCAGTTGGCGTTGGTAGCTGTACAAATTCGTTTTGTGTGATCATAAAATAAAGGGTTCTCTATATAAAATAGTTTTCTATTATGCATACCTACTCACTACACATACTTGTAACTACTAAGTAAGTATTAATGCATAAATTGATATCCAGCTCGGTAGGATTTCGGTCGCTCTAGCGAACATACATAACGGCTACAAGCCGCTATGTATGTTGGTATTATTCTGTATCGTATACTGCATTTAACGCAGAAAATAAGGATGCCCAAGTGATGTCGGTATGCCCAACATCATAAACACGTTCATGAATAGTTAAGCCGTCTATATTTCGCTCTCTTAAGCTCTGTGTAAAAGGTCTTACACTGTTTTCAAATCCCCCGCTAGCACTGGTAATGAAAAGTGTTTTATTTAACGGTACACCTAGGTTTTCACGAACACTAAGAAGCCCATTAACGGCACTAGGTTGCCAAGGATCAAATACAAAGTGGTTCTTAAATATAGGCGGATTTTCAACATCTAGAGACATCATCACGAGTGACGCAACTCCACCGGCAGACGCTCCTTCAAAGGTCCGGTCTTCCGCAATAATTCTATACTCGGCTTCCACAGCAGGTATAAATTCTTGAGTAAAAAATCGGAAATACGTAGTCGCTCCAGGAAGGGTATAGTCAGTGCCACGACGGCCGGCCGGACCTTCTGTAATGCCAACCATAATGACTGGCGTAAGTGACGTGTAATCCAGCATTTTAGCCTGAAAACTAACATCGAATTGAGCGTCTGTAATGTATAAAACAGGGAATGCGCGATCGAGTTCTAAATCATATTCTGGCGGTAGGTATAATTCATAGCCATAAGTTACGCCTGTATTGCTTGACGTAATGGACTTGCCAAATTCGCGGCGACCGAAATACTGGTAATCGTTAACAAGAATTTCATCGGGAACATAAGACGTTGGGTTATATTCGTCACCATTTGGACCCGAACCACCGCAGCCAATCAATAATGCGCAAATAAAAATGTAAACACACTGGGGTTTAAAGAAAGTGCTCATCGAGAAATTCCTGTGTAAAGTTTTTATTATTACGTTTTCTTCTGGTTTGAGTATAACCGAAATTATTGATCATCGATGATCTGCTGTGAATGTATATGGCGCGGTTACGTTGAAGTGTTTAGGTAGTGTTTGTTAATTCGCATCTACGGTGTAGTACAGTGAATAGGATAATAAGGCTCATCCAATAGTTCTGCATCAACTATAACTAGGGGAGCCTCACAAAGTGTTGAGACAATACGACCACCAGGTAGTAAGGAGGCTGCACCAAAAATATTGCTATCAAAATTTAATATATGCATTTCGCTTTGGGCATTATAGGTAATCGCCATAATTAATGTTGAATCGATTCCCTGTCTATCATAAATAGCAAAAAATGCGTTATTCGCATTAAAATTATCTATGAGGCAAGAGTCGACTTCCTCCCGGTTGCCGCTATCACCTTCGCGAAACCCTATCAGCTCGAAGTGACCACAATCGACAGCATTAGAGCCTGATTTGACAGCGATTTCGATATTAAAATCATCCTCGTTAATATCAGTGCTTTCTATATCATCGCCTGGCATATCGTTATTTCCAGAGTCTCCAGAACAGGAAACAAGTATAAGTAAGATGCATGCAAATCCTAGGTTTAACTTCATGATATTTCCTTTCACTAAATATAGTGCTAGTTGAGCGACAATTTAAAAAACAGTTAAGAAATTGCCGAGTAAATAGGTGGATTCCAATTGAACAGACAGAGTGTAGGCAATTTTGACTGAACTTAATATACCCATAGCCTCACTCGTGAAAATACCGCGCTTATCAAATTCTGTTAAGTACCAACATTATTAAAAATCTTGTATGTTGATATTTAACACGTGTTGATGAGCTAAGCGTAATATTAATCGCTTCACTTAATGACTCAATATCAATTAGGGTATCTTTCAGAAGATTTGCCGCAGTAACTTGCTGCTGATGAGATTATAAAACAAGCAAGTTATACATATGGTTAAAATTTGTAATGCAAATAAAGCCAGGAATCTCAACTTACGGCGATGAAATGCAGGATTGGGTGCCAAGTTTCATGTTATTTAACAAACATTAGTGACTAGTAGCCGGAACAGGCATTTACGGCCCTTATGAAAAATTAGGGTGGTCTAAATTTCTCAAGCAATTCCATTTGCATGCTAGCCAGTTCTGCGGGTTGGCAGTCCGTTGCTTTCCCCATTAGAGATCAATGTGATCCTCAAACACTAGACGGTAAAAGAAGATAAATTTATTAATCTACAGTTGAGTACTGTACAGCCCCGTATGAGGCTACGATTGGCGTGGTGATAGTATCCATAAAGCGCTGGTGATTGGGGTGCACAGTATAGATATTAAAATCGTCTAGGCTTTTAAACTGAGCCACTAAGGCATAATGATAATTAGAGCTTTCAAGATCCATATTAGGCCCGAAACTTAAACTGTGTATTTCTGAAATACTTTTTTGTAGTTGTTGAAATCCTGCGCTAACGATACGAATGTTTTCGTCCGAAACATCGGGGTTCCAATTTAGTAGTACGACATGATGAATCACGTATTATCCTTAGAAGTTTCTATTGTGTACAATTTTTAGTTGCTATAATTTTGGCTCAATTCAATTACTTGATTGATGGCGCTACTGACTAAACTTGGAGCATCAATTGGAATATTGTGCCCTGTTAAACTCGACACAATATGGCTTGAATTTGGGTTTTCTGAAATAAGTGACGCATGAAGCTCACGCCAAATTAGTTTCCCCTGCGCACTATAGCCGATCCACCAATCACTTTTATCTAATTTACTCGAAGTGACAATTACCGTAGGTATTGCGCGAATGGAGCCCTTATCTGACAGCGTCGCGCTGTGGTAATGGCTCTGTAAAACGCTCCACTCTTGGTTGTCAGCCAACATCGAGTTAAGTTTTTCATCATCCTTTTCTGCCCAGCTTCTATCAAGCTCCACTAATTTTTTGCGGAACCCTTCGTGACTTGGATCCAATAACACCATGCCTATAACCTGTTCTTTATAGGCATTGGCGTATGCTCTAGAGTGTAAGGCACCAAATGAATGACCTACCAGTACGAGCTGTGTATTAGCTTCGAGTAATTCTAACAGCGCGTGTAAGCGAGTATTGGATGTTTTTATTGAAGCATCGCCTGCCGTAGACGAATGACCATTACCTGCGCGTGAATAGATAATAACCCGCTGCTCTAGAAGAGTTAGTTCGGGTAATAGTGCCCGCCAATAATCGATGCCGGTGCTAATACCGGACTCGATAACGATGGTGTGGCCGCCCTTCCCTATATCAATATATTCGAGCTGTACGTCGCCAACGGTGGCGAGCTTGAAATTTGGCTCCGCAGACATGCAGGGCTGACTTAAGAAAACGCAAACGTAGAAAAATATAACGTGGGGATTCAAAAATATCTCCTTGTTTGCTTTATGCACACATCTATAGTACGCGTTATTAGTGATCCAATTTGTTTGCAGTAGCGTATTCGAGCTGCACCATACCAGAATCGTGAGCACTTTGACCTATCTGCTTAAGCATACCGTGCGACGACAAGTCCTAAAATACCTTGATATCTCGGCCTAATGCTATTGGCACCACAGAAAGATAAATACTGCTGAGTAGGCTTTGACGAAACAATGACGATGCGTGAATGCCTCCATGACGCATAACAAATACTTTAATTTCATGACGTTTGCCGCGTTACAGCAACTTGTGACGTATTTCCGGCTTGAAGGTTGCCGCTATCAATAGGGCGATTGCGCTTGTTGTGTAGATTCAAACACGATTATCACCGTATGCTCAACGACCAAATTTTTTATGATCTTTTCGTAGGTATTGGGACCCGCAGTGAGTGAATCTGCGGTGGAATAGAAATCAACATATTCTGTTTAGTCCATAGGAGCTTTAAATTCACGCAACAGGAGACATCACTATCAGGCTTGGTGATAAAACCGCATAAGCCGGGCGCAGCATAATAGGTTATTGTCATGCGGATACTTATTTTCTATAGGGGTTTTCAGTGTTGCTAAAGGAATAATTGACTGTGGGCTTATGTTTAAGCGCCTGTCAGGCGTTTTTTATCGACAGCCATCGATACGTGCCTACTGTCATCGGAACCCTTTATATCAAAAGCCCTACTCACCTGAATGCCAATGAAGTTAGGTTTCTGAAAATGCTGATTCGGAATCCTGTTCAAGCGATAGCCAGTCCCTCTGTATGAAAGTTCTCCAAAGGCTTAAAGGGGTTTCAATGCGACTACTGTTGATTTGTAGTGTTGAAAAAATCCATACTGATGAAGGCACTGTCAAATCGAAATTGCTCTTCAGAGGTGGGTTCAAATCGATAAATTCTTGAGTAACGAAGCTTGAGCTGGACGAAACATTGTTAAGGTGTTTTTAATACAAACATTTGATCATTCCTGACGAGCCATCAAGAGCGACGATATTCTTTACCCTTGGGTTGAGGGGTTGAGGGGTTGAGACAGTGAGCCGGTATCACAGCTAGAATTTACGCACTTATTCCACCGAGGCATACGACACTTGCGAGTTATGTCAGCGCTTTTACGCATTTTCCTGAACAGAGGAATTAAGGCCCCAGCCGTCGGCGTATTCATTTCACACATTACTTATTCGGTGTAAACCTTAGACGACTCTGCGTCAAAAGCGACGTGATTGTCATATAGAGTGCCGGGTTAATCAGCCTATCAAAGTAATTTTGTGCGTTTATCGACGTACGACATTTCGTTGAATGGAGACTCATTTTTCATCTCTAATTAGATTTTTTACGTTTTATTGACAATGCGTCTGTTTCGATGCCGGCGATTAATTGAAAATCACCTAGCTTACTTGCTTATTCCCTATGAACTAATGTCCTTCGAGGGATTACGCCATGAATGATGGTGTGTGTATCGTCATCGAAAAACTCGGCATGAGCCCAGTCGCCTATTGTAGGTAAACCTGTGGACAAATATCTAGGAGGGAGGGGGGGGTCGCAATATAGAGAAGGTTTTCGGATAACTAGCGCCAACGTCTTTAAGGGCCTTGGCAAGTATATTGCGATTTTTGTACGGGAGTGAGTCGCTTGATAAAGTGCACGGCGATCTTGTTCGAATCTAACGTACTTTGAAACCATTCGAACAAACCGCTACTATCAAGAATGCTCCTAGGCGTTTAGGTTTCAATAGAGCGTACTTAAAACGTGAATCCACGAGTCATTTAGGAGAAAATCCGTTTTAAGAAAATACTTATGACTGACTTCAAAATACCATAGCATGATCAACTAAAAACCTACCCTCGCTGTAAATAAGAACAATTTCTGCCACATATTCTCCGCTAGCCTTCGAAACCTCTTGCTTCCAAATTATGGCTGCAGAATCTGGGCGACGAAAAACTGCCACCAATTCGCGGCTTAACCATATGCCTTTTTCAGATTGGTAGACGGCACAAACATGTTCTAGGTGCTCTTTAGTGACAATGGCTTTGGCTCGATCGGTGAAATCTTGAACATGGCGCTTGTGATCGATATCCGTAGACGCTTGCATTAAGTTATTCATTATCGGAGTAGCAATTTCTACAATGTCATTTTCCGACATTTCTTCAAAATTCATTTCAGGTCCTTATGAGTGTATGTTCAGGCTGTCGAATCTGGGGTTCAAATCGAACCCACAGCAAGGATCGTATTAATCTGCAAGCCTTGGAAGAAAGGAGATATCTACATAGTATTTTTGTGGCTTGTCTCGTTCTATCATAACCGTAATATCGTTGCACTTGATATACTCACTTGGATCGAACCAAATATTTTCGCTACTAAATACATGTATTTCAGAATTTTTTTTTTGGGTTCTGTCGCTGAGTAATGACTTTATACGGATGCACCCATTTACGGTAAGAGATTCGTTTTCTTTGACACTTTGAAATTTACTTGTAATTGGAATACCGTTTTCCTTAAGGTATTGGACATTCTTGCGCCCTAAACGCCCAATGACAATGTCGAAACCGATAATAAATAATACAGTCCCTATGCAAGCTAGAATCAATTGTCCACCCCAAAGTGAGAAAAAGGTATTGCTCTTGGCCATTTCAGGAGATGATCCTGGATACACAACTTCGATAATCTCGCCACGATTAAAGGCCGGCGGGTTACTTAAATATGATGTTGTAAATTCAATCAATACTCCCTCATGCGTCGTGAATTCAATAATGGGCTTGTATGTTTTGGAATCGCTCAATTCCGAACTCAATTACAATCCCTTGAGTAACCTGAGTGGTCGCTAAAAACTATTTAGTGTTTATATAAAAAGTGAAAGACCCTATCAGCATGCCTAGACCGACAACTACAAAAACAATTTCTACGATTGAAACGGTTTTCACGGAGCTACCTTGATAGTTTGAGAGCGAATATCATTGAAAGCGCCAATTGCGTAAATTAGGCTCCTACATGAGCGTTGACGCTTCAGTGCCTTTATCAAGGAACTGTCACAGTAAATACATCAAAATTTCGTGTAAGGATTATTTGCCTGGGATTTTTGCATTTGCGTGTCTTCTCTAAGAAGTAACGGTTGCTAGCGCTTTTAAGTAATTCCCGCATAGCTTCGTCAATTGCAGAAGGTCTAAAAATTGTTTCCCCTGTCGGTCAAGCCCAGGGCTACTTCTGCCTTGCGGTACGCGACTCCATATTGGCCTCAATACTATGCGAACTGAGTTCAGATCGTAAAAAATTATTCATACCTTTTCTTAATGACTAGTACATAATATCTGTAAGCCGTTACTTTAGATTGCGCAAATATTGAAATGTGATAGATAGAGTTAAATATTAACTCCATCTAAGGTGTACTTCTGGCCGCTGTAGGTCGACTCCCTAGGCGGTTATAGCGTATTTAGTCCGTCATATATTACGGGTTTAAGCGAGTAGAAATCTATACCGTCAAGACAACCTGCATTTACCACGACGAAAGATCCATTGGGCTTATCAATATGCGTGAAGCATTGGATGCCACAGGATTTACAGAATTGATGACGGGATAATTTGCTATTGCCGTAGGCCTGCAAATTACTTTGTCCAGACTTTAGTTCAAACTTTGATACATCTACCTTTAACAGTGTGGTCGCCCTGCGAACACAAAAGCTACAGTTGCATGTGAAGGGCGCATCCAGAAGCGTTTCTGCGCAAAAGCGAACGGCGCCACAGTGGCATTTACCTTGGTAGACGTTTTTCAATGTGGATCTCCTAGTGATAGTGGTAAATCGTGAATCAATATAGTGTTATTTAATCGTCGAGCGCGAAAGCACGGGATGTGTAAGGGTATCGAAACACATTGCAAATGTTGCATCTTAGGCCGTAGTAATAAAAGTAGCGACTACTTCCGTTTGAGCGAGTAATGTATGATCTAAACGATTTGGTAACATCTATCATCATGAGCAGCGCTACAATAATTGACTGTAAATGACCGCGTGGTTGAAAAGTATTCACCTTTACTATTTGTTCTTGTGAATATTTAAAGTTGCGAGTAATTTGATTAGAAATGTAGACGAAGGCTTACCGTTGTATATTCTATCGTTCCGATAGCGATGTCATACAAACCGTAATGATGGGCAGGGTGAATCGAGAGCTAGGTATCAACATTATCTCCTGTTAGGCGTATTATGCGATGCGCTATAGTGTGGATTGGGTGTTCCTGTGTTATTTTTGACGCCAAAAGTCCCATATAACCCCTGTATATCTCGTAGTTATCTGTGGGCCTAGTTAGGGAGTATTTACTAAAACTACTACTTCCGTCACGAAGGAGAACACACTTACTATTAAGTTATAGGCCATGTCAGTTAACATACGCGTTATCTTGCCGCTCTGATATTCTCCAGCTCACCCTATTGATCAAAATATAACGTGTGACTATGGAGCTAATAATTGTACATGGTAAGTTCATTAAATGAGCAAAAATATGATCTCCAAAATAAACAAAATTGAACTTCATAAAATACTACTTCCTTTGAATTACAAGAATACAGTCAACGCATTGGCGTACTTCGTACGAGATGAGCTAGCTGACATTTTGAAACAGCCTAAAGAAACTGTAGATATAAGCTCTACGTTTGCGAGCGTGTGTAGCCAGTTACACTTAAGTGAAGAGGAAATTGGCGGTATACGTTACAGATTATTTAATCGTATTCAAGAAAGCTTGGGAATACACTTTTACCCTTTTGAATACTATCTATATAGTGTTTCTAAGTTGGCAATACGACTTTCTGATCAGTATTATGAAATTTGGAAGCCAGAAGCCCCTAAACCGATTAAAGATTTTGATAGTGAGCCTAATAATTGGCCGTGGTCTACGTCGAAAAAGATTTTAGAACACAAAGTGAAGAAACAAGCTGTATTTTTACTTTCCTGTCCTCGATCGGGTTCGACAATATCGCGGCTGATTCTCGCAGGTAGCTCAGAGCTATTTTCGCCGTCTGAACTTCATCTACTGCCATTTGAATCTATGCGTGAACGCGAAAACCAAATTGTTAAATTGGGTTTTGAGTGGATGCGAGCAGGAATCATAGAAGCCTATATGGATATAATGAAGATTTCTGGTGAAGAGGCACATAAATATTATATGACTCTGGTTGAAAAAGATGTTTCTACGGAGTCAGTTTATATGGATTTAATCGCAAAATCGCAAAATCGAATTATCGTTGATAAAACCCCGTTCTATGCTTGCCACCCCGCTTGGTTGGCGCGTGCGGAACAGATATTTGAAAACCCAAAATATATATTTTTGAGTCGCCACCCACAAGGGATGATTAATTCTTTTGTGAAGATGCGGCTTAAAAATCTTACTCAAAACAAGCTTGGTCCAGTTGACGAAAATCCTTGGCGTTTAGGTGAAAAGTGGTGGACGACGGGAAATCAAAATATCAAAAATTTTCTTTCCGGTATTCCGAGTGATCGTCAATACTTCACTCGCTACGAAGATATTGTTTCCAATCCAGAAAAAATCACATCACAGATATGTGAGTTCCTAGGTGTTGAGTACAGCAACGGTATGATTAACCCCTATGATAAAAATTCGGGAGTAAATCTAGGCGGTATTGGCGATCCGAATATTATGAAACATAAAACCATTGATTCCACACTTTCTGATTCATGGAAAAATTGTCATTTGCCCCAACAACTTTCAGAAAAAACTCTCACGTTAGCACAAGAGCTTGGATATAGTTTTTCCTAGTGTGCTATCTAAAAAAGGAAATATTTTATGAACATTGATCTTATCAGCGAGAAATCGTATATCGGTGGACAGCCGCACGAACAATTTGAATGGTTACGAGAAAATTCTCCGATATACTGGCATATGTCAGGTGAGAAGTCTGGTTTTTGGGCGCTTACACGATATAAAGACGTCTATGAGGTCAATAAAGACAGTGAGCGATTCACATCAACTCAAGGTATTCTTTACCCTAGTGCGTTTGAACGGTTTGGACCTTTAGCAGAAGAGTGGAAGGCGGAATGGTCGCGTAAGGTAGAGCTAGGTGAGATTGATCCTGACAACCCTGAACCACATCGCCCGTCTATGCTTGAAATGGATCCTCCGAACCATACTGAATATAGAAAATTGATTAGAAAAAGCTTCTCGAAGCGGAGCGCTGAAGACTATATTGCTCGAGCAAAAGACATCGCAAAAATGATTGTTGATGATGTAATTGATAAAGGTGAGTGTGATTTTGTCTACGATGTCGCAGGCCGAATGGCCGGATGTGTTACAGCAGATATAATGGGCTTGCCAATAGAAGATGGACAGAGGTTATACGAGTTTACAGAAATTTATCATTCTGCTAATGGTCGATTAAGTACAGATCAGCTGCGCGAACGTTTAGCATCAATGGAACTATATATTGCTGAGGTAGCCGAGAAAATACGGCTTAACCCCTGTGATGATCTTGGTTCCAAGATACTTTTGGGGAAAGTTGATAATGAATCACTAACATACCGCGACTTTTTCGCGCAGTATACTTTGATACTGAACGGCGGTACTGATACGGCCCGGAATATACTTTCGGTTGGTCTATACGAGTTGTTATCTAACAAAGATCAATATGACTGGTTGATGGAAGATCTAGTGACAAGAATTCCCGCCGCGCGTGAAGAGTTGTTACGTTTTATAAGCCCCGTTGTCTATCAGTGTCGCCGTGCAACATGTGATACCAAAATTGGCACTCAAGATATACGCGAAGGGCAAGGTTTAGTGATGTATTACGGAGCTGCAAATAGAGACCCTTTAATATTTGATGAGCCAAATAAACTGAACTTATCTAGAAAAGAAAATCGGCACTTGGCGTTTGGTGGTGGCCATCATGTTTGTGTGGGCCAATGGTTGGCTAAAGTGGAGATCGACGCCCTACTACATGAAGTTTTAAGTAGAATGACTGACATAAAGATTAATCGTAAAGTAGATTGGTTGGGGTCAAATTTTGTTTTCGGACTTGATAGAATGGATATTACATTTAAAAGCTTCTCGCATAAATTGAACGCGTAAAGTACGCATTTGAACGAATGTCAGAAAGAATTTTAAATTCTTGTATCAACAAATACACGTCTTTATAAACGAAAATTAGTGCAGATTTTTGACGAAAATTTGAACTGATATTTAGCCTGAATTTTTTCTGATAATCATATGCATATTTTGGGGTGTGTCGTATACCAGCGTAATAATTTCCAAAGTAGATGTAATTGGCTTATTCTCAATTTGGTCTGCGCTACTAACCACCAAAAATGAAGGAGCCTTCGTAGAGACAACCAAACGGCATTCGATAGAAATCAATAGGAGTCAAGCGTGTAGAGTAGGTCTTTGAATTGTTATTAGAGCTTACAAAATTCGATAGTGTATACTGAAATCTTTCATTCGCGTATTTAATAATCAGTGATGCGTTCTTATCAGGTTTCTTACGCCAACTTAATCCTTCGGACGTTTCTTCGTATGTTGGAATCGATTCAAACCGCACCGACTTATGTTCGTTCAATTCTAGAACGGTTTCGCATTCAACGCTATAGAACTCATAATCTCCCAATGTAATGTCAAAATCTATTTCCGAGATGTTCACTCTTTCTACTCGTAAATTGCTATTTTGGAGATATAAACCGAAGTTGCCTTTTGTATATTCATGTTTGTAGAGCTTCTTAGTCATAATATTTTCGACGAAAATATCGAGTGACTCTAGAACGGAATATATTTTTGCGAGGTTCTTTTTGCTACCTTTCTGAGGATAGTAGATAAGCAAATTCCCCAAATCAGGTGATGGGTGCTTATTGTTTCGAATAGTGTGTCGAAGCCCCTCGGCATCTAAGCGTGCTTGAAGCAGTTCGATTTGACTTTGTGATAGATGATCTGGGTGTATATGGACTGTTTGATGTGTGCATGATGCTAATAAAGCAAAAAACGCCGTTACGAGGAAAAGACTAAATAGTCTTTTCCTGCGATAGATATTGCATATGTATCCTCTCATTTTTCGATAACTTCCATATTAATTTGCAGGGCTTCATCATACGCTATAAAACCTGTGGCGTACTTATTGCGTGGCTAGAATTATTTTTACAGTGTCTTCTATTTTACTGAGAGCGGATGTCATTATTATACGTGTGTTATGTGTTATGTGTTATGTGTGATTTCATATGAAAGTATACAAGGAGTCATACATAATAAATAAAAACAATTTTTATGCGTACTAGAGATGAGCCGCTTGGAGTTGTTTAAAAACACAATATAAATACGATTTAGAAAATGATTACCCCCAGTTAATTTTATCGCTAATTAGTGGCTTTAAGTGGCCTTATATTCTGTTGGTGTTTTACCGGTTTCTTTTTTAAAGGCTTTATAAAAAGACGAGCGTGAATTAAAGCCGGAAGCCAACGCAATATCGAGCACTGACTGCTCCCCAGCTCTAATTAGTGGTTGGCTATAGGCAACACGCCATTTATTAATGTAGTCGAAGAATGTGTGTTCCAGGATCGCGTTGAGCGCTTGAGAAACATAATTAGGCACAACACTTAATTCAGTTGAAAGAGAGCTAAGCGACAATGTTGGGTCTAGGTACAACTCGCGGCTACGCATGGCGTTTTCTATCCTTTCGGCAATCTTGCTACATGCGGCTTTATCTAAGCCAGAGCGTGCATACTTCCTGGTGCTTGCAGGGTTATCCGCTATTTTAATCACCTCTTCGAGGGCACTATCGTCTCGGTGTATATAGCGATCATGGAAACCCGGCTTTTGACGTAGACCCCAGAATGACAAAACCCAAACTAAGGCAAAATAACACGAAGCGAGTAGTTGTGGCTCAATCAGGTGGGTGCGACCGTTAAAGCCTAGTATTAAATACACCAACGCCGCGCACCAAGCGAGCGCAATTACCACAATTACACTTAGTAGCCAGCCTAGCTCTACCTGATCGGTACTCGCAAAAAGCTGTTTAAGCGCACGGCGGTAATTCAATAAGCGACGGATGATGAAGACTAAGTAGACACACGATAATCCAATCCAAGCCAACATCAGCAGGAACGTCGTAAAAAATATACCTTCAATTAAAGGAGAAATCGACTCTTTATCGCCATCAAATCCAGCTGCAATCTCGCCGCTTGGCGCAAGTAATATAACAACGGCATAAACTAAGCTGAGTATTGGTAGAATCATGTGATGTTTTGACGTGCCCCGCAAGCGCCACTGAGTAGGTGAACACAGACCCTTAACATACAACCACAAAAATATTGGTTGCGCGAAATACGCAGGGATAACTATGGCTAAAGCGTACTGTCGGGTATCTGGCCACAGTTCGGTAACCAAAGGTAAGGTATTCGCACACGCACCAGATAAAAGAAACAGTCCCAACATAGCGTAGGCCTGACTAAGCTTAATCCGCGCAATCAACATGGCGGCACTTAAACTGATAATACCAACGGCGGCCGCAAGGATAAGGTAACTACTTGATAGTGGCATGGGTGTGATAGCGCCTGATTACTTGAAATCATATGTTTTCGGATTGTATAGCAGTCTGCGCTGTCACGCGCGGACGAAATACAGCGTGAATCGGCCAATAATGGGGGCCTAAACACAGAAAGTAGGAATAATGGTGATGCTAACAAACGTAAAGAAGAACTGGGGCGTAACGGTTGGATTACTGGTATTGGGCTTGGTGTCAGTACTATTTGGCGCCCTACAGCTATCATTACTGGGTGCAGGTGACGTAGGTAAAGCTAGTGATATGGCCTCGGCACACTACTTCGCTATGCCTGTTCCAATTATGGTCCACATAATTGCGGGAACTGTATTTAACCTTTCAATGCCTTTTCAATTTGCCCCTCGCGTACGTTTGCGTTGGCCCAAGTGGCACCGTGCCATGGGTGGGGTTCTAGTGATATGCGGACTGTGTATCGGGCTTAGTGGCCTATGGATGAATAACGTCTACCCAAGTTACGGTGGACTTGCGAAATATACGGGTATTGTGACCATGAGCAGCTTAATGATCATAAGTATGCCCTTGGCTGTATGGTTTGCGATTAAGGGTAATATTAGCCACCATAAATCGTGGATGAAGGTGGCTGTTGCCGCAGGTCTTACTCCGGCCACGCAGCGAGTATTATTCATCCCTGCCATGCTAATTTGGGGTGAAGAAATTATGACTGACACAGTGATAGGCATACTGATATGGACAGGTTTGCTTATTAATTTAAGCGTACTGGCGTGGACAGAACGCCGTAAGTTAAAACGTGCTTAATATTCGAACCGAGTGATTTCTATGATTTTCAGGTTTTTGTACGCGCAAATAGGGTTAGAAAACCTAACGCAATTGGAAAACGTGACGCACGGATAATTCTCCTCCCGACGCTCAATTATTTAGGAAAAACATCACCTAAACGATTTTATAGCATTGGAAACCGTGCATTGGAAACCGAACATTAGGTGAATGGCATGCAGGTTTTAAGTTTTTTACCTAATCGGATAGAGCGGCATATTTTGTAAACTCCTCTTCACCTGTCGTATCAGTTGTTTCATTAGAAAAACAATAATAAGAAGGCTTTTTGTCAATGAATACCTGATGGTCAAATGTAAACATTGAATTGTCATCGAATAGACCTGCAGCCATCATATGCTGCATGCCTTGAGTAAATCGGTAAAATAGATGGCTACCACATTTATTGCAATAGCCTCGTTCGGCCCAATCAGATGATTTGAAAATGGTTAGATTTTCTTGTCCGTCAAATCTAATATCGGCACCGCAATCAACGGCCATGAATGGACCGCCGCCCCACTTTAAGCACATAGTACAATGGCAAGCGCCAATGCTTTTTGCTGCTTTATTTGCTTCAAACCTGACTTCGCCACAAAGGCAGCGCCCTTTACCACTGATCGTACTAGACATAAATTATTCCGGTATTCCGATGTATCTATCGACTTGATAGGTTCTGTTATTGGAGAAACGCTTAGAACGCATAATACGGTAAACGATGTGCGTTAAGGTCATGAGCAATTTAGTGTTTCGATAGCGCCATTCGCGTACCTAGCGCTGATTCCATACCAAATCGCTAGCAAATTTGTCAAATACACTGAAAGCACTCCACAGTTCGAAGCACCTTTCCTCTGGTTGTTCTATTGCCAAAGCACCCTCACTATTACGACGCACCAACGCTTAGATAATATCCTTCAGATAAAATCATCAAGCTTGAGCCCGACGTGCCTACTACACGGGATATTTATCCGACGTATTAAGTGATCGAGAAAGCTGTGGTAATAAGCCTGGATATTTGGTCAGGATGCTAAGTGTTTTAAAGTGGTGAATACTTCTAATATATAGTTTCAGGTAAATAGTTTCAGGTATTTTTATAGTTAGTTTTAGCTCTTAGGCTAAACGAATATATTGAGGCTCACTTAAAGTTTGTCAGTAAGGTCCAGTTAAATCTATCTGGCACACAATTTTTATAACGCAGTGGTAGGCGTACTGGGATATAAATTGGTCCAACTAGCCGGGTTTTAGTCTTCAACAATTAATTGGAAATGAGAGTCATAATGATTTTACGCTTTGCTTTCGGACTTGTGTTATTAATGTTATTGGGCTGTGCAAAAAGCACCTTAAAGTCGGGCACCCCGGGAGTGTGCCCTGATAATTGCGTCACCATTTCGGCCCAGTACGCTGTTGCTCAAATGGGCAAGGGCGTAAACCTTGGGCAAATGTTCGAAAGCGACCAGCACCCGCCTACAATGGAGAAAGCTGTTCCAAAAATCGATGCTTACTATGATCGTGGTTTTAGGAACATACGTATCCCTGTGACCTGGACAGAGAAAATTGCCGACGTCTACATGGCTAACCCGGATACCGGGCGTGTGCATCGTGACGGCGATCGCTTAGGTGTCTTGAAAGAAGTGATTGACTACGCCTTGAGTAAGCCTGGTATGTATGTAGTGCTTAATGCGCACCATGAAAAACGCCTAAAAGACGAAAATCGAGCTGCCGTACTTGAGCAGCTTTGGCATGATATTAGCGACATATTTAAAGAACGCGACCATCGTTTAATTTTTGAAATATTGAATGAACCGCATTTGACGAGTACGGACCCAATGCTACCGGAAAATTTGCGTAAAATGACTGAACTAGCATATAAAAATATTCGCATTGATGATAAAAACCGTCTAATTGCCATTGGCGGGAACCAGTGGTTCGCAGCGGGTGAAATGGCCAAAACCTGGCCTAACCTAGATCAAGTGGGTGGCGGTAAAGATAGCCATTTGATGGCCACCTTCCATCATTACGATCCTTGGGAGTTTAGCGGAGATAGCCAAGGTGATTACGCTGATAAATGGACAGATGAAAATATCAGCGAACCTATGGACACCATGATTGAGTGGTCGAAAACTATAGGTAACAATATGCCCATATTTATCGGCGAATGGGGTGTTGGTTGGGGCAGTCGTTACGGTGAAATGCGCTGCAATAACATTCGCTTATGGTATTCAAAATTTGATAAGGAATATGCTTCAAAAAAAGGAATCGCCACAGTACTTTGGGACGATGGAGGCTGGTTCAAAGTGTTTGATCACAATACGAATAGCTTCAATAATAATCTTGCCGAGTGTATCGATGGTGAGTGTGAAATTGAAGGTAAAGAACGGTATAACGAGGGTTGCCTGTAGGCACACATACATTCGCTATTATTTACTTTGGAATTACTGTTAAGTCATATCTTTAAGAATTTTGGTAGAAATAACAAGATAACACCAACAATAACCAAAGCTATAGTATTGGTGATGAAATATGGGTATACCATTAATGTTATACCTGTATATTTAGCGACAAGGTGAGACTGTTTCCTGCCATAAACGAAATAGGCGAGCCCTATTGAGCCAAAAAATAGGCCCCATATCATAGTATTCATATCCATTTAGAACCCCGTACTGGTTTGAGAATTTATCTTACGTAGTGAAACATCTACTCCACTTATCTTTTTTAAATTAGACTAACATTTAGTTTAGCACTGAAGCTACGGGTGATTTTCTAATGTTAGTGCCAGTTTGAAGCCGTATACTATTAAGTTCTTAGTAAAATTGTATGCAAGTGGTTTTCTTCTATTATTAAAAATATCGTCTGATATTTCTGGTATTTTTTGTAACAGTATCACCACTAGTTTCAGTTTTATCATCGTCTAAAGTGCCTGAATACCTATGGAGTAGAACGTCTATTTAGATTAGGTACAAAATTTTATTATGTCATGGGTAGTAAAAATCTAAAATTCACGTCTGTTATTTGACTCTCTTACCGCAGAACGTAGCTATGGCAAGGCACCATTATCTTCTAGCAAGGCAAAAATTGACTCAGCCATCTTTCGATAGCCTTTTTCATTAAAGTGTATTTGGTCTGATTTTAACGATGGGCTACGTATTAAATCAGCAATCAAATTACCGTCATATACCAAATTAAACTGCTCCGCGAGCTCTTCATATAATGGAGCCGAATTGGAAAACAAGCTCTTCTTTGGAATACCAATCAGTATTACGGGAATGCCTCGATTTTCGGCCAACTCAATCATCAGAGTTAGGTTTTGTTTTAGGTGTGAAAGCTTCTTATTTTGAAGAATATCATTACCACCTTCAATTAGAATAATTAGGTCCGGAGTTGTGCGATCTATCTCCATCGGAAGTCGTTCTAGGCCTCTATCGGTTGTTTCACCGGACACACCTGCATTAACCACGTTTAATCCGGTTAGCTCTGCGAGTACCGCTGGGTAACTTTTTGATCTCTTTGTGCCAACCCCAACAGTCAGACTATCGCCAAATGCTAGGATTGTTCCGCCTTGAGTTATAGGGCTTAGTTTCGGCTCGCCACAGCCATTTAATAACAGCGTAATAATTAGGACTGTGAAGATTTGAAGATGTTTATTTATCTGAGTCATGTTAGTTACTCTACACGCGGGTTTAAAAAGGACGAAAAAAATACAAATTAGTACCCACCCATAAAGAGGGGCCTATTGTCCAAAGATCTAAACCGCCACCTTTAGACGCTAGACTTAGTTGTTTGCAATAAGCAAACAACTAGATCGTTTAGCGCAAACCAGACAGCTATTTCTTTCCTTGCGACGAGTCGGACCTTGGAAAAATTATTTTAGATGATTTGTACATAACGTGATTATAAGTACTTCCGTTAATTTACATTTGTAGTCGAATCAAAGCCCATAATAAATTGAAAATAATCGTCCTAATGATTATAGATTTTTAATCCCTTAAAGTCCTGATTTCGAGATTGTAGATATCAAAAATGAGATTTTTCGTGTTCCCATTGCAATAAAATCGTTTTAAATCAATAGCCTATGTGTTGGCATAGTGATTGCTGTATTGCTGTTGTCGTTAGCAATATCGATCAACACACCGTCACGTAAAGTGGCATACAGGCTTACCAAGTACATTAGGATAAAAATCAATGAAGTTAACTAACAAGGTTGCAAAATTTCGAGAGAAATGTAGATCATCGATTCTACTCATTATTACCATGACGATAAGCTCGTGGAGCTTTGCTAGTCAAAGTACGTCACCAGAGCCGAGCGTTACATTAATGAATAGTAGTATTTACACCCTATATTCCGCAAACGGAAATGAACACGAATTAATTGTACGGCTACCAAGTAGTTATCATGAAGCGGGTAATGAAACTCGAGATTATCCTGTATTGTATGTTTTGGATGGCTATTGGGATTATCCATTAATTGATAGTATCTACAATAACCTTCGTTACGACAATCAAATCGCAGAGCTCATTATCGTCGCATTGTCGTATCCCGGCGACAGTGATGAAGTTTTTTCAAACCGTAGAACTTATGACCTAACGCCCATGAATATTGAAGGGTTCCCCGAGGGAATAGCAGGCGGCGGGCCAGAATATCTTGAATATATTAAAGAGACCGTTGTGCCTTTTGTCGGGAATAACTTTCGAGCGGATTCTATTGATAGAACCCTAGCTGGAACATCTGACGGAGCTCTATTTACACTGTGGGCTATGTATCAGGACCCCTCGTATTTCACACGACATATAGCACTGAGCCCGAGTGTCGTATTTAATTTTGGAGCCCTATTTAATATTGACGAACAGTACTCAGAATTAACTAACCGACTAGATACCTCACTGTTCTTGGCCTATGGAGCTAAAGAAAATACTATTTGGATGTCTGCGATTTACAAATATGCCATGCAAGTCTATAACCACCACTACGAGGGTCTTAAGTTTCGTGCACATTCCATTTCAGGTGTAGGCCATGCAGGAATAAAAAATATTGCTTATACGCGAGCATTACGTGATGTCTATAAAGACATTAGGCCAACTGGACCGAGTTCACAGGATTCAGATATCGAAATGATGAATGCATATGGCTTGCTCGAGGGGTTTACTGACTTAGGGATTCCGACCAATAGATTAAAGCGTTTACATCTACATCAATAGATATTAATTGACGATATTTTTACGAATTCCGTTCGCTTCCGTTACTATATTTATTACCTGAAGCATAGAGACATGTGCTCCTTCCAATAAATAGATATTCTAAATTCTAGGGGTGGTCTATTTACTGGAAAGGGCAATCGAATAAGATAGTTGTTTTATTAATATGTCTTCAGCTATCTAAGATTTATTTAGATATAATTGCCAGTAATTTTCACTATCATGTTTATTTACAATAGTGCGTTTAGCCTTACGAAGGAGATCGTACGTAGTTACGATGAGCCATGTTTATCTTGATGTAAAATTCATTATACATTTCGTTTTATTCATAACTCCTTCAAACTAATTTTTAATAAGGACGATAGGTTTTTTAATCGGTACATCCTTATCTTCTTTTCACCTACCTCAAAGTAAAACGGGGGAGGTAGTTTATTAACCAATGGCTTGCCGCAGTTACTCCTTATGATATCTTTGGACGGCTGCCCTTTATATGTTTCTACTTAGGGTTTTAAAAGCTTCTATATGATTTTCTTTACACCGGGTATTGCTAGGAGTGTTGACGCCACAAACACACTGCCGATTATAGATAGCGTTCCGACAACACCAAATTTCAGCAACGGTGACATTGCCCAGCTTTGTGCCGCCATGCTTAGAACTACGATAACGGGTGGATGCACGATGTAAGTCGCAAAGGCTCTTCGAGCAATCCATACAGTCAGTGGATGTTCCGAGGACCAATACTTATTAAACCCCCAGAGCATCATTAAGATAATACCGACTGCCGCGAATGTGTCCCACATTGCGTAAAAGCCTGCGTTAACATGCCAGCCACCTAATATTCCCCCTTCAGTTAGAATGTCTGTAAAGCGCACCGCCATTATCCCTAGTGCTAAGACGCTGACCAGTGCCCATGGGCTCGCTTCTCGCCATTGTACTTTCTCCAAACCTTTTGATTGTGCCAGTGCACAGCCAACGATGAACAACAGCACGTAAGGTGGAAAATAGCCCAGTTGTAGAAAGCCCCAATTTTCGCCGACAGGAATTAACAAACGTACCAGGAACGTCACAAGTCCGATTATTAATGCTCCACACAAAATCCAGCCATGGTGGATGCGAGAAATGGACAGTTTCTTCAGTGATTTTGGGCGTATCAGTATCCATAGGCTGTAAAGCGCGGCAAATATCAGTAAGGCCTCGGCAAACCAAAGGGGCCCGGGCTCGAATTCTTGCCACTGCACCATATTTACCAGTTCAGCCCAAAATGGTTGGTCTGTGCTACGCCGGGCCAGAGCCTTGGTTATTGGGGATATTATGAAGAAGTACGCCATTAGCGGCACAGCGAGTCGCTGTAGCCGCTCGACCCAAAAACGTTTTATGCCCTTACGTGCGAATGAGGCTGGCGTGTAATAACCCGCGAATAGAAAAAAGAAACCCATGAAAAATGACTGATTGACGACATTGAAAAATAGTAACGACAGGTTAGTGAATTGTTCTTCTTGTACCCAGTACCAGCTCCCACCGCCGCCATAAACAATTGCGGTGTGGTGCAAAATGACTAAAGCGGTTAATACAATTCGAATATGATCTATGAAGGCGTTGCGTTTCATATTGCTGGGTTCCTGTACTCTTCAAGAGTAGCGTGTGACACCTCGCTAACCTCACTAACCTCGCTAACCTCGCTAACCTCACTAACCTCACTAACCTCACTAACCTCGCTAACCTCGCTAACCTCGCTAACCTCGCTAACCTCGCTAACCTCGCTAACCTCACTAACCTCACTAACCTCACTAACCTCACTAACCTCACTAACCTCGCTAACCTCGCTAACCTCACTAACCTCACTAACCTCGCTAACCTCGCTAACCTCGCTAACCTCGCTAACCTCGCTAACCTCGCTAACCTCGCTAACCTCGCTAACCTCGCTAACCTCGCTAACCTCGCTAACCTCGCTAACCTC
>JBLIMQ010000052.1:0-28202 GCA_047638775.1 Flavobacteriales bacterium
GAGCGACTTCTCAACCATACCGTCTTCTTTGCCAATTTCAGCCATGGCGCAGAAGCCTTGTGACTCAATAAAGATTTTACCTTCTTCATTTTCCTTCGAGCCAACTTTCTTGCCGAAGTAGTCATATGCACGTAAGTACCAGTCGCCATCCCAGCCATGTTCTTTAACATTGGCAATCATGGTGTCAACATGGCCTTGGTATTCCACCGCATCGTCGTCTTTGCCGATTTGCTTACACAGACGCACAAGCTCTTTACCGTAAAGAACAAAAAGACCCGCAATCATTAATGATTCTGCGGTGCGGCCCATTTTGTTGCCGGTTGTTTGGAATGACTCGTTTGGATCTTCAGAAAAACAGTTAAGGTTTAAGCAGTCATTCCAATCCGCTCGGCCAATTAGGGGCAGATTATGCGGACCTAAGTTTTCTACCGTGTGGAAGAACGATCGGCGTAAGTGATCGTAGAGTGGCTTGGACTTGCTTTCGTCATTGTCGAACGGCGTCATTACGTCAAGAATACTGTAGTCGCCGGTCTCTTTGATATATTCAGTTGTAGAAAGAATTAACCATAATGGGTCGTCATTAAAGTTGCCGCCAACTTCGTCGTTACCGCGTTTAGTGAGTGGCTGGTATTGGTGGTAGGCCGAACCGTCCTCAAATTGCGTAGCCGCAATATCAAGAATACGTTCGCGCGCGCGATCGGGCGCTTGGTGTACAAAGCCGATTAAGTCTTGGTTTGAATCGCGAAAACCCATTCCTCGTCCAATACCTGATTCAAAGAATGAAGCACTTCGAGACATGTTGAACGTAACCATGCACTGGTATTGGTTCCAGATATTAACCATACGATCTAGGCGCTCATCGCCAGAGTTTAACTCGTAGGTAGATAGTAGGTTTTCCCAATAGTCTGCAAGCTTGACTAATTCTGCGTCTACTTTAGCAGTAGTGTCAAAACGTTCAATTAAGGCTTTGGCTTTGGTTTTGTTGATAATGCCTTTAGATTCCCACTTGTCATCGGCATCGTTTTCGATATAACCCAATACAAATACGAAATCCTTTGACTCGCCTGGAGCAAGTTCAACTTCAATGTAGTGAGAAGCAATTGGTGACCATCCGTGAGCGACAGTATTTTTAGGTGCACCATCAAATACTACATCGGGCTTATCGAAATCGTTGTACAAACCAATAAAACTTTCTCGATCGGTATCGTAACCCTGGATTTCAGAGTTTACTGAGTAGAAAGCATAGTGATTACGACGCTCTTTGTATTCAGTTTTGTGGTAAATAGCTGAGCCATCAATTTCCACTTCACCTGTAGAGAAGTTTCGTTGAAAGTTGGTCATATCGTCATTTGCGTTCCACAAACACCACTCAGCTAACGAGAAAAGCTTTAATTTTTTAGGTTTGTCGGTTTTGTTCTCTAAGCGAACTTTATGGATCTCGGCCCAAGTACCTAAAGGTATGAAGCATGTAACTTCAGCTTCGACCCCGTTACGCTCACCGGTGATTTTGGTGTAGCTCATGCCATGACGACAAGAGTAGTTATCTAGTTCTGCTTTAACGGGCTTCCAGCCTGGTGACCAAACATCACCACCGTCATTTAGGTAGAAGTAACGGCCGCCATTATCGGTAGGCGTGCTGTTATAGCGGTAACGGGTAAGGCGGCGGAATTTCGCATCTTTATAAAAGGTGTAACCGCCGCCTGTGTTAGATACTAGTCCGAAGAAATCTTCGTTGCCTAAGTAGTTTATCCAAGGGTAAGGAGTTTTAGGATTGTCGATAACGTATTCTTTTGCCGCGTCATCAAAGTGACCAAATTTCATAGAGATATCCTTTAAAGTACAGGTGCGATGGAGAGAGTTTAACTAAGCTACTCGTCTGCGAATTGTAGTGGAGTAACAAATAAATGTTAAAAACTGATTTTAAATGCTAAGAGATCAACCCAAACAGGTGATTTCTATCGAGGTATTTACCTTATGTAAATGCCCATTTTTCGCATTGTATGTGCTTTTTGTGGAGCTTGATAGGGTAATTCTGGATGTAAATTGTTACATTTTGGGATTATGTAAAATCATCTAAAAAACCCTAATTATTGTCCTTGCTTATCCCCCGTAAATTAATATATATCTATATAAATCAGCGGCATAGAAGTTCTGTTGCGAGTCTAGTAGATTGTTTTACGAGATCCATATATTTGCAATAATACGACTGAAATATTTCGTTACATTCGGGTGTTTCATAACATATTGCACTTTGGTAAGATTTTTTGTGATTCGTATATGAAGCACCTTGCGACGCAATTTTGCACAACTACGCTATTGCGAACCGACCGGTTGGTCTGTAGTATCTGGAAATCGAATTTTAATGAGTAATTGTGAACGTGAGTCCTCCTAGAGATCCCGAAGCTACACGACAACAGATTCTTACGGTTGCCGCCGAAGAAATTTGGCTTAAAGGTTTTCAAAACGCCAGCCTGTCTGTGATTTTAGAACGAGCCGGGGTATCTAAAGGTGCCCTATATCATCACTTTAAGAATAAACAAGAACTCGGCTACTCAGTATTTGATGAAGTTTTTACTCAGCAATACCTTTCTAAGTGGCAATTTGATTATGCTGATAGTGACGATCCGATTTCAGAGCTTCAACAAAAATTCTTATGTAAAACAGATGAAATTAGTGAATGTGATCTTAAAAAAGGCTGTCCGGTAACGAATATATCGCTAGAAATGACCGGTGTTGATGAAGGCTTTCGGCAAAAATCGATCGATATGTATCAGCTTGTTACTGATCGAATAGAGAAGGCTATCAGTGACGCTTGTCTGCGCGGGTTTGCTCGTAATGATATAGATCCTGCGGCAGTTGCCTTGTTTCTGTCGGCCACAATCCAAGGGATGACAGCTCAGGCAAAATATATTCAAAGTGTCGACCTTTTTAAATCAAGCCTAGAAGAGATCGCGCGTTACTTAGAGACACTGAGGGCCTAACGCTAGCGTAGAGAAAGAAATATTTTATTGTCGCTATAAACAGCATCATGCGCTTTGTATTTACGATGTGTAGTTGCGATGTGTAGTTGCGATATGTAGTTGCGATATGTTTTTAATTACCAATTTTTGAGTCATCAATTTT
The DNA here is from genome assembly GCA_047638775.1 of Flavobacteriales bacterium. GTDB lineage: Bacteria > Pseudomonadota > Gammaproteobacteria > Pseudomonadales > Cellvibrionaceae > Agaribacterium. The sequence goes on from JBLIMQ010000052.1 coordinate 3,124, forward strand.
TAATCAATCATAAATAATTAACCTTTAGAACAATTAGATAACAACTTAACCTACAGGAGTCGTTTCGTGGAAGAAAAAAACGCTAATTTGCATACAGGCATAACACGGTATGCAAATTTTATAATCCGCTTTAAATGGTTGGTAGCCTGCTTATCCATTGTGGTATGTATAGGCTTTCTGGTGGGCGCACAACATCTTCGTCCAACTAACGATTATCGAGTATTTTTCTCTGACGATAATCCTCACTTACTTGCTTTTGATAAGCAGCAAAAGGTGTATACGAAGAATGATAATATTGTCTTTGTTATCACACCTAAAGAAGGTGAGGTCTTTGACCAAGAAGTCCTCGCGGCTATTGAAGATGCAACCGCAGAGGCACGCAAATTCCCATTTGTGTTGAGAGTGGATTCCGTTAGCAACTTTCAATACTCTCGTTCATTTGAAGATGATCTAATTGTTGGCGATTTAGTTGAAGATGCTCGCTCATTAAGTGATATTAAGTTATCTGAATTAAGGTCGATTGCGCTACAAGAGCCTTTTCTTGTCGGGCAGTTATTAAATGACGATGCAAGCGTTACGGCATTAAATATCACCTTCCAGATGCCTGATGAGGCACTTGGAGCCACTCCTGGCGAAGTTCTCGCGGCTAACCCAGTGGTAGTAGAGGCTGCGCGGGCACTAAAAGCGGAGATCGAAGCTAATTACCCTGTAGAGATTCGTTTAACGGGCATCATTATGTTATCGAATGCGTTTTTTGAAGCGTCGATGTTGGACATGAGTACTCTTATTCCAGCGATGTTCGCGGTTATTGTCTTAGTTATGATGGTGATGCTAATCTTTTTGGGAGTAGGTACACGAACAGCGGGCGAGTTTTTTGCCACGACTGCAAGCAGTGTGGCCGTAACATTTGTTGTTTTATTACTAATGATTCTGGCTATCGGCACGGGTATGGGCGCGGGTGGTTGGGCTGGCATTATGCTTACACCGCCATCTTTCTCAGCGCCTACGATTATTATGACTCTCGCTGTGGCGGATTCTATTCACTTTTTAGTGACTATGTATGCCGGTATGCGCAAAGGCATGAACCGTTATGACGCCATTCGCTATAGCTTGCGCTTAAACTTTAGTCCTATTTTATTAACGTCAATTACGACGGCGATTGGTTTTTTATCCATGAACTTTAGTGATACGCCACCGTTTCACGATCTTGGTAATATTACAGCTGTTGGTGTTATGGCGGCGTTTTTCTTGTCGGTTACCTTTCTTCCTGCGTTAATGGCGATTATTCCGGTCAAAGTGGCTTATTCCGATAAGGGTAATACAAACTTTATGGACAGAATTGGTGATTTTGTTATTCGCAAGCGTCGAATTATATTTGCCGCGGCTGCGGTATTATCTATCGGGCTTGTATCAGCGATACCATTGAATCACTTTGATGATAATTTTGTAGGTTACTTTAGTAAAAATATAGAATTTCGTAACGATACCGATTATGTGAATGAAAACCTAACCGGAATATATCAAATTCAATATTCATTAGATGCCGGTGAAGATTACGGTGTAAGTGATCCTGAATTCTTGCAAAAAACAAACGATTTTGTTGACTGGTTTCGAGGTCAGCCAGAGGTACTACACGTTAATTCCTTTACCGATACGTTTAAGCGCATTAATAAAAATATGCATAGTGATGACCCAAGTCATTACAAGTTGCCGGACGATCGTGAGATGGCGGCACAATATTTATTGCTTTACGAGCTATCGTTACCTGAAGGCTTAGATCTTAATAATCAAATGGATATCGGCAAGAGTTCTACGCAAATTATCGTAACCTTAAAGGATATGCCGTCGAGTGAAATAGCGCGGGTGAGCGAACGAGGGCAAAAATGGCTTAAAGACAATAACGAAATGACGGCTTACGGTGTGGGACCGTCTGTTATGTTCGCGTATATCTCGGCTACCAATATGCGCAGTATGTTGTTAGGAACGTTCGTGGCGATTATTGTGATCTCGATATTAATAATGATTTCACTTAAGAGTTTACGTATTGGTTTTATCAGTTTAGTGCCTAATCTATTACCTTTGGCCGCTTCATTTGGTCTTTGGGGTATTTTGATAGGGGAAGTTAATGTGGCCGTGTCAATGGTAACGGGAATGGCTTTAGGGATTGTCGTAGATGACTCGGTACACTTTTTAAGTAAGTATTTACGAGCGCGTCGTGAAGATGGCTTAGATCGTGAGGGCGCTGTACGCTACGCCTTTTCATCTGTGGGTCTTGCAATTGTCGTGACATCAATAATACTCGTGTGTGGTTTCTCGGTTCTTGCTATGTCAAACTTTGGCATGAACTCCAGTATGGCCATGCTTACAGCAATCGCTATTGCTATGGCTTTAATAGCAGACTTTTTATTGCTACCGGTACTACTGTTAAAACTTGACCGAAAAGATCGCTACGTTCAAGTAGTAGAATCACCATCATCAAATACACAACAAACTGGAATGGAGAAAGATCATGCGTAAATATACTCGAATAGTCGGCGCATCGCTTTTAGCTATGGGAAGTATGACCGTATTCAATGCCTGTGCCGATGCGGCGCGTGGTCTAGAAATAGCCAAAGAAGTTGATTTACGTGATAGAGGATTTGGCAGCTCTGAAAATAGTATGACAATGACCTTGCGCGATCAGCATGGCAATGAGCGGACGCGATATATTCGTAACCGAACCCTAGAAGTTTTGGATGAGGGCGATAAAGCCATTATTGTTTTTGATAACCCAGGTGATGTTAAAGGAACCGCATTCTTATCGCATACCCATAAAGCAGGTCCTGATGACCAGTGGTTGTTTTTGCCCCGCTTAGGTAAAACTAAACGTATCTCTTCAAGTAATAAGGCGGGGGCATTCATGAACAGTGAATTCGCTTTTGAAGACATCTCTTCTCAAGAAGTTGAAAAATATAGTTACAATTTTCTGCGAGACGACGATATTGACGGTCATAAAGTTTTCGTCAATGAATTGGATCCAGTAGATCCTAAATCGGGCTATTCGAAAATTAATGTTTGGGTTGATCAAGTACGTTTTATTCCGCTTAAAATTGAATTCTATAATCCCGGTGGCGCATTAAAGAAATCGTTAACGTTGAGTCAATACAATCAACATAAGGGGAAGTATTGGCGTGCAGAGAATTGGGCTATGACAAACCATTTGACGGGTAAAAGTACCGTTTTAGAGATGACTGACTGGAATTTTGATATTAGCTTTAATAGTAAGGATTTCAATAAAAATAGTTTGTCTCGTGTAAAGTAGAGGCCTTAGCCTACAGTGTGTGCTGCGAACTGGCTGTACACACTGTTCTTCAACTTTACTTTCCAACTATATTCTTCAACTTTACTTTCCAACTATATTCTTCAACACTATCCTCCAATTTAACTCGCTGTGATATTGATTTGACCATGAATGCTTTAGCTCTATTTCGTTATTATTCGTTTTTATCTCTTCAACTTTTTATGGGCTTGGCCGGGGCTATTCTATCGTCAACTGTAAATGCTATTGAGACATCTGGGTATGTCGGAGCAGAATTGCGCTTGTTTCCGGAACCTGCTTTGTATACGGGGCAAAGTGATAATAGTATGTCTTTGTCTGGTTACCTCGAAACGTACCAAGATTTTGATGATGGCGACCAACGTATTGCCTTTACTGGTTTTGTACGCTTAGACAGCGAAGACGATGAGCGAAGCCATGTCGATGTGCGCGAACTCTACTGGTGGAAGGGCTTTGATAGCATAGAGCTTTATGCTGGTGTGCGAAAAATATTTTGGGGGGTTACCGAATCCGTACATTTGGTCGATATCATCAATCAAAACGATGCCATTGAAGGTATTGATGGCGAGGATAAGCTTGGGCAAGCTATGTTGCAATTTGTTAAGCCAAGTGATTATGGAACGTTTGAAGCATTTGTACTGCCAATGTTTCGCGAGCGAAAATTTAGCGGCGAAGCAGGGCGGCTGCGTCCAAGCTTGCCGGTGCTAGAAGCGCAATATCAAGATGAAAACGAAGAGCAGCATATTGATTTTGCGTTGCGTTGGTCTCATTACCTTGGTGTTTGGGATATCGGCCTGAGTCATTTTTCGGGTACCAATCGAAATCCGATTTTTATGGTTGAAGCTGATCAAGCTGGAGCACCACTTGGCTTGAGGCCGCATTATCAGCAAATTGAACAAAGTGGTGTTGATGTGCAAGCTACCGTAGGAGCATGGCTGTTTAAAGGCGAGGCCATATCTATTGACGAGAAAGATTATGCTAGGAATACCGCCGCCGCCGTTGGTCTAGAGTACACATTTTTTACAGTAGCTAAGACGAATGCTGATCTAGGGATTGTTTTTGAGTACCAATACGATGACCGTATTGGTGCGCGCCAAAGTCAACAACAAAATGATATTGCCTTAGGTGCCCGCTGGGCATTTAATGATATCGACGGTTCAGAATTTTTGGCTATCGTAAGTCAAGATTTGGATTATCGTAATCGCTTTGTTTCAGTTGAGATGAGTCGTCGACTTACCGATAACTGGAAGATTGAGGCGGAATTAGGGTATTTTCTTGCGGCTGAATCAAATACGGTTGCATACGAATTGCGCGACGATGACTACTTCCAATTTGAGCTTCGACGTTACTTTTAAGGTATAAGTCGCTCGGGGCTGACCTTGTAGTTGACGAGCGGCTTTACTTGCTGGCCTGGTGTCCTGCCGGAATCAATGTGCGCTATAAAGCCTCCATATTACCTATTCGTCTAATATAAATGATCTTTTATTCGATACAATCTTGAGTAACTTAGCTATGCTTTAGAAGTCGCTTAGAAATAACTTGCGATAACTTGCCATATGACTCCGATCTTTGCCTACGTAGGTCGCTTGAGTTCTGCGGCTTTCTGCCAATTTAGAAAATCCAAGCTATAGTTAATTTTGAAACAGCGTAACTGTCTTTAAACAGCGTAGTAAATTAGCTTCACTAGCCCATGTATCCGGTGATAGCGACTAATGGATAACAATGGATAAATTTCGAAATATTCGATTTAAGAATACCTTGCTGGCGGCCTCAGGCGGTATCGTTCTTACTTTAATCCTAATATTTTCATATCGGCTCGGAAATCTCTGGGTCGATTTTGCTGTGCTTGATGTGCTACTGACGGGCTTTTGGTGTGTGAATGGGCTCGTTGTCGTTTCCGTTGCCTTCGGGTGGTCTGAGCGCTTCAAAGACCCTTCATTAAGCGTTCCGCAAATGTATTGGGCGACTACGTGTTGCTTTATTTCTTTGAGCTTGCTCAAGGACTATCAAGAGCTTGTCTACTTCTTGCTGTTCGTCATAATGGTGTTTGGTGTTTTTCAACTCTATTCAGCACTTTACAAGTATTATGCTGCATATGCGGTATTGGGACAGGCTTATCAGTTCTATTACAGCTATGAACACTCTCTGGTTGAGCGTAGCCCGTTAGAACTGGTTTTTGTATGGTTTACCTTTTCTTGCTGCGTACTAATTCTTACATTGTTGTGCCGATCTATGACGGCCCTTCGAAAAAAACTTCGTAAAAAAAATAATGAATTAAATGCCGCTCTAAATGCGAAAGCTGAATTTTTGGCGAATATGAGCCACGAAATTCGCACACCTATGAATGGTGTAATAGGCATGTTAGAGCTGCTAGATAAGACTAAGCTCGATAGTGGTCAAGAAAAGTACCTTAATATTGCCCGTGCTAGCGGCAAAACACTCGTGGGGTTGATAAACGATATTCTTGATTTTTCTAAGGTAGATGCAGGTAAGCTCACGTTGGATGTTGCTGAGTTTCAATTACGGCAATCAATACTCGAGTTGTGTCACGGTTTTTATTATATAGCCAAGCAAAAAAATATTGAACTTATTGTTGATTTAGACCCTAGTTTTCCTGATGTTGTTAAAGGTGATGAGGTTCGAATATGCCAAGTCTTTAACAATCTAATTGGCAACGCTTTAAAGTTTACAGCTGAAGGTAGGATTGTTGTCAAAGTTCGAGCTGAATTATGCGCTACTGGAATTTCTAGTTACCGTATTGTTGGTTCTGTGAATGATACTGGTGTGGGTATTGATAGAGAATCGCTTGAAAAAATATTTGATGCTTTTTCTCAAGAAGATGCCAGGACAACGCGTCAATTTGGCGGAACGGGTTTAGGGCTATCAATAGTTAAGCAAATTTGTGAGCTTATGGGTGGGGATGTCAATGTAGAAAGCATTAAAGGCTTAGGTAGTAAATTTACATTTAACCTTATTGTGGGAGAAGGTGATCATAAAAACGAAGCCGTATCTTCATATCTTCGTGAAAAGAAGAACTATGTTTTAATTGAAGATGATGAGTGTTACGAGGCTATGATCACTCGCTATGTTGAATATTTAGGCGGCTCCATTCAGTGCGTTAAAAGTGAAGGTCTGAAAATTGATACAGTTCTTGGAGCTCTCGAATTGGGATGTATCGGCGCTGTAATCGTGAACGAGCGGTTGAGCGATAGGTCAGGCTTAGATATCGTAAGTGTCTTATATCGACTGCCGGCTATGAATAATATTCCTATTTTCCTTTTTTGCTCCGACGCCTCAGGCGTAAAATCGATTAAGGGTCTAGTTGCCCTCGAAAAACCGATAAGTTTTCAAATATTTTACAACGGATCGAGGAAGCTAAATCTATTGGATGCTTCACCTATAGTGGATTCAACGGCTGTGGGTTCAATTGCGTCAAATACACGTTTGAACACAGAAAACTCTAGGCTGGTCGTCAATATTGATGACCACAAGTCCAAAATCTTACTCGTAGAAGATAACCTGACGAACCAAGAAGTCGCCGTGATGTTATTAGAGGACTGTGGAGTGGAAGTAGATGTTGCCGAAAACGGCCAGGTGGCTCTAGATATGCTAGCTCTTGAATCGGCCGACTACAAAATGATATTCATGGATTGTCAGATGCCTGTTCTTGACGGATATCAAACCAGTCAAAAAATTAGGGAGGGCGCTGCGGGTATTAATAAAAGTATGATACCGATTATTGCTTTAACGGCAAATGCTTTAGCGGGTGATCGTGAAAAATGCATTGCCGCAGGAATGGATGATTATGTAACGAAACCGATCAATTATCGTACTATTGAAGATTGCTTAGATAAATGGCTTAAATAAATAGCTGTTAACACTATTTAGTATTCCTATTCAATCCCAATCCCTATCAGTTTAGATGTAAGTTTTCCTATTCGCCCACCGTATACGTTCATATTTGAACTTTCCCCTTGTAAAAGCAAATGTTAATCCCCATCTAGCTGGTCACTATTACGCATTGGTGGCGGCTTTTATAGGTCCTGTATTGAGAGCTTATACGCGGCTAATATCGATATCACAATTATGCTAAATAAGAGGGTTTACTGTGAGCGACCATATCGTTGATTTAAACATGGAGAATGCTCAATCCATACTCATCGAAGAGTCAAAGAGTCGCCCAGTGTTGGTGAATTTTTGGGCTGAATGGAATGCTGAATCCAAGACGCAAAGTGCAGCGTTAAGCGCTCTAGCTAACGACTATGCCGGCCAATTCTTACTGGCAAACCTTGATGTTGATAAAGAAAACATGATTGCCTCGCAATTTGGCGTGCAGGGCCTCCCTATGATCATGCTAATGAAGGACGGGCAGCCCATTGATGGTATTGGTGGACCGCAAGATGAGCCAGCCATAAGAGAGCTATTAAGCAAGTATTTGCCCAAGCAGTGGGATATCGAGTTTGAACAAGCAAAAGCTCATAGTCTTGTATCTGAATATGGAGAAGCGCTTTCGCTACTTAAACGTGCATACGAAAGTTCGCAACATCGGGCAGATATTAGTTTTGAGTATGCCCGCTGCCTAATTGAATTGAAGCGCTTAGACGAAGCAAAGACGCTACTCGACGCCGTGATGATGTCCGATCAAGACGCTATATACAGAGAATTAATCGAGAAGTTAGAGCATGCGAGAGAGAATGTAAAATCTTCTGAGGTGGAGGCACTAGAGGAGCGCTACAGGGCTGCGTCCGACGATTTGAGTTTAGCATTAGAGCTTGTTGTCATGTACGGCCAAGAGGCTCTCTACAAAGATGCACTTGAGTTACTTTATCCATTACTTCAAAAAGACTTATCTGCGTTGGAGGGGGCATTAAGAAAAGCTTACCTTGATGTATTGCAATTGGTCGGTAAAAGTGACCCCCTAGCGGTGAAATATCAGCGCAAGCTATACACACTTATGTATTAAAACAAAAGCTCAAGCTCGTTTATTTATACTAACTTTGTTCTGGCTCTGTGTGAAACGGTTACATTGCTGGCATAATACGTTTTTTTTTCGCGACTCGGTTCGCAAACACACTTCCACGCTGAGGAAACTCACACAGAGGAAATTATGGCTCAACAATATGTGGCTACACATGCACGCCCAGAAGTTAAACCTGAAAACCCCAACTTCTCATCTGGCCCCTGTAGTAAACGACCAGGCTATGATGTAAATAATCTTCGTCAAGACATGCTAGGCCGTTCACACCGCTCAGCGGTTGGAAAAGAAATTTTAGCCGAAGCGTGCAGCAAGACAGCTGAAATACTCGGTTTACCAGAAGGCTATCGTGTAGGTATCGTCCCAGGATCTGATACTGGTGCGGTTGAAATGGCCCTATGGTCGCTTCTTGGTCAGAGAGCTGTTGATGTTTTGGCATGGGAAAGCTTTGGTGCGGGCTGGGTTACCGACATTGTTAAGCAGTTAAAACTTGATGATGTACGTACAACTATCGCAGATTACGGTGTATTGCCAAATCTAGCAGAAGTCGATTTTTCTCGAGACGTAGTCTTCACATGGAACGGTACTACATCGGGTGTGAAAGTTCCAAACGGCGACTGGATCGCTGACGATCGTGAAGGCTTAACTATTTGCGATGCAACTTCAGCTGTATTTGCTATGGAAATGCCATGGGAGAAGCTTGATGTTGTAACGTATAGCTGGCAAAAAGTTTTGGGCGGTGAAGGTGCGCACGGTATGTTAATTCTCAGCCCGCGTGCTGTAGAGCGCCTAGAGAGCTATACCCCAGCTTGGCCATTGCCGAAGATTTTTCGCCTCACTAAAGGCGGTAAATTGATTGAAGGCATATTTAAAGGTGAGACTATCAATACACCATCAATGCTGGCTGTTGTTGATTACATTGATGCACTTAACTGGGTCCAAGAAATAGGGGGTGTTCCAGCAACAATCGCCCGTTCTGACCAAAGTTTAGGCGTGATTCAAAAGTTTGTTAATGAAAATGATTGGATAGAGTTGTTAGCTCAAGATGTAAACACGATATCTAATACTAGTGTTTGTTTGACATTAAATGCTGATAGCAGCCAGGTAAAAACTATCGTAAAGCTATTGGGTAGTGAAGGCATAGCTTACGATATCGGAGCTTATCGTGATGCTCCTCCTGGTATTCGGATCTGGTGTGGCGCAACGGTTAATCCTGCAGATATAGAAAAACTCATGAGCTGGTTAGCTTGGGCCTATAAAGAAGTAACCGCGGCTTAATTCACAAACTCGAGACTGTAATATGTATCAAATTAGAACATACAATAAAATTTCCGATAAAGGTTTAAGCCGTTTTGATGAAAACTATCAAGTTGGCGAAGATGTTTCACAACCTGATGCGGTAGTTTTGCGTAGCCAAAAGCTTCATGATGAAAATTTACCTGATTCCGTTATAGCAATTGCGCGTGCCGGTGCCGGTGTAAATAATATTCCCGTTGAGGCCTACACAAAAAAAGGCACAGTCGTTTTTAATACGCCCGGCGCGAATGCTAACGCGGTAAAAGAGCTAGTTATTGCAGGAATGCTACTGGCTTCACGTGGGATTGTAGAAGGGCGTGATTTTGTTGGCACATTATGTGAGATGACTGATGCTGGCGAAATGTCTAAATTACTAGAAGCTAAGAAAAAACAGTTTGCAGGTAGTGAGCTAGCCGGTAAGACCTTAGGTGTAATTGGCTTAGGTGCCATTGGTTCAATGGTGGCGAATGTTGCTTTGGCTATGGATATGCACGTCCTTGGTTTTGATCCGGCAATTTCTGTAGAAGCTGCCTGGAAGCTTTCGAGTGAAGTACGTCGCATGGAAAGCGCGGAAGCATTGCTGGCTGAAGTAGATTTCGTAACGCTACATGTTCCAGCGGTTGAAGCAACCAAACATTTGATTAATGCGAATGTTTTAAAAACAATGAAGCCAACGGCCTGTATTTTAAATTTTGCTCGTGAAGCTATCGTTGATGCCGACGCTGTTGTTGCTGCCTTAGATGCTGGTGCATTAGGGCGTTATGTTTGTGATTTTCCTATGCCTGGAACTATCGGCCACGCTAAAGTTATCTCGCTGCCACATATTGGTGCGAGTACGGCCGAGGCTGAAGAGAACTGCGCTGTTATGGCGGTAAATCAATTGCGCGAGTATTTGGAAAACGGAAATATTCGTAATTCTGTAAACTTTCCAAATACCTCAATGAGTAGATCGGTAGGTTGTCGTATTACTTTTATTAATGAAAATGTATCGGGTGTATTGGGGAATATATTATCCATACTTGCAGAGAATTCTGTAAACGTTATTGATATGGTTAATAAAAGCCGTAACGACGTAGCCTATAACATACTCGACGTTGAAACTAAGCCTGATGAGGATGTGATTCTGGCGTTAAAAGAAGTGGAGCACGTAGTTTCTTTGCGCATTATTTGCTAGGTCAAAAGTATTATGAAAAATAAAACCCGCCTTGAGTTATCAATGCGGGTTTTTTTATGTCGTCAGCTCATAGGACGTTAAGTGCTAATATTGTATTGAACGTTGAGTCTTAACGTAGTGTTGGACGTTAAGCTTTATCGTTGTATTGCGAACTTAATTAAAAACATGATTGAATTTTTTTTGTACGGCCTCTGCATCTAATGGCTTACTAAAATAATAGCCTTGTACCTCTTCGCAATTAAGTTTTTTAAGAAGCTCCAGCTGGTCAAGTGTTTCAACGCCCTCAGCAACTACTCCAAGGTTTAATGCGTGGGCGAGAGCGATCGTCGCTTCCACTATTGCGGTGTCGTCAGTATCACTGGGTAGGTCTTTTACAAACGTTCGGTCAATCTTTAATTTATCAATAGGAAACCGCTTTAAGTAAGCCATTGATGAATAACCTGTTCCAAAATCGTCAATTGCCAAGCTAACGCCTAATTCGTGGATAGATTCGAGTGTTTTTATGCTTGCTTCTACATCATCCATCATTAGGCTTTCAGTAAGTTCCAATTCCAGATTTTTAGCATTTATACCTGTCTGTGTAATAGCTAGCACGATAATGTCAATAAGATTCTTTTGCCTAAATTGACGAGCAGAAAGGTTTACGGATATGGTAATGTTTTCGTAACCTAGTTCAACCCATTTGACCTGCTGTTTGCAGGCTGTAATAAGTACCCACTCTCCAATTCCGACAATTAACCCGGATGACTCTGCCACAGGGATAAAAACGTCAGGAGGTATATTGCCGAGAGTTTTATGTGTCCAGCGAATGAGTGCTTCTACACCAACGATTTCGCCGGTATCCACACGAACTTTTGGTTGATAGTTTAACGTGAAGTCGCCATTTTCAATGGCATGACGAAGCTCTCGTTCTAATTCTAATCGCTCTTCTGTCCGGCGGTTCATTTCATTACTGAAGAACTTCATACAATTACGGCCACGAGCCTTTGCTTGATACATAGCACTGTCAGCATTTTTCAAAAGTGATTCTACGCTATCTCCATTTTCTGGGTAAATACTGACGCCGACACTTGCTGAAATTATTATTTCCATATTCCCGCTCAGAACAAATGGTTCACTTAAACAGCTAAGGATTTTTTTAGCCACTAAGCCCGCATCTTCGCTATCTTCAATATGCGGTAACAGGACAGTAAATTCATCACCGCCAAAACGTGAAATAACATCCTCGCGCCGTATTACGCTGGAGAATCTGGACCCCGCATGCTGTAGAAGCTGATCGCCAGCAGGGTGCCCCGATGTATCATTAATTAATTTGAAATGATCTAGGTCGATAAACAAGATAGCCATTAGACTTTTTTCACGCTTGGCTCGCTCGAGTTCAATTTCGGTTTTTTCTCTAAATAGTGCACGGTTTGGTAGGCGAGTTACCAAATCATAATGTGCTAGGTTGTATATTTTTTCTTCAGAGCGTTTTTTCTCAGTTATGTCTCTAAAGATAGAAATGTATTGCTCTATTGCACCTTTTTCGTCTTTTACTACTGTTAAGGTTTGCCAGGTGTAAATAGGTTCACCCCTTTTTCCCGTGTCAATTATTTCACCCTGCCAGCTGGATTTGTCTTCTAAGATATTCCATATTGTGTTGTAATAACTATCGGTATGGTGGGTTGATTTTAAAAACGTGGGTTGCTTACCTAGCGAGTCGTTTAGTGTGATCCCAGTGATTTTTTCATAAGCAGGGTTTGCCCGGATTAATTTTTTATCGCCATCACAAATTACAATGGCGTCCGCACTTTCTTGAAAAACACTGGCGGATAGTTTTAGTTCGTTAATTTTATTTGAACGAATAAGGTCTTCTGCGATTCGATTGGCAAAGATACCCATCATGGGTTTTTTCCATGATTCAACTATGAATTCCTGTTTATCCAAGATTGCGATTATTCCGAGGGCTTCTCCCTCTTGTGTAAAAATTGGCGCGCCGAAATACGAGTTAACATTCATATCTACCAATAGTTGGTCTTCAGGGTACTCGGATTGCGCATTGCAGGTGACTATCTCCATTTGAGAATCTAAGACCGTACCGCAAGGGGTTCCTTTAAGTTCATACGTGAAGTTGGCAATTACATTCCCGTTGGTTATAACTGCAAGTGTTTGAATGTGTGTTTTCTGGTCGTCAGTAAAAACGCCAACAAAAGCATATTGACTTTGATACGCATCCAGTAGAGCTTGCATAGCTAATACGTAGAATGAATGTTTTGATGATGTATTATCGAGAGTCAATAGTTGTTCTAGTACTTGAGTGAATCGTAATTGACGTTTCACTTGGGTTGCCAAATGCGCATTAGAGTCAAATAATTCTTGTGTACGCTCTGTAACTTTCTCTTCTAGGTCCCGTTGTGTTGCGATAAGGTCTTGATTGTATTTTAGCTTCTCTTCTTGGCTAGCGAGTAACAATAAGGTTGTTACCATCACTGTTCCGACAGAGACCTGTAAAAATAACAACGATTGATTTTCGTCACTTAAAAGGAACGGGCCGTTGCCAATTAATGTGCCGTAAATTGCAGCGATCGATGATATCACCACGAATGTCGTTGCACCGCGGTGACGAAGTCGGATAGTGCAGTGGGCTAGAAGAGGAAGGTAGAAAAATATTAAAAGGTATTTGTTACCAAATTGCTGAAAAATTGAGCCAAATGTTAAAAGTAATAGTGCTGTGCTTAACAGAACGAATATTCCAACTTCAATAGTCGAAATGATAGTGACGGTGGGGTAGGGCTTTCTTTTCCATGAAAGTAGTAGCGGTGTAAACACAATTCCACCGACTAGATCCCCCAACCACCAAGTTTCCCATAATACGGCTACTTGTTCATATTCAATACGATCGTTAAAATAAAGTGCTGAGACCCCTATACTGGCACTAATCGTTGTGGCGAAGGTGAGAGCAAAAATAAAAATTATCGTATTTCTAATCGAAGAAAAAGGAAATCTGTCTCCAAATCGAATTGTAATATACGCCGCAACGTAGGCTTCTAGGCTGTTACCAGTGGCAACCTCAAGGGCGAGAAGTGAGCTCGAACCGGTGTACAAAAGCGTGCAGAGCGCAGCGATAAATACGGCGGGAACGGCTCTAAGTCCAAATGTTAAGCACGCGGCGATGGCGATACCCGTGGGCGGCCAAACTGGTGATGTGTTTACCTGTTCGAATGCGAGTGTTAGGCCCAAACGTGCGGCCAATATGTATACGAATACTATCGCAATTGACACTAGAATAAACCGAAGTTTAGCGCCTGATACCCACATATTTGTTACTTGCTCAAGGGATTAATGTAATGCTTTAGTTTAGCAGATGGTTGTGGAATCACCGGAAATACGGGAAATTCCTTGGGTAAAGTAAGGTTTATTATATGAAATGTTTTTCTTATACCTTTTTTGTGGTTTCTAGAGTTGTTATTTTTATTGATGGTTTTTTATAGGCATAGACTTTTATGAGTTTTTGGCAAGTTTTTTAGCCGTGCAGGTTTTTTGAGCAGTATTTTTAAAAAGATTACGTCGAGTCGAAACAAGTATGTGTTTTTTTTGACATAGTTATACATTAAGGCTCTACGCTTTTTAGGTACGAGTGAGTCTTTTAGCCTGTGGTGCTGTCATGGATTTTGAATGCGTGCTTGAATCCTGTATTCTTCGAGCCTTAGAAATTAGAAATTAGAAATTAGAAATTAGAAATTAGAAATTAAGTAAAATTGTGAGAATGTAACCGAAGGCCCTCGTTAGAAAGATAAAGTGATCATCGAATCTTTTCAGCAGCCATCACGATGTTTTGATCGAAAATTCAAAAAATAATATGTAGGAAAAAGTAGGTTAGTTCAGATTCCTCCTAATACGAAAATTATTGAAGGGAGATCACGCTTCCTTAGGCCTGCACTATGGGATATGCATACGCCGGTCTATACCATTTCGCCTTTGTTTGATATGTCGCTTAACAATATTCGTGACTTAATGAGTTGCTCGCAAGAAGGGGATTCATTTGCGGCCTGTACTGAGCTAAAATCTTCATGGGCGAGGAGGCTATTACTGGGAATTTAGTCGCGCCCAATATTGTGTCCACCGCAAGATTTATGGCTAATGGTCCCGTAATTAACCAGCGATTAAACGGTTTGCCCGAGTTTTTTGCTACAGGAAATCCCGAGTAGACCCGAAAGTTTGTGCAATATTTTCATGGGCGTGTAGATGAAATTACGGTATATAACGATATCAAAAATGAGGCCTATTTGGCTCTTTTAATCGAGGTAAAACGTTTAGGTATGAATGTTGTTGGCCGCCGTCCGCGAGCTGTTAGTGGCATCGAGGCTACTAGACATCAAAAAAGTATTGAGCATGTGCGATTTATTTTAGCGTTACGAGCCGCAACTATAAATCCGGCTGAGTACTATGGTCTTGAAGAGCAGTATGGCCAAGTACGCATAGGTATGACAGCGGACCTTATTTTACTTAGGGGGAACCCATTGGACAACATTGAAAATACGCTAAGTATTGAAACGGTTATTTTTAATGGTCATATATACGATAAACCAGTGATCAAACGTATTTCTGAACATGTTAAAACGCAAGCGCGTAGCTGGGCAGCGGCATGTAAGGTTATATGGCTTTTTATGAAAACCCCCTTAAATTATTAATCGAATTTTGGAGCGGCGTAGGTGTACTACTGCGCGTGTTAGATTTGGCTGAACACGGTCTAAATCGACGTATTTTCTGTAAGATAGTTCGTCTGTGTTAGTCAATTGAGTGACCGTTAAGTTAAGTTAAGCTAATTCGCGGTCATGTTAGGCGTTTTACGTAACTCTTTCTTTAAATATATATTTTAGCCATTCATTTCAATCGTTCATTTCGACAGTTTATTTGGACCGTTTATTTCGATAAGGTTATCCCTAAACCATATCTGGAGAAACTCTATGCACTGTAATAAGCTTGCGGGTACAAAATGCCTCGTAGGGTAGAGTGCGTACAATGTGAGTTTTGGCTTTCTAGTATTTTCTAATATCTCGATAACCTCACCGGCTTCCAATGCTTGACGACAAACGAAATCGGGAATAAAACCTATACCCAATCCGCGTTTAATTGATTCCATCATGAATACTGTGCTGTTGACTCGCATGTTGCCTTTTACGGTCACTCCATCGTCTATGGGCCATACATTTTTTCCTTTAAAGTAGCTGTAAATAAAGCAGTTATGATCGATCAAATCTCGTGGGGTTTTAATTTTAGAGTTTTGATCAATATAGTCAGGAGAGGCGCATACGCGATAGCTAAATTCGCTTAGAGCACGCCCGACATAATTTGAATCGAGTTGTTTGCTCGATAACGTTAGGCCTAAGTCGAAGCCTTGTTCTATCAGATCGATAGACTCATCCCCCAAATGTAGGTCCAATTCAATATCGGGAAAAGCGAGCATGAAACTTGCAAATACGGTCGATAAATCACCGATACCTAGTGCCATAGGGATATTGATTTTTAAGCGGCCGCGGAGGTCCTTTTGGCTACCTTGTACAAAGACATCGGCATCATCGAGTTTACTTAGAATCTCACGAGTTCGTTGTAGGTAGCCTTTTCCTAATTGGGTTAATTGAACATTGCGTGTAGAGCGGTGCAGTAGTCTGGCGCCAAGAGAGTCTTCAAGGCGGCTAATCTCTTTGCTTATCATCGATTTGGATGCGTTTGTTTGTTCCGCTACACGCGTGAAGCTACCCAATTCTGCAAGACGTACAAACAATCGCATTGCGCGTAGTTTATCCATAAAGCACCCCTTCGGTTATCGCTATTCATTAGAGTAATAGTTTATTGTGAAATACTAATTATTGTTTCCATATTGAATACAGTATATATGCATAGGTGCTATATATGGAAACCATTATCTCGCTTAGAATCTCTTCACTCCTTTTAGACAAAATGCCGAGCAAACGTAACAACAGGCGCAATGAATCTAGGAGAATTATGTCGGCAAGTCCGATTATTGCTGATCACTGTTTTTTCACATGAAAAGGTTTTTATATGTATACGCTTTATTACATTCCCGGTGCTTGTTCATTAGCGACTCAAGTTGTACTGCATGAGCTTAATCAAGCTGTAGAGATTATCGATGCTCAAAAATTGGACGGTTTTAAACGCATTAATCCCGTTGGCACAGTTCCTGTGCTCATTGATGAGGGGCAAGTGCTTAGCGAAGGTGCCGCTGTGATGTTGCATATTCTTCAAAAACATAAAAGTCCTATGTTACCGGGCGACGCCAAAGGCTTCCAGCAATCACTGCAAGATATAATGTTTGCTAACGCGACGATGCATCCAGCCTATGGGCGCTTGTTTTTTATCGCGGCCAATATTACTTCTGGGGATGGTCAAGACTCGGCGTTTAAGGCCGCGAGCGTAGCGATTAATAATTTGTGGTCGGTGGTTGAATCGAAGCTTGCAGAGCAGACTTTTTTGGGTGGAGAAACGCCGTCCGCGGCTGACATTATGCTCGCAGTATATTCACGCTGGGGAGCGAGTTTTCCTGTCAAAATTAGCTTAGCTGAGCGCACAAAAAATATGCTCGATGCCGTTATATCAATGCCAAACTTCCAGCGGGCGATTAATGCTGAACAGCAACCGTCAGTTTAGCTTGGTTTAGCTTGGTTTGGTTTAGTTTAGCTGCAGATAAAGAAGGGTGTTATATATGACAAATCTTATCAATTCCGCACAAATGCCAGCACACACAAGTGTTCGGAATGAATTTCTGACCATTGTTGAGATTGTTCAAAATTATACTGATGGTTTACATTTTGGCGATGTAGAAAAGCTTAAATCAATATTCCATGAGGACGTGGTTTTGAAGGCTCCAAATCTTCGTCGGAATTTGGAAGATTGGTTGCTTACGGTCCAGTCTAGAGATGTTCCTGCCGAACTTGGCTTACCGTATGATTTTGAAATACAGTCCATAGATATTATTCGAGACCAAGCCATGGTGAAGTTACGTTGTCCTTTATTTGAATATCAATACATTGATTTTATCGGATTTCTTAAGGAGGGTGGTCAATGGAAAATTGTCAGTAAAATGTACTGTGACGTCATGTGAGTTCGGAAGGGTCATAGTTAAACGCTAGTTGAATGCTAGATAAGCGCTAGTTAAACGCTAGTTGATATCTAGTTGAAACCCTATCTATTAATCTCTGTGGCAACGTTTTACGCGTATAGGTTTTACTTACGGGGTGGGTATTGTTGAAAATTAATATTCACTTATATCGGGTGTTTAACAATCATTCCACAAATATTATCCCACAAATATTATCCCACAAATATTATCCCATAAATATTATTGAATAAATTAGGAGGCTATATGCCTTACGTAAATATAAAGATTACTGACGAAGGTGTAAGTAATAATCAAAAGCAGGCTCTCATTAAGGGCTGTACACAATTATTGGTTGATATCTTGGGGAAAGACCCTGCAACAACATTTGTAGTGATTGATGAAGTTATTACTGACAACTGGGGTATAGGATACGAGCAGGTGTCTAGTATTAGACGGAAATCAGGCCTTTAAACCATGTGAATCCTCGACGTTTAGGGTGGTCATTATTTCTACTATGTGTAGCTAAAAGCTTGTGTTATTAATGTGGACCAAATTGGCTGAATTTTTTGGAAGCGAATACATATGCCTAAGTCGATGGTTTTTCTATTGATCCTAATCCTGTTGTGTACGACATTCCAGTAGCAAGCCGATTCCAGATTGATATCGTCGGAAACTTTTGATTCGGGTTTTGATTTTGAGACGGGCAGGACTGGGGCCGGGACCGGGCTGCAGAAACCTCCACTAACATTGGTGCTGTTTCCTCGGCGCGTGAAATTTAATAATTCGCAGATGAAATTTCGGCTTTCGGTTATTACAGAGTGCCGAGTTTCCTAGTCAGACGGAGATTAGCACTATTTGCATTGTTAGATGACTTTAGTATTTAACGTAAGGTCATCGCGCCAACAACGATAAAACGGCAAATAGTTGATCAACCAGAACTTGATCATGAGGGATATACCTTACTGACCAATAGTGATCATGCCGTGTCGTTATTCGAGCACAACCAGATAAGGATTTGTTCTACGACATTCAAAGTCTAAAGTATTTTTTTTTGAATCGTTTGGAATTGAGTGTTAATGGTTTGTATTCAGCGTCAAAATAAAAAGGGAGCTTATGTGGCTCCCTTTTTATTTTACCTTTTTATTTTAGCCGTCTGAGCCGTCTGAGTCACCTGCATTATAGTTACAATAACTTGGTGCTATACGAACTAATGTCGATGAGCTCAAGTATTACAAGAGCGTGCTCTATAAGACCTCGAGTCTATTACAGCTTGAGCCAATAGAGCCTTAGCCATACTAAGACTCTACAAATCAGTGACTTTATTTTTCGATTTTTTTAGTCCAAAAATACATAACGGCAAATAAAACAATAAGTACTGCAGGGAATATCGCTAAGTTACTCAAGGTTGCTTGGCCTGCAGCAAGGTTAGCCGCTTCTGGCGCAACGCCAGCCAATAGGGCATCTGCTTCAGCTTTGTCTAGCCAACCTCCAATAACCGGTGACCACCAGCCAAAGGCGAACATGCCAACTCCGCCAACTAAGGACATACCCAGTGCGCCTGTTTTGGGGAGGTATTCACTTACAAAGCCGATCATTGTTGGCCAGAAGTAGGTTACGCCCAATGCAAATAGTATTGCCGTTAAATAAACCATGCCACCCGTTGCTGAGCTCATTAAGTATATTCCTATAGTGGCAACTGCCGAAGAGGCTAACAGCACCCCAGCGGGGTTCAATTTGTGCACCAAGGGCCCTGCGAAATATCGACCTACAGCCATCAATCCCGTTATTAATGCCAGTACAACCATAGGGTGTGCGCCAGACTCGCTTAGTATTGGGCCGGCCCATTGTGAAGTGCCGAATTCGGTAGTAGCCGTTAGTGACATACACACAAGAACGAGAATAAAAAGTGGGTTCACAAGGCTTTTGATATTCGTTATCGTAGACCTTTCAGTATGTTCTGGCTCTGGAAATTTCACCGTAAAAACCAAATAACCATACGCTAAAGTCGGAATAATTAGCATGGCAATTTGCAGTTCCCAGCCTAGCCCTAGTTCGGTCATTCCGGCCGACATCAAAGAACCAATAACGATTCCACCCGGAAACCATACGTGAAAACGGTTTAGCATGGTCGTTTTGTTTTTGTGATAAATGTCGGCTATTAATGGGTTGCATGCAGCCTCAACAGAGCCATTGGCAAAACCGACGCAAAAGGTTGAAATCATTAAGCCCCAAAAACCGTCAGCCAAAATGGTAAGTGCTAGGCCGAGAAGATGCCCAACAAAGGCGACAACCATTAAAAATTTTGCGCCTACTTGGTTGTAAATTACACCGCCTATCAACATGGCAATAGGGAATCCATAAAAGGCCATGGCGGTAATCCAGCCAAGTTCTTCACGCGTAAAGTTATAACTGGCGCCAAGTTCGTCCATAATTCCTGCACGCACGCCGAAGGTAAGCGACGTCACTAGTAGTGACAGGCAGCAGGCCAAAAAGAGTTTACTGTTTGTATTCATTACTTTAGTTACCTTTATTATTATGTTAATTAGCGTAATTTAGTCGCTGTAAAATATTGTGGTCAAATCATGTTAAATTAATTAATGCCTAAATATAGGTAGGTCTACGTTTAGACTGTTAATCAGTATCAGTTACATGATCTACTCGATTTTTTTATTTATTCGTCTAAGCCAAGAACCTTTCGGTTAAATGTGGCATCGGGCTTCACCGCGGCGAAGTCATCAAATGCTTTTTCTGTTGTTCGAATAATATGCTTATCTATAAATGGAGCGCCCTCAGTCGCGCCATCCTCTGGGTGTTTTAAACAACATTCCCATTCTAAAACCGCCCAGCCTTGATAATCGTATTGGGCCAGTTTGCTAAATATACCGCCGAAGTCTATTTGTCCATCACCTAATGAACGAAACCGACCGGGACGGTCTTTCCAACCGGCATAACCACCATACATACCGGCCTTGCCATTTGGGTTAAATTCCGCATCTTTAACGTGAAACGCTTTAATTCTGTCGTGATAAAAATCGATAAATTGGAGGTAGTCCAATTGCTGTAATACAAAATGACTGGGATCATAAAGTATGTTGGCGCGGCTGTGATTATTAGTTGCGTCTAAAAAGCGTTCAAAACTAATACCGTCGTGTAGGTCTTCACCGGGGTGAAGTTCGTAGCATACGTCACAGTCGGCCTCTCCAAAGGCATCTAATATGGGTAGCCAACGTTTAGCTAGTTCTTTAAAACCGTCCTCCACTAAACCTGCAGGTCGTTGGGGCCAAGGGTAAACCGTATGCCATAGTAGCGCCCCAGAGAAGGTCGCATGCGCTTTTAATCCGAGCTTTTCACTGGCTTTAGCCGCATAAAGCAACTGTTGTATGGCCCATTCAGTGCGCGCTTTTGGCTTGCCGCGAACTTCCGGCGCGGCAAAGCCGTCAAACATTTCATTGTAAGCCGGGTGAACCGCTACTAACTGACCTTGCAAGTGCGTCGATAGTTCGGTGATTTCAATTCCGTATTGTGCGGCGGTCCCTTTAAGCTCGTCACAATAATCTTTGCTTTTGGCTGCGCGTTCTAAGTCAATAAAACGGCTTTCCCATGTTGGTAGCTGCACACCCTGATAACCAAGGTCAGCAGCCCACTTGCAAATACTTTCAAAGTTATTGAATGGGGCTTCGTCGCCGGCGAATTGTGCTAGAAAAATCGCAGGGCCTTTCATTTTACTCATGTCTTGATCCTTAGGATAAATTCAACCCGTACTTGCGCAGGGGATTGGCGTATACCATTGCAAAAAATTCCTAAGTCTTTGTGTGTAAATAGGATTGTCTGATGTCCATACGTCATATTAAATATTTTTTTTTACCGTTCTGGGTCTAGTGTAAGCGCTGGCTATAACGCTCATTAATAACCTTGCTACAGCCCTACATTACAGTTCAGGAAAATCCAGCCATTTATCCGAACTTGCACTTGACGCAACAACGTTTTCGATAAATGCCATCCCACGAACGGCTTCATTAATTCCGGGTAAATCAAGGGCGCTTTCACTGGCCCGGCTGCCGTCTAGGCGAGCACGTATTTGTTCTGCAAAGTTTCTGTAAAGGTTTGCAAAGGCTTCTAAATAACCTTCAGGGTGCCCAGAAGGTGTACGAAGATTGGCTTGAGCCAAGCGGCTTAAAGCTCCGTGTCCTGCTCGCAGCATTTGTGTAGGCTGCTCGTTTGATTTTAGCCAGAGTGTATTGGGTTCTTGCTGTGACCATTCAAGACCGGCTTTTTCACCATAAATACGAATTTTTAGTGCATTTTCCTCACCGACGCATACCTGGCTGGCGATTAAGGTGCCCCGTGCGCCTGAGTCAAAGCGAAGTAATACGGCGCCATCGTCATCTAAAAGTCTGCCCTCGACCGCGCAATTTAAGTCCGCGCACATTTGGCTGATTTTGGAGCCGCTAATGTATTCGGCTAAATTAGCGGCATGTACACCAATATCGCCCATACAACAGCTTACACCCGCTTTGCTTGGGTCAACACGCCAAGCACCTTGCTTTGAACTTTCATTGTCTTTTGTGGCTAACCAGCCTTGTGGATACTCGACGATAATGCGTCTAACTTTCCCTATTCCACCGTTTTTAACGCGTTCCTTGGCTTCTTTGACCATCGGGTAGCCGGTATAAGTATGCGTAAGGCCGTAAAGCATGCCGGTTTCTTCAACAGTCTTACGTAGCGTTAAGGCCTCGTCTAAATTAAACGTGGCGGGCTTATCGGACATAACATGGAAGCCGGAACGCAAAGCCAATTCTGCTACTGGGAAGTGCAAGTGATTTGGCGTAACAATGGCGACAAAATCCATTCGCTCACTTAACGGTAGCAGGGCTTCAGCTTCGAACATGGCTTGATAGCTTGGGTAACAGCGTGAATCAGGTAAATATAATGCGCGGCCTGATTTTCGTGATTTCTCGGCTTGGCTGCTAAACGCGCCACATACGAGTTCTATCTGGCCATCAAGGTTGGCTGCAAGGCGGTGTACCGCGCCAATAAAGGCGCCTTCGCCGCCGCCGACCATACCCATACGAATTTTTCTAGTCATTATTATTGTATGTCCTAAAGTGATTTCTGTAGAGCTTACCTATTTCTGTGGAGCTTACCTATTAATGTAACGTGCCTAAAGAAAAGCGTCTAATGTAATGCGCCGGATACTCAGCAGGTGGACGGCTGAATATTCAATAGGTCAATCTCTGCTTTATATCTTCGCTCGGCGAGAAGATGAAATTCTAACTCATGTTGTTCCATTAGGCTTCCTTCTATGGTCGAGTGGGTGTTTTAATCATCAATTGTTAAGAATAAATGAGATTGAGCTGCGGGTCTCTAGTGCTTCATAACCTTAATGATATAAACGCATTTTCATCGCTCAGTTCTAATGTAGTGGCCTATAAGAGCGTTTTGCCCCGTCATTGAGGTTTGATCAAACAAAATTCTATTACGCAGGTCTGAATTAACGTTAAACGAGCTCTGATGCTCACCCTTCAACGAATCGAGTCGATTTTGGATGGCGCTTATTGTACTGGAGGTTAATATTGAGTGAAAAGGGTAGGGTTAATAGATAAGTTAGTAGATAGACTAATAGATAGGTTGAAATATTAAGTTAAATTACAGATCAAATAGTGTCATTTTCATTAAAACCGAAATTACTTTCACCTGCTAGATTGTCTCGCATCTTCATTCTAGATATGAGTTTTTCTTGTACAACTGGGGGTAAGTCGGTAAAGAGAATATGCTTTTTATGGATGAGCAATTGGATTAGATCTTCTGTGACCCGTGCGAGGTGCGTATCACTCGTCATTAGCTGTTCTTGTGCGCGTCTGGCTTCAATGAGTTCTTCTTCACTTTGCTCAGTGTTAATAGAGCGTTGAAGCATCAGCGCAACTTCCTCAAGATTAAGGCTTTCTACCGGGCTAAAGCCTATAATCTCGTATTGGCTAATGGCCGTGAGTTGGCCTTTGGTATCACGCTGTATATAGGGCATATTTAACCTTTAGCTTGTGTGCGATGCAAACGTGTTTTTTCGTATATGACTTGCGCAAATTATAGTCTAAAAATCATATTCTTCTTGTGTGGTACGCTGCTTGATGTAATTTTCAGCTTCTTATACGCACTAAATAGCGTTACACATTTAATAACGCTACACTTTGCCTAGAACCGCTAACTAGAACCGCTAACTAGAGCCGCCAACTAGAACCGTCAATTAGAATCAGGTATATAAATGGACGCAGATTCCTCTGTCCACAATAAAAATAGTACTAGCGAATACGCTAACCATAGCGATGAGCCTGATACGATTAAGCCGTTTGACTTTCTGCTTTCTTCGCTTTTGTGTTTAGCGAAACAAAAAAAGTTACATGCGAGCAAAGCTGCGTTACTTTCTGGTTTACCCTTAACTCAGGAGTGCTTGACTCCTGATCTAGTAGATAGAGCTGTAGCGCGTATTGGTTTAAAGGCCAAGGTTATTGAGCGTATTCTTGGCGATATATCTTCGATAGTTTTACCATGCGTAATCTTGTTAAAGGGTAATCGTTCGGCGGTATTGTTAAGTTTAGATAAGACTTTGGACGAATGTGTCGTAATCGAGGGCTCTAACGAAACTTCACAAAAAAAATCCATCAGCGAATTAACACAAGATTATACGGGCCACGCAATATTGTTCAGCGAGGTTCCTCATTTTGATAATCACTTGAATTCGCCCAGGCCGGAGCGTTCTTTTGCTTGGTTACGAAATGTCTTATCGTATTCGGCTAAAATTTATCGTGATGTTTTACTTGCGTCATTATTTATTAATATATTCGTTGTGGCTAATCCGTTATTTGTCATGAATGTATATGATCGAGTTGTACCGAATAATGCTTTTGAAACATTATGGGCTTTAGCCGTTGGAATATTGGTTTTATACGGATTTGACTTTGCGCTTCGTAGCCTACGAAGCTATTTTGTTGAATTAGCGGGTAAAAAAACCGATGTATTACTATCTACACAAATATTTGAACGTGTACTTGGGGCAAGATATGCGGTTCATCCTAAGTCAGTGGGGGCTTTTGTTAGCCAACTAAAAGATTTCGATGCTGTGCGCAGTTTTATTAGCTCATCCACAATTTTGGCGTTTATCGACTTTCCATTTGTTATTATATTTCTGCTCGTAATCGCCTATATTGGTGGTCCGATGGTGTGG
>JBLIMQ010000053.1:0-28177 GCA_047638775.1 Flavobacteriales bacterium
GTTTGCGGTATTTATATTCAATCCAACCGAAATATCTAACGCCACAATGTGCGGCAGTAAGCGTTGATACAATATGGGCGTCATACCTTTAATTCGTAATAATTCACTAACACTCGCCATCGGCCCATTATTAATGGTCAAGGGCGGTTCAAGCTGATTATAATAATCCGCTTCTGCGCCGTTAAAGTCTTCTACAGTATTGTCAGCATCAATCCAATCTTTAACAGCCTCCAAGATCACTTCCGCGTCATGCTGATCAATGTAAAGTTCATCGTCCACTTCTGTTGCCAAATTAATGGCACGTAGCAAGCGAATAAATCTTTTTTGTTCCGGCTGGTGCTTATCAAAACCCGGCTTTATCGTTGCGCCAACACCAGTACCGGTTCGAACAAAGGCCTTACCTAATCCATTTAGATTTACCCGGCCTTGCGCATCACTCAGCTGCAGCCTCAAACCTCCGTGATCCGTCGGGAACTCATAAACTTGCGCCCAATCCTCATCTAAACTATCAACAGTACCTGAACTTTTGGTGTCTTCATCTATCACCATTAGGGCAAGTGCTTCGGCGCCTTCGATATACGCTTTAGATTGCAAGCCTAACCAACGATGACTAAAACGCGCCAAATCCAAACTTGACCGCCAACTTTCCTTTACAGCAATGGTTGTTACTAATGCAACAACCATTAAGGCGGTTAACAATGCTATACCAGCCACACCCGATTGTTTTGCGCATAAGCTTCGTAGGCTTCGATAACTCATGACGCAGCTCCAGGCTTTAAAGCCAGCAAACGTCGAAGTTTTTCGCCACCCTTAAGCGTAATTTCAAACTCTAGCGCTGCGGGTAGTTCGTCCAACGCAGTATCGACTGGCCAACTATCAAACCAAGGGCCATCTGCAACAGATTTTCCTTTCGGACTTGAGGGTAAAGCTTGAACGACAAGCTCTTCGACTCCCTCTAATAACTTTTGACTCCGAGCATAATCTTCATCCGGGTTATTAAAATCTGTCCAGGTATCACGCCACAAATTTTCTTCGTCCAAACGATAAGCCACACGTATAACTTCACTACGCTGCAACAATAAGGGGTTTGCATGGCCGGAACGCACCAGCATAAATGGGTATTGACCACTGCTATCGATCACTAAAGCCGGCACCGCAGCCCCCCCATTACGGCCTCTATACTCATACGCTAAGGCATTACGTACATCGGCTTCAATAAGCAGCCAAACTCTATCCAGTTGACGCAATCTGTTGGAGCGTTTTTCCGCTAGCGCCCCGCTTTGAGTGGCCGTGTATATTGATTGGTGCGCGATAATTACGATAAACGACAATATCACGGCCGAAATCAACAATTCGATGAGCGTAAAACCTTTTTGGCTAAACTTACTCATCAATAAAACCTGTTAGGCTAGCCAGAGATTTTTCATTGCCGCTTTCACGTTCGTCATTTAACCCGACATCAACAATCACTTTAAAATATTTATTACCTACATCCAGCGGTGGAGGTAACGGAACCTCTTCTGTTGTCACTGTCCACCACCATTCACGATCACCGTATTCAATAATGTCGTCTTTTTTTCGCAAACTACTAATCTTTTTACCAAGTTTCTGATCGACAATTAATTCCTGCATTTTATTGTCGGCCACCCAATGGGCAAAGGTTTTATTTTCGTAGTACGTTGTATCCTGCACAATAGCTTGCATACGCAAAAGCAAAGCCGGCAACGCTAAACCGACAACGGCCAATGCCACCATGACTTCTATTAAAGCAAAACCATGCCTATGGCGGAAAATTTTCATCGAAGGCTCTCTCGCAGAGATTCAAAATCCGCGGTTGCTTCAGCCCACACTAAACGGCCATTTTGATCGAGTTCAAAGGTTTGCGACTCAACATCAAAATCATCATGCTGAAACTGTAGTGAAAACATTAATGGCTCTGCGTCCCCACTTGGGAACAATAAAAACACGGGCTGGCTAGTTTTCGGGCCGGCACTCCATTCCCAAGGGCCACCCTCTAATTCAACGAGCAGTTCGATCCCGTCCGCTAACACTTCTTTTTTAGAGCCCTCAACATCGGCCCATTGCTGCGTCATATTGCCTTCGGAATCTTCCATCTCTACAGACGCCTGCCAATAATACGCCCAGTTTTCACCTTGGCGCTCCGACCATGCCGGTGGCACAACAACCAAACCTATAGCGTTGCCACTGAGTATGGCAAATTCACCCATGTGATTGGCTGTCTGAATAAATCGTTCGCCCGCCTTTTCCATATCACTTTGTGAGCCGCCGACATTAAACATAATGCTAGCGGAACCCGCTAACAAGCCAATCAACAAAACAACGGCTATGATTTCGATCAAAGTAAAACCAGCGACATTTTTTATTCGCTTGAGCATCGGCATGGCTCGGTTTTCTCGAATTTTAATTATTATCTTCCGGCTCATCCCATACCGAGACATCCGCGGCTTCGTCAACGCCACCACGTAAACCATCAGCGCCTAAAGAATAAACATCGTAGGGTTTAGTTTCACCCGGATTTAGATATTGATAAGTGTTCTTCCAAGGATCTTTAGGCGTTTTTTTAAGGTAGCCCGACCACGATTTTGGGCGAGGCTCACTCGTTGGCTCATTAACCAACGCGTCTAGACCTTGCTCCGTTGTCGGATAAATATAATTCTCGGCTTTATAACGTTCCAAAGCGCCTTCGATGGTTGCAAAATCTGACAGCAATCGGCTTTCGGAGCCTTTTTTTAGTACACCCAATACCTGCGGTGCAACTAACGTTGCGAGCATGCCAATAATGACAAGCACTACCATGATCTCGATAAGGCTAAAACCTTTCGCCCGTTGTTTTGCAAACATTCTGTCTTCCTCGTAATGTAAAAGCGTAACTGCCACTCAATATTTTTAGTTGTTTTAAAAATCTAATCTTAAATCTGTCATATCGTTAACCTGTCATATCGTTAACCTGCAATATCGTTCATCTGGAAAATCGGTAACAAAATCGACATGACAATAAAGCCAACAAGACCTGCCATAAAAAGGATCATGGCCGGCTCTAGCAAACTCAGCATCGCATTAAGCGAAAATTCTAATTCACGTTCTTGGTTTCGTGCAGCGTATAAGAGCTGATCCGCTAATTTACCGTTAGTTTCACCGCTTGAAACCATTTGCGTTAACAAGGGAGGGAAAACATCCGCATGATCGAGCGCACGACTAAAGCTGCTACCCTCTTGCACAGCAACAGCAATACTCACGCTCGCGTCACGCAATAGAACATTATCGAGCACTTGCGATGCTATACGCAGAGATTCTAGTAGCGGCACCCCACTATTCACCAACAAACCTAAGGTACTTGAATAACGCGCCGTTTCGGATTGCAGAATAAAATTTCCGAATACTGGCAAACGTAATTGAATAGCATGCCATTTACGTTGACGACCCTTATCTTTTAATAACCAGCTTAGAAAAAAAACAAAAGCGGCAATCGCTCCCGCTAAAAGAATGCCGTAATTCACTAAAAAATCACTAATCCCTATTAATAGGCGCGTAACAAAAGGCAGTTCTCGAGAATTATTTTCGAATAAACCCACTAATTGAGGCACTACCTTGACCATCAACAAGGTAACAATCGATATGCTGACAAAAACCATCACTATCGGATAAACCATCGCCGATTTTAATTTTTGTTGCGTCTCCTGTGCGCGCTCAGTGTATTCAGATAACTGTTCTAATACAGGCCCCAGATAACCAGAACTTTCACCGGCACGAATCATGGCACGGTAAAGGTTGTCAAAAACCTTCGGTAGTTCGCTCATTGCCTGCGTAAGACTTAAACCCTCAACCACACGCGAACGTACCTGCAGCATAATGCCTTTAACATTGGCTTTCCGGCTCTGCCGTGCTGTAGCCCCTAAGACTTCATCCAAAGGCAGGCCTGACTGAACCAATGACGCCAACTGACGTGTAACCAAAGATAAGTCGCGTGTTTTCATGCGCGGCCCACCAAAGCTAACGTTATATTTGGCTAAGCCTTCTAGTGCACCTGTAGTGGCATCTGGTTTTGCACGAACAGATTTAACATCAAGCGGCTTTAGTTGTTTACTGCGCAGCTGATTCCGTATTTGGCGCTCTGAATCTCCTTCGAGAATACCCTTTATTTTTTTACCTTTAGGGTCGAGTGCTTGATAACTATATGCCGCCATAATCTATCCCCTAAGATATCGCCGTCACGCGCAGAACTTCTTCCACACTGGTAATACCGTGAAGAACTTTCTCACGACCATCTTCAAAAATCGAATGACACGATTCTCGCGCATGCTGCAACATTGCCTGCTCGCCAGCACCTTCATGAATCAGTAACCGCAAAGTATCATCGACTGTGATTAATTCATAAATACCGGTACGACCACGATAACCCGTACCATTACAATGCGTACAACCCACAGCACGATGCACACTTGCACCGGCGGGTAAATTCATGCGCTCACGTTCTGACTCACTTGCTTCGTGTGGCTCTTTACACTCATTACACAGTACGCGAACTAAACGTTGAGCCATCAAGCCTTCTAGGCTGGATGACAGTAGAAAAGGCTCTATGCCCATATCGTGTAGACGTGTAATAGCACCGATAGCGGTATTAGTATGGAGCGTTGATAAAACCAAATGACCGGTCAAACTCGCTTGCACCGCAATGGATGCCGTTTCTGCATCTCGGATCTCACCAATCATAACGATGTCGGGATCTTGGCGGAGTATTGCCCGTAGACCACGGGAGAAAGTCATATCAACTTTTGTATTAACTTGGGTTTGACCAATTCCGGGGAGCAAATACTCGATGGGATCTTCCACCGTTAGAATATTGCGTTCGCGCGTATTTAAATAACTCAATCCCGAATAAAGTGATGTCGTTTTACCTGAGCCCGTAGGCCCGGTAACAAGAATAATACCGTGCGGCTTCTTCAACGTTACTTCAAAACGTTCGCGCACATCAACCGGCATATTGAGCTGTTTAAGCTCAAGCTGCCCCGAAGCCTGATCTAGTACCCGCAACACAACACGTTCGCCATGCGCAGAAGGGATTGTCGAGACACGAATATCAACCGCATGACCGGCTATACGCACGGATATACGACCATCTTGAGGAATACGCTTTTCGGCAATATCCAAGCGCGCCATAACTTTTAAACGCGAGACTAAAACGGGGGCAAGCTGCGCCTTAGGGGAAAGCACTTCACCTAATATGCCGTCCGTTCTAAAACGAATAGAAACACGATCTTCAAAGGGCTCAACGTGAATATCCGAGGCTTGCTCTTGAATGGCCTGAGAGATGATTGCATTAATTAGGCGAATTACAGGTGCATCATCTTCGCCCGCCAAAAGATCGCCATCATCGAGATCTTCGGCAAGCTGAGACAGATCAAACTCTGCGCCCATATCATCAACGGCTTGCTGCGCTTGACCATCACTACTTTGATAATGCTTAGTTAAGCGAGCCTGAAACTCCTCTTCATCGAGCTGTTCAAGCTCATATACGCAGCCAAGGTGTCGTCGTAATTCCAGCAAGGTCTGTGCTGTAATATTTTCCAAATGAATAACACGACCATCTTCGACCATAACACCATGCGTTGAGGCAAATGAAAATGGCAGACGAGTGTGCTGTAACTCGACGTCATCAGTCACGCGTATCACCATTTAAACCCTGACGAAGAAGTGCTTTATCTTCCTCGCTTATATCAAGGTCTTCAAACTCAATATCCGGCAACACAGGCAATAACTCATTGCTCATCAAAGGCAAACCTTTATCGCGCTGCTCTACTTGCAGGCCACGAATATATTCATATTTCTCGGCCGTTGCACCGTTCATATCTTCATCGGTACGCATAATTTCGGCACGTAAAAACACCATCAAGTTACTTTTACTCGATGAAGTATCTTGATAACGAAACAATGAACCCAAAAAGGGAATTGAACCTAAGATCGGAACTTTTTGGGCAGAGTCGCGAACATCATCTTTAATCAAACCACCCAAAACAACAATTTCGCCGTCATCCAACAATATTTGCGTCGTAATTTTAGATTGGTTGGTAATGAACTGCGATGTTCCTGAAACCTGAGGACCCAAGCTTGAAACTTCCTGCTCGACGTCCATTAGAATTTTATTGCCATCGTTAATCTGTGGCGTAATTTTCAACTTAATACCAACATCATCACGCTGAAAGGTCGTAAAGGGATTTACGCCGCCACCATTGCCGCTCGAGCTAAACGAACCTGTGGCAATCGGTATCTCCTGACCCACAGATATTTCTGCTTCGTTGTTGTCCATTGTCATGAGAGATGGAGTTGAGAGAATATTGGTTTTTGAACTCGACTCTAACGCACGCAAAATGGCTAAGAATTTTTCACCGCCACTAACACCCGCTATACCAAAAGTTTGACCTGGTAGACCGGCGATACTTGCGGCCAAGGTTTCTACTGAACCTTCATCGCCAAGCAAACCCGTGCCAACACCAAGCGACGTGGGCCCAGCTTGACCCCGTGATGATCCACCAAAAATACCCTCGGCATCGTTATTAAAGAGCCATTCGATTCCGCGCTCTTCACCATCTTCAAAATTAAGCTCTACAATAATCGCCTCAACCAAGACTTGCGCACGGCGAACATCTAAACGATCAACAACCGTTAGCAATGAGTTCAACATATCGCCTTCGGCGGTTATCAATAAGGCATTGGTATCTTCGTCGGCCTCAACTGTAGCACCGCCACTTTTGCCTTTTGTGGCACCACCTGGCCCAGCTTTACTTAAGTTTTGAACAACCTTTGTTAGGGTGTCGGCTACTTTTTTAGCATCGGCATAATCTAGATAGATAACCCGAATATTTCCTGACTGCTGCTGTGGCCGATCAAGTCGTTTAATCAAGGCTTTTATGCGCTCGCGCTGTAAATCTTCACCTACCAACAAAATAGCGTTGTTACGCTTATCCGCAACCATCTGTAGATGGTTAGATGCCTCGGATTTTTTATCGGCACCTACCAGTTTATTCAGCGTGGTAACTAAATCATCTGCCTCGGCAAATTTGAGCGTCACGACCTCTGTTGTTGATACGGCGGCTAAATCAACCTTTTTAATAACCCGACGAATACGATCAATGTTCGCCTTAGTGTCCGTTAAGATAATGGAGTTACTAGAATCATGAGGCGCGATCGAAGCATTTGATGAGACCATAGGTCGCAGAACCTGTAACAGTTTTGAGGCCGAAATATTTTGCACGGGTATTACATCCGTGACAATTTCGTGCAAACCACTGGTACTACTGGCATCAGGTACGGGTGAAGTACGTGCTTCTTTGACGGGTATAACACGTGTCACGTCACCCACTTCAAGTACGGTATAATTTGAAACCTGTAAGACCGCACGAAATGTTTCGTATAACTGGTCTTTCGTCATCCGATTTTCGTTGGTCATAATTTTAACCTTACCTTTAACGGCAGGATCTATGACAATGGTTTTACCGGTAGCCTGGGCAACGTACTGGATAAGCTTAATGATATCCATATCGTTGGAACCTAGGGTATAGGTTGGCTCAGGCTGCTCTCTACGTACTTTATTCGATTGCGCCGACGCGTAAGGCGTCGCAGCAACCAATAAAACAGCGGCGGCAATAATGCTTAGTGATTTCTTGGCTAACACAGCTTACTCACTTGTATCGATACTGACATTAATATAAATCGTTTCTTCGCCGCGCCGAATTTCTAGATCAGCTGACGTTGCGTTTTTTAATTCTTGATAGTTATCACGAATAGCTTGAGCATTATCTATTGGTACGCCATTCACGGCCGTAACAACATCATTGGTTTTCAGACCAATGCGATCAAACAACTCTCGATTTTTTCCAGGGCGAATTCGAAAGCCCACCATCTGCCCTTCTTCGCGATGAACGCTGAAGCGCACAATATCGCTAATGGCCTCGGGGACTTCGCTGGGTTTAATTTTCGCTTGCGTAGCGTCGCGTCGTGATTCGTCAGCGCCACCCTCGGGTCGCTTAGCCGGAGGCTCAGACTTTCTGTTAGTTGGGCGGACTGGGCGGGACGGCGCAGCATTTGCAGTTATTTTGAAGTCTGATTCGGTATACAGCCATAAAGACTCGTAATTACCGTTATTATCCAAAATGACTCGATCACTTAAAATTTTAGCCAAGACGACGT
Organism: Flavobacteriales bacterium; assembly: GCA_047638775.1. GTDB lineage: Bacteria > Pseudomonadota > Gammaproteobacteria > Pseudomonadales > Cellvibrionaceae > Agaribacterium. The sequence continues at coordinate 8,206 of JBLIMQ010000053.1, forward strand.
TATTCCCTACTGGCATTTTATCGTTAATGCTATATAAGTCTTGATCACTGCCACGAGCGATCGTCGCCGCAGACTTCGTCAATATGCTGCTCACCATCACGCCAACTAATTTGAGGTCAAGTTTTGTTGTTTCGGCCTCAATTTCTTCAGGTCGCACTTCAACTACTTCAGGCGCCGCCATAACTTCAGCTCCGGCATCCCCAAAAACATTTTGCGCCAATAGGGCGTCGATATTCACTGCCGCCCCCAGGGCAGCGGCAGAAGTTACCGGTTTTGCTGGAATCCACTCGCCCGATACGCTCACATCGGGACTAGGAACGACCACCCAGAACAAGCTCGCCAGACTTCGCACCAACCAAATGAGCGCGATAGCGATGAACAAGTTCCGCCAAAACGATAGAGGTAAGCGTTTTAGATACTCGAAACTGGTTTGAAGTTGTTGATCAATTTTATTTGTCACTTGCTTCTCGGCCCACAAAGGCTCGATCCGGTTAAGGTTATTTTATTGGCAGTTACGACTAACAGTATCAAATACTGTCGCTTAGGTCTGTGTCGCTCTGTCATATTATTGTTAGTTCCATACATGCACATATCGCATGCCGGCCAGATAGTTTATACGTCCCAGAACAGGAATCCCAATGCCTAGGTACAATTTATTAACATTAAGCACGTTTTCGTCTGCTATTTGATCACATTTTGCTATAAATGAGCTGCTTTTACATCGCAAGATTTGTAAAATCTCCTACATACACCATATGCTACGTTCAACTATCCATATAGACCGCCAAATTCGAGAAAAGTATGCAAACTGTTTTTTTATTAAAAAACCAAAACAATGAGTTTTTAACCAAGTCTCGCCAGTGGTTAGCCGCTGGCGACTGCCGCACCCTTTTTCGCAGCGCCTACCCCGACGACGTCCTCAACGAAAAAGTTGAGTTAACCGTGAAAAATCCCAGTCTTCGTATCAAAACAATCGAGGCCAGTCTCGGAGAAAAAGGTCGCCTACTGATCGACAACCTCGCATTCCCAAGAACCGACCCTACCATGAGTGCCTCTAACAATACCAACTTAGACCCTGCGAGTGCCAATGATAGTAATGCGGGGTTAATTCTTAGCGAAGATCCCACACCAAGCACTGGTCAGACCATAGATAACGATTTATTTAGTGCAAGTAGTGCCAGTACAGCCAACCCAAGTGCTGACAACGTAATTACTGATGGCCCAGGCACTAGTAATCCAAGCGCCAGCAACCTAGACACTAGTAACCTAAGTACCAACAATCTAGCCACCAGCAACCCAAGTGCTAGCAACTTAACCAATAACAACGAGGAAGCCAGCGCTTGAGCCTCACATCCCCCTTTGAGATAAAAGACTTTCCAGCCGAACTTTTTCAACGCGAGAACGCTACTTTACTAAATGGAATCTTGCGCGGCGTAGAGCGCGAAACCTTGCGTGTCGATAATAAGGCGCGACTTTCGAAAAAGCCGCACCCAAGTGAATTAGGTTCGGCATTTGCTCACCCCCAAATCACGACTGATTTTAGTGAGTCGCTATTGGAGTTCATCACGCCGCCATCGCATATTGTTGATGATTTATTCAGCCACCTAGACAACATTCATCGCTTTGTCGCCAATAATCTCGATAATGAACTGCTATGGCCTGCCAGCATGCCGTGCGTATTAGGCGGGGAAGATGGCATACCGGTTGCGCAATATGGCTCGTCCAACAATGCCAAAATGAAAACTATTTACCGTAAAGGCTTAGGCCGACGCTATGGGCGCAACATGCAAACCGTGGCAGGTATTCATTACAACTTTTCACTGCCAAACGCTTTTTGGGCGCATTTTCAACAAAAAGAGAACAGCCTTCTTTCGATAGAAAAGTATAAAAACAAACGTTACTTTTCGATGATTCGCAATTTTCGTCGACATTTTTGGCTACTCATCCTTCTATTCGGCGCATCGCCAACAATGTGCTCTAGCTTTGTTGGCTCTCGCTCGCACACGCTAAAAGAAAATAAGGCTAAAGGCACGCTTTACCTTCCTTACGCGACTTCTCTACGCATGGGCGATCTGGGGTACCAAAGTACCGCCCAAGAGTCACTTTATGTTTGTTATAACGACATCCAAAGCTACTTATGGACGCTACGCAACGCCATTCAGCAACCCTATCCTGCCTACGAGTCTTTTGGGCTACACGATAGCGACGGTGAGCAACAACAGCTAAACACAGGCATATTGCAGATTGAGAATGAGTTTTACAGCTCTATACGCCCTAAACGCACTGCGCAGCCAGGTGAGACTGCTCTGACTGCGCTAAATCAACGCGGAATTGAATACATTGAAGTTCGCTGTCTCGACGTCAATCCTTTTTCCCCACTAGGTATCGACCGCAATCAGGTGCATTTTTTGGACACATTTTTATTATATTGCGCCCTCGCGGACAGCCCAGACTCAGACAAGGATGAATTCAACAAGATATTAAGTAACCAGAAAAAAGTGGTTAACCAAGGTCGCGACCCAGACTTACATTTAGATCACCCAGCGCTAGGGAGTATTCCGGCACAGCAGTGGGTCCAATCTTTATTGCAAGCTATGGAGCCTGTCGCAGCCGCGCTGGATAGCGCTAATGCAACGAAAGCTCATAGCGCTAGCCTGAACAATGCCTTTACGATTAGCAAAGATCTCACCAAGAGCCCTTCAGCAAAAATGCTGGCGCTACTTGAAGACCATGACAGCTATATTGATATAGCGATGTCTATGGCAAAAGAACACACCCAGTCACTCAAGCAACGCCCACTTGATGCCGAGACCTTAACCCGCATGCAGCATATGGTTGACGAATCTCTTGCGCAACAAAACGAGCTTGAGCGCAGTAGCGACGAAAGCTTCGAGAGCTTTTTAAAGGAATATTACGCGCAGTACGATACCTTGGGCGAAGCCGCTATAGACAAGCGATGCTCGTAGCTTTAGCTGCAGTCAAAACGCAATCAGCCCTTAGCCGTGCCAGGTAAGGGCATTAAATAACACGTCGACAACAGCTTCTGGCTCCATATTATCTTCGCGCTTAAGAATATCTCGCACCTGCTTTAATGCCTCCAGTCGCATAGCCTCACGCCCGTCCTGTGACTCGAGGCTTTCGTCATTTTGAGCCGAAAACAACATAACAATATTATTGCGGATATACGGCATATGATGGCGTACAGCGCTAGCAGCCGACGAGTTCGACAACCGCAACGTTACCTCGGCCTTTAGGAAGCGGTTTTTCGTTCCACCGCCAAAGTTAACCACAAACTGAGGTTTGAGCGGGATATAAATCGCCGCGACTGGCGCAACGTCTTCACCCTCCACAGACTCGACATCTTCAACGGCCTCACCTTCAGAAGCTTCGTCTTGCGCAAAAACCGTCTGTGACGATATCGCCACAAACATTAGTATCACGAACATTTGTGCCGCAAACATTTTTGTCACAAACAAAGGCGACGATAAGACATTAAGTTTTTTTAACACGGGACACTCTCTCAAAAGCTAGCATTACTTATTTGAGCTTAGTCTAATTTTGGGTAAATATTTACATTTTAGCCCTTAAGCTTTCTTGTCTCGACACACATAATCCCCTATTGTTTGACCATTTCTTAGGGGATCTATCTGTGATTAAGACACTACTTCAACCACGCAACATTTTATTTGGTATTGCCATTTTTAGCGGGCTATCTATTATTGCAATGCTCGTACTGCAACACTTCCTCGATATGGAACCATGCCCCCTATGCATTAGTCAGCGCATCTTTATGATTGGTGCCGGACTACTTGCGCTGCTCATGGGTCTTTTCGCTCGCAAAGGTCGTACGACAGCTTTACTTAGCGTGCCCGCGATTATGCTTTCGATCGGCGGCCTTGCTGTAGCGGCTCGACACGTTTGGATTCAAAGTCTACCAGAAGGTGAGGCGCCACTATGCGGCCCAAGCCTTAGCTACATGTTTGAAACACGTCCTATGTTTGATGCCTTAACCGTATTATTTGCGGGTGACGGCCATTGCTCAGACATAAACCTTCAGGTACTAGGCTTATCACTACCAGGCTGGGCGCTTGTAGCCTTTACCGGCTTTACACTAAGTTTTGTCTATGTTGGCGTATCAGCGCTTAGAAATAAGACTAAATAGCAACCAAAACAACAACTCTAGTCGTACTATAATCGCACTATAATCGCACTATAATCGCACTATAGTATTAAAAAAATTAGACAAAGCTTGCCAAGCACCCCCTATTCACGCCATTATTTCTCCTTTGGAGGCCCGAAAAACAAATCGGGCTAATGCAAAACCCTTACTCTAAGAAGAAACACAGGATCTTTTGATGTTAGAAAATTGTAAATCGGCCCAAGAACGCTGGGGTGGCGTGAGCGAAATCGTTGACCGTTGGTTAGGTGAGCGCCAAAAACTTCTTGTCCAGTATTGCGCTCTATCAGAATGCTTTTCAGATACAGACGACCTTAGCCCTGGCAGTAATGTGCAACACTTCTGCCAAAGCCTTGTTGATTATGTCTCGGCCGGTCACTTTGAAATCTACGATCAACTTGTTCGCGAAGCCGAAGAGCTAGACGACAAAGAAGGCTTAAAACAAGCCGGCGATCTTTATAAAATTATCGATGTAACAACAGAGGTCATTCTTGACTTTAACGATAAGTATCAAGAGACCGACGACTTAGAAACTATCGAACGTGACTTATCCAGCGTTGGTGAAAAACTTGTCACACGCTTTGAAACTGAAGATAAAATGATCGAAGTTCTCCATTACGCGCACCAAGATCAAGTTTCGAGCTAATTGTCTTTATTTGTTTTTCTGTCTCCCAGAAAAACACTCTACGGCCTGCTATTCTTTATAGTGGGCCGTATTCCTCTTTGCTATTCGCGACCCTAACAGCAAACCGCGCACCTAAATAACTGCGCTACCCTCTACTTAAAACGAGTATTGGAAATTAACATGGGCGCCCTACGTACACATGAAAACCTTTCTGACGCTTATTAGCTTGATCAGCCTATTTACGGCCTGCTCCCCTGCCGAAGACCCTATTGCTGAATTTCGAGTTGCCGCCAAAGGCTTACACAGCGCCACAGTCAGTGATGACGGTACGCATATCGCTGTTGGATCTATGTATCACGGCATAAGCTATTGGCGTATCGAAGATCAAGAGCGACTGTACAACTGGAACCACACAGCCAATGAAGCAACAACAGCTGTAGCCATGGACATTTCAGACAATAATCGCTGGGCCGTTACGGCATCTGTTCAAGATCTCGTGCTGTGGGACACCAAAAGTGGCGTAGGTGAACGCTACTGGATTGCTCCAGGAGAAATCCTAGATTTAGAACTCAGTCCGCGAGCGTCGCTGGCCTTATTAGGGCTATCCAATCACAGTGCCGTAATTTTTGATATCCAACGTGGCGGTATAAAGCGCACGTTACAACATACCAACCGTGTTCGTAGTGTAGATATGGACGCAAGCGGTCGCTACGCGCTAACTGGCTCTGAAGACTTTGGCGTAAGATTTTGGGATATAGAATCCGGAAAGCTACTTAAGCACATCAAACATAACGACGATGTACAGCTTGTAAAACTCTCCGATGATGGATCATTGGCCCTGTCCGTTAGTAAATACGACAAAGCACTTGTATGGAAAACCGATAGCGGTGAAGAACTCGGAGAGATACCCCTTCAAGCCTCACGACTTAAACGTGGAATCCGATTCACTGCGGCTCAATTTAGTGCTGATAACCGCTACTTAATAACCGGCCGACAAGATCAGATCGTTCAGCTCTGGGCACTGGAGAACATGAAAGAAATCAAACGCTGGAAGCTGCCTAAACAAAAATCCTGGCGCCCCACAAGCGCAGCCGTAATCGAACTGGGTTTCGCCGGTGACAATAAAATAATTGCCGCCGCATCGCATGGGTCTGTGTTCATCCTTCAACGCTAACGGCTTGTCGGTGCCAGACACATCTGAAATAACAGAAATTCATTCGGTAATATTATTAAAACAACACGCATAAAAAAGCCCAAGTAAATCCTAGGCTTTTTTATGCGTTAGGCCGACGAATACGTCGATTAATACAATAATTTATTCCGTAGAAATAATTTCGATAAGCTCAATCTCAAACGTAAGTAACGAGCCCGGCCCAATACTACGAGTACCATTGGGGTAAGCAAGATCTGATGGCACATAAACTTTCCATTTATCTCCAACACTCATCAACTGCAAGACCTCTGTCCATCCCGCTATCACGCCCTCTACTTCAAACTCCACAGGCTCAGCGTGCGAAGTCGATGAATCAAAAACATTTCCGTCCAATAACGTGCCGTGATAGTGCGCCTTAACTCGATCACTCAGTTTTGGAGAGGGGCCACTACCTTTTTGTAAAACTTCATACTGTAGACCGCTCACGGTTTGTGTTACTTCTGTACGTGCACCATTTTTTTCCAAAAAGGCTTCTGCCAAAGCGAGATTTTTAGCCCTAGCCGCGGCTTCGACAATCTCACGTCGCTTATTCTGTACGGCCATACTTGTTGCTTGCATGATTTCACTTTCTAAACGCGGATTCTTGCCTGTCATGCTGTCACGTATTGCTGCAGCGAAGTGTTCAGGCTTAACGTTAATACCGGCCTCTTTCAACTGCTCTGCCGATGCATAGCCATACATATAACTCGCTTTTTCATCCATACTTTCAAAGCTAAGCATTTTAGGCGCCTCTACTAAGGTGTCACCACCGCAAGCACTAACCAAGAGAGCCGTAACGCCCAAGCCTATTATTAATTTTTTCATTAGGTACCCCTTTTATATTTAAAATCTATCTACTGATCTATCTACTGATCTATCTACTGATCTATCTACTGATCTATCTACCGATCTATCCAGCTATCGTATCGCAAAGCTCAGCTCACGAATACACGTACTGCTGCGCCAAGGCTGCGCGAAGAATAGATTCATGTGATTAAGATCTAAACTTTTACAAAAAAGCCTGATCAAACACGAAATTCGCCCCTAAAACCGCACTAAATCCGGTCTTATTCATAAAAGCTTAAATTATTTGTTAAAAACTATACAAATTAAAAATAAAGCGCGTTATTATTGCGCGAATTTGTACCACACCTTCCCTCCCATCGTTTAGACCCTAGGAAAATATATATGGCTGCTAAAAAGATTACTGTAGACCGCGTAGCTGAACTCGAAGCTCAAATTGAGAAAACCCAAAAGAGCCTTGCCAAAGCACAGGCGCAACAGCTTAAAGCTGTTCAAAAAGCCGTATCTTCTAGTACTACTAAACTGGGTAAAGCAAAAAAAACAGCCGATGCCGCACGCAGCAAGCTAAAAGCCGCCGCCGCAGCTAAAAGCGCCAAAAAAAGTGCCGCGACATTAAAACGCGCTGATGCAGCCAAAGCAGCGACTGCAAAAGCAAATGAGATTTTGAGTGATGCAAAAAACGAGGCTGCGATTGATAAAGCCGCTCTCGCTACAATCAAAGCATCTCGCGCGCTAGCAGCACTACTAGATAAAGTTGAGCGTGACACATTAAAAGCACTAAACACGGCTAAAAAGCCTAAGAAAAAAACAGCGACTAAAGGTGCAAGTAAAGCCGCTAAGAAAGAAAGCCCTAAAGCCGAGTCAATCACAGATAAAGCACCTGCAAAGAAAGCAGCGGTTAAAAAAGCACCTGCAAAGGCTGCCGTGAAAACTCCAGAAAAAGCCGCTAAAAAAGCAGCACCTAAAAAGGTTGTCGCTAAAAAAGCGCCTAGCAAAAAAGCCGCGGCGACAATATCAGACGCCAAAGCAGTCGCGAAGACTGCTGTGAAAAAAGCGCCTAAAGCTAAAAAATCTAAAGCTGCAAAAACAGAAAAAACTGTGGTTAAAGCTGCTGCCACTAAAGAGAAAGTAGCCGCAACTGAAAGCCCTACCATTGTTGTTGAAACGCCTAAACCCGCTGCAGCACCTGAAGCCGTCGTAGAAAAGACGATCCAGGCAAGCCCCACAGTCGAAACGCCAACAACAGAAACACCTACCACGGCTGAAAATAATGACGCTGTTAGCAATGACAAAGTTATTGAAGACGAGCCTGCGGCAGTAGACAAAGCCGAAGCTGTTACGGTAAGCACTGCTGCTGATTCAGAAAAAAGCCCGATAACTGAAGGCCAAAATCGCAGCCTCTTCGACTAATCTAGACGTTGATATGTAGATTGTTATCTACAAAAAAGGCCTTGAGCGGAAACGCTCAAGGCCTTTTTTGTGATATATGAATTTGATTAGCAAGATAAACACTGACTATCTTTAACGATTTAAGAACCCACAGCCAAAACCTTGAATGCTCACCCAAGGTAGAACTCGCACTAAAGCGGCTTACGGCTTATTTAAACTGTATCCGTATAGCTCACGCGCAAGGATAGGCGCCTCGGTCATACTCAAAAACCCTAAATAATATTCAAGACTTAACTTTGAATGGAGCTCTGGATCAAAAGCTTCTGCCTCAAGAAACCGCATAGTAGTGTCTTGAAGACGCTGAAGGAATATTTTTTCGGCCGTAAGCTCGGCGTTTAAAATGTGCTTATTAATTAATTTAGACTGCACTTTGGTGAAACCCGAAGAATCCTTAATGACCTTTCGAACCTCCTGCAAGCGACTGACTGTGAGCTGAGTTAGCGTATCAATAGTAATCAATACTTCGTCGAGCCACATATTAGACAACGAAATATCTTCGGCCTCCAACCAACAACACCATAAAATAATATTTACGTTAGCGTGATATTCATTTTGAAGCTTTAGGCACAATTCTTCGAAGTCTTCTGAGCCATATACACGCAGGGCAAAACTTACAAACGATTCTTGCCACTGCCTGCGCCGAGGACTCTTTTGCGAGGAATCACCTTCACTCGAATCCTGATTTAATCTTGTCAATTCTTCGATCACTCTAGACTCCGACGAGTACAGCTATTCGACCATTCGATACGGCCAGCTCAAGGCTAGATCCTTAGCGGTTTTATTATTATTCGTCCATGGGTCATTACTTTTAGCATATTGCCACAGCGAGGTAAACCTCGAAACAGTGCCCCAAGATAGAACTGAGATTGGTAGCGAAACCATTCTGCTGTACATTTTACAACCTACGAAAAATAATGTCCCAAATTCCATGCCCCAAACGGGTGCCGCGCTTCTCAAATTTGGTAATTGGTCGATATTCCGGGCGCTCGGAAAATTGCTGAGGACCCGCACAGTTTTCAATACCGTCCAGAGGACTCAGCACCGCCATCATATACTCGGCATAATTCTCCCAGTCAGTCGCTAGGTGTAAGGTGCCGCCAGGCTTTATTTTAGTGACAATTAAATTCATAAACTCTGTTTGAACAATACGGCGCTTATTATGCTTTTTCTTATGCCACGGGTCTGGAAAATAGATTTGAACACGCTCAAGACTCTCATCAGGTATGCAGTGCTCTAACACGTCCTTAGCGTCCGCTAGGTAAGCTTTAAAGTTGTCGAGCTCCGCTAGCCCAACCTGATGAATAATACGACCCATGCCGGGTGGGTGCACCTCAACGCCAATGAAGTTCTTATCTTTATCAACAGACGCCATCTCGAATAATGAATCGCCCATACCGAAGCCAATTTCAAGCACGCAGTCATTTGGGCGCGGGAAAATTTCACGTAAATCGATACGCCCATCATGCAAACTAAGGCCAATATTAGGCCACCAACGGTCAAAACCTTTTTTTTGTGAATCGGTTATACGTCCACCGCGAATGACATAACTGCGAATGGATTTTTTTAATGCTTCAGGCTTCATTAAGGCGTCTCTAATTTGAAAGTATTGCTATTTGAAGGTATTACTATTTGAAGGTATTACTATTTAAAAGTATCACTATTTGAAAGTATCACTAACTGAAGGTCTCACTAATTTGGAAATGCCTCTAATTTTACGGCACCAATGACAATACATAACCAGCCAATAATGAACGCCAGGCCACCCAAAGGCGTGAGCGGACCAACAATTTTTGGCGCACCTAAGGCGAGAGCGTACAAGCTACCACTAAAGAGCAGAATGCCTATAACCATTGCCAATGCAGCAAGTTGCCACCAATAGTGCGACCCTGCCTGCAAACACAAAATGGCTAAAGCGAGCAGTGCAAGCGTGTGAAATAACTGATAACTAACACCTGTCTTATAAGCACGAAATAAATTTTCTGGCAATGTCCCCTGTAAGGCGTGCGCGCCAAAGGCGCCTAAGAGAACAGCGATCATGCCGCTAATTGCAGCGATTAATATAATGGTTTTTGCAGATATTAACATAATAGAGGTCAAAAATTTACAGGCAACATTTGCCTTAGGCTAAAAAACAAAAAAGCCGCATAAGCGGCTTTTAGAGTGAAGGCGAGAGAATCAGAAAGGCTTAGGCCTCCATAATTGCTCGCACTTTCTTCATGGCGTTTTTTTCTAATTGACGAATACGCTCTGCAGAGACCCCATAGACAGCGGCCAATTGATGCAATGTTGACTTATCTTCCGTCAACCAGCGTTGCTTTAAGATGTCGCGACTACGATCATCGAGCTGCTCGAAAGCTACGAATAAACTGTTTTCGTTACTTTCTTTCCAATCATCATTTTCGACCAACATGGAAGGATCGAAACGTTGATCTTCTAGATAGTTAGCCGGAGCTTGATACGCAGTTTCATCATCGTCATCTGCACCCGCATCAAATGAAGCGTCATAAGCAGACAAGCGACCTTCCATTTGGCGAACATGCTTAACCTCAACATTAAGGTCGGCCGCAACCGCTGCCGCTTCACTATTGGTCAGCCACGCAAGCTTTTTCTTTTGGCCTCGTAAATTAAAGAATAATTTACGTTGTGCCTTCGTCGTTGCAACCTTAACAATTCGCCAGTTACGTAAGATGAATTCGTGAATTTCAGCTTTAATCCAATGAACAGCAAATGATACTAAGCGCACACCCTTTTCAGGATTAAAACGCTTAACCGCCTTCATTAGGCCAACATTGCCTTCTTGAACTAAATCACCTTGCGATAATCCGTAGCCTGCATATGACTTTGCGATATGCACAACAAAGCGCAAATGTGCCATAACGAGCCCTCGAGCAGCCTCAAGGTTCTCTTTGTAATATAAATCTTCTGCGAGACCTTTTTCTTCTTCTGCCGTCAGAATAGAAAAACTGTTCACAGTCTGGATATACGCGGCAAGGTTTTGGCCAGGAGCCAAAGTATCCATTGCTTGTAGATTCGTACCCATGTGTACCTCCAATGCATTAAGCGCTTAAGTTTAGCACCCCTATCCTAAGTGTCCAATCACACTTTCGGCATTTCGCGACGTTAGCGTGTCGCTATTATAGGGAATATCTAAATATACTTTCAAGATTTTCGTTTCACTTAGAGCATCAATATCAAATAAAGTTCCGATATGCAGTGAATGACCTTGATTTCGGGGTATAAACCCCTACTTAGGCTCGATATCGGCAAGGTGACGCCCCACAGCAAGCAGCGCACCGCTCCAACCAAGAAACGCCCCTAGCCCCAATAGAGCGAGCACCTGCGTCATATTCAAACGACTAAGACTAAAGTCGCTCTGATATAACGCTAAAAGTGTTTGAAGTGGGCCTTCAAGCGCACTAACGACCGTCATCACCATAAAACAACTCAACAGAGCTCCCATGACACCATAAAGCCCTCCAGTGTAAAGCAGAGGTCGGCGCACAAAACCATCGGTGCCACCCACCAGCTTTATCACAACAATTTCTTCTTTTCGGCTTTCAATGACTAAGCGTACCGTATTACCGATAGCCAGTATTGCGCCTAAGCTTAGTAAAGCGGCCAATACCCACACTAGCTTTTCGGCTAGCGCCATAATGGCAACAAAACGTTGTACCCAGGCCATATCGAACATAACCCGCTCGACGATAGGGTTTTCTTGATAATACTGCGCTAGGCTTTGCTGCTCAGAGATATCTAAACTATCGGGTTCAATTTCCACAGAAGCTGGAAGCGGGTTTTCACTAAGGGCATCGAGCACATCGGAAAACCCTGAGAACGTCTGGAAATCAGCGAGCGCCTGAGTTTGAGATATAAAGCGGTGCTTACGCACACGTTTATCAGTATCGAGTTCCGTTAAAACATGCTTTATAGCGGTGTCTCGAGCATCGATATTAAAAAATACCTGCATTTTAGGCGTTGATTCCCAGCCACCTCCCAGCGCTTGTAAATTGCTAAGCACTAATAGCAGCAGCACCGGTAGAGTTAATGCCACAGCCACGACCAAGGACGTCATCAATGTCTGCAAAGGGCTTGCGAGTAGACGCTCATAGCTGGCCAACATCGACGTTTTATGATGCTTAGCATAACTGCGAAAGCGAGCAAACACCCCCGTACGCGACTGCGTTGCACCCTTAGCACTTACACCCTTAGCACTTAAACGCGTAGCTTTTGCGGACTTTTCCGTTGCTTCGGATTTTAGACCCGGCCGACGCGAAGCTCCGCGGCTCATGCGATTGTCTCGGCGTTCGAATGTAGCTCGGGAACACCATCAAAGATTAAGCTTCCGCTATCCAGTGCCAAGACCCGTTTTTGCGTCTGCCGAATAAGATTGTGATCATGACTGGCGATCAATACAGTTACACCAACTTCATTAAACTGACGAAAGAGATTCATAATATCGTGAGACAGCTTAGGGTCTAGATTTCCTGTTGGTTCATCCGCCAACAGTATTAACGGCTTGTTCACCACGGCTCGGGCGATACCCACTCGCTGCTGCTCACCACCCGATAAGGTAATCGGCATTTTATTTTCTTTATCAAGTAAGCCCACTTTATCGAGAGAAGCCTGGACCCTTCGCACAATCTCACGGGAATCATTACCGGCAATCTGTAAAGGTAAAGCGACGTTTTCGAAGACATTTCGATCAAAGAGTAATTGATGGTTTTGGAATACCACGCCAATTTGACGACGATGATAGGGTATTTGGCTGCGCCGTAAACGATTCATATTACGACCCGCAATCATCACTTCGCCGCTAGTAGTACGTTCAATCTGCATGATAAGCTTAAGTAAGGTGCTTTTACCTGCGCCCGAATGCCCCGTCAAAAACGCCATCTCGCCGCCTTCGATATGAAAGCTCAGGTCACTGAGCGCATCACTCGAACCGGGGTAACGCTTACTAACCTGATTAAATTGAATCATTGCTCACAAGGCCAATTAACTAAACAATGCGTCGACAAAGGCTTCGGCATCAAACACTTGAAGATCCTCAATCCCCTCACCAACGCCAATAAAACGCACCGGAACTTGGTGTTTTTTACTCAAAGCAAAGATGACGCCACCCTTGGCTGTACCATCTAACTTGGTGAGAACTAAACCACTAACGTTGGCCGTTTTTTTGAATTGATCAAGCTGGCTGACAGCGTTTTGACCCGTGCCCGCATCTAACACCAGAATAACTTCATGCGGCGCACTTTCATCTTGACGCCCCAAAACACGTTTAACTTTTTCTAGCTCTTGCATCAAATTGGTCTTATTGTGCAAACGACCTGCCGTATCCGCTATGAGGACATCAACGTTACGCGACTTAGCCGATTCCAGAGCATCAAATATAACTGATGCGCTATCGGCACCCGTATGCTGAGCCACGACAGGCACACCGTTACGATCACCCCAAACTTGAAGCTGTTCAACCGCAGCCGCACGAAAGGTATCGCCCGCCGCTAACATGACCTTCAGGCCCTGCTTTTTGTATTGCATCGCCATCTTGCCAATGGTTGTCGTTTTACCCACACCGTTAACACCAACAACTAATATGACAAACGGTGCCTTACTGCGGTCGATCACTAAGGGCTCCTCTACATTCTTCAACAGGGCTCTCAATTGTGCCTTAAGTTCAGCTTTAAGCGTGGCTTCATCCCCGAGCTGCTTGCGCTTCAACTTGTCCGTTAAGTTTTCGATAATCTCTTCGGTAGCATCTATACCGATATCGGCGGTTAGCAAGAGCTCCTCAAGTTCCTCCAAGAGATCTTCATCAATTTCTTTTTTTCCCAAGAATAATTGACTTAAGCCACTGGTAAAGGGCTTACTAGAGCGTGAAAGCCCGGCTTTAATGCGTTCAAAGAAGCTCTTGGGTGCCGGTTCTTCGGCAACCACTACTTCCTGAGTTTCGCTCGATGCTTGAATTACGTCCGATACTTGAATCTCGTCCGATGCTTTAGCTTCGTTTGATGTCTTAGTGACGTTAGATTCTGAGCTTTCGCTCGAAACTGCATCTTCGGGTTTGCTTTTTTTGCGTTTAAAAAACATTATCTCTTCTCAATAGTATTTCGACTGGAGCACTAAGGCCTTGTCCAGCCCTTCAAAACATTCTCGTGGAAAGCCCCAATCTAGCTTGCGCATCATTGGCGGCACGTGGCGTAGTCGCCGTTTACCGATTATCGAAGCTGATGGTTTACGCCCCAGCGCCGATAGAATTCGTGAAACATTATTTAACTGGCTGCAAGCCGATGTTCGGGGCGCACGATGCTTAGACCTTTTCGCCGGCACCGGCGCACTCGGCCTAGAGGCGCTTTCTCGTGGCGCGTCCTTTGTGCAATTTAACGAGTTAAACCCAAAAGTTGAACGCCAACTTAGCGCCAATTTACAACTCTTAACGTTAGATCCATCACGCGCAAAATCACACTGCCAAAATAGCGTACAGTGGCTAGATCAAAGTACCGACAAGCCTTACGACATCGTCTTTATTGACCCACCATTTGCGGCAAAGCTCTGGGATGAGAGCTTCAAAGTGCTCGAGCATCGTAAACTGCTTGCTGACAGGGCGTTAATATACGTTGAAAGTCCGCGCGACACAAAGCTTCAACTACCAGAAAATTGGGAGATTTTACGTGAAAAAAGCAGTGGCTCACTAAGCTATAGGCTCTGTTGCGCAAACTAAGGCAACCGCAGCCTCAATTAGCTCGTATAGCTTGACCTGCACTTTGACTTTGACCTAAAAAACGCCAGTACGACTAACATAAGGTACAATGCCACCCAATTGGCATGCACCCCACCTAACAAGAGCATTACCCCGATATGAGACGAGTTGTATACCCTGGTACTTTTGATCCAATCACCAATGGCCATATTGATCTGGTACAACGTGCAGCTAAGCTCTTCGACTCTGTGGTGCTAGCCGTAGCTGATAGTCCAAAAAAACAACCTCTGTTTAGCTTAGAGGAGCGCGTCGAACTCTGCGAAGAAGTCGCAGGCGGCTACGAAAATGTTGAAGTTTGCGGCTTTAGCGGCTTATTAAAAGACCTTGTCAAAGACAAGCAAGCACAAGGTATAGTGCGTGGTTTACGTGCCGTATCGGATTTTGAGTATGAGTTCCAACTAGCAAACATGAACCGCGCATTAGCGCCTGACATGGAAAGCCTATTCTTAACTCCCGCCGAGCACTTGTCCTATATTTCTTCGACTATCGTGCGAGAAATCGCCTCACTCGGCGGCGATGTCCATAAGTTTGTTCCTAAGTCCGTTGCGGTTGCACTCGCGCACAAATTCGCGGGCGAGAAGCACGTGCTAACCTACAGCACTAAATCTTAGAATTATGAGTTAAGAGTTAAGAGTTAAGTATACCCAAGAAAGAAAATATAGCCGGACGACATAATGCTGCAAATATTCACGGGGATAACCGTATAGCGATACGGAATGTAGAGCAAAAAATATACGGCACCCGAGCGTGCACACTCCACAGGGCGACCCAGCCCTGCGACCGCAATCCGATAATCATCAGCCAACGACTGAGTGACATAGCCAATATCTTAAGCGATTAAACGCAATATTTTTGTCTATACTGATTCGGATTCACAGTACTTTCACCACGCTTTCATCAACTTATCTCGTCGTGGTGACCTTTAACCGTACAATACTTTCAACACCTTCAATACTAGCTACATGATATCTATTTCTTAATTTCAGATAGGCCACACCTAATGTCTTTTTAAGATTTTTTCATCAAAAATACTTCAATGAATAAGCTCGGCCTACGACACTATAACGCCGAAACAATATTAACTGAACGCTCCCATAAGGTTTCAGCGAGCGCTTCATTCTGAGCATAAACTGATGGCTTGCCGACTTTGCCCGCAGAAATATATTCGCCGTTGAGTTCGGCGCATTCACTTTGACCGGTCAAAAAAACGCTCGCAGATGCTCCCAGTTCTGGCGATTTAAAATTGAAACTTGAATGAAGTTTATCAAATTCCAATGGCACTAAATGACGGCATAGCGCTGAACGGGAATATGGCGCCCAGTCAAACCTTCGGGTATATCATTTAGACTCGACACTTCAATAGCCGCTAGGTATGAAAATTCTGACAGATCAATTGCGCCTATAGTCGGCTCGTAAACGTCAAAACCATCGCGACCAATCACATTCGGGATCCGATCGACGTGAGTAAAAAACGGTTCCCATAGGCGATTAAGATCTAAATCATCAATAGAGTAATGGCTTAAATAGCCAATCACATCCATTGCCGGACGCGTGACAATTTCAGGCTGCATACTGAGTTTTTCTTGCAAGTAGTTCAGCTCTTCAGAACAAAATTTATTGCGATGCAGCAAAGGTGAAGACTGGCCTCGTTCACGATAATGCGCAGGACTATAGTTAAACACTTGTTTAAATGCCGCTTGCGAATCGAATTGACAATCTAATGCCAGATCAAGAATACTGACATCTTCAGTCAATAATTTTTGTGCCGCTAAACTCAATCGGCGTCGACGCAGATACTCTTTAGGTGAATCGCCGACCAAAGCTTTGAAAAAACGTGAAAAATAATATGTTGAATAATGCGATGCGGCCGCAATATCGTGCACACTGATATCATCGAATAGTTTTTCTTCGATAAAATCTATACTAGAAAAAAAGGGTTGCATGAACACCTCTAGGCTGAATTGAAGCTAGCTCGTGGTAATTTAATTACGTTTAAATAGGGCGAATTACGTTTAGTTTTCGACCCTAATAGGCTTAGGTGATAGAGTTTTATTTGGCGTAGGCGCCGTCACCGGAATTAGACCTTGAGCTGGTTTTGGAGCTAAGGCCGGAACATCCATTAAAATTAAGGCTTTTTCGGCTACGGCCCGATGAGCCAAGATTTCGCGGCTACGGGTAAAACAGAAAATGAATTTTTCATCGCCCGTAAAGTCCCCACCATCAGCCATTTGAAAACACAGCTGCCCATAACGTATTGACCCCTGCCATTGTTCTGACTCATTGTCATCTAAACCGCCTAACCATATCGTGAAATTTTCGGCATGTGACTCGAAACCGGACAAACTCAGCTCTACAGGGTCGCCACTAGGCGAAACCAATACAGCACGCCCTTCAGCTTGAGTATTAAACTCGATTAAGGCATAGGGAAAGTATTGATAAATGCTAAGACTCTCCCAACGTCCAACTAAATCTGACGCAGCAGGATTTTTCAAGCTTGCGTTAGGGTCCTCTTGGCAAGCCAAAAGGCCTAAAGAAAGAATAACTAAGCTTAAACGAACTAATGTACCTAGGGCATTTGCCATCACGCCATTAAGATTCTTTTTCTTGATCGCAATCAGGGCCGGGACGCTCTAAGGTAATTAAGCCAAGCTTTCCGGCCCGCAGTTCTCGTACGAACAGTTCACCTACTCGCAAATAGTCGGCGCCGCCACGCTGCATGCAGCCACGTCTTTTGGCAATTTGCTCCAACGCCTCTAAAGGCGTATCCGCCAAATTTTGAATTTGATAGCCCTTAGCCACATATTCAGGATAACGCTCTAACATAAACTCCATTGCGAACATGGCGACGTCGTCGTATTCAAGCGCGGTATCACGAATAGCACCGCTGGTAGCCAAACGATAATTAATAATTTCATTTTTTGATTTTGGCCAGGTCATACCCGGCGTATCGATAAGGGCAATTCCATTACCAATATGTATCTGTTGTTGAGCCTTTGTAATGGCTGGCTCATTGCCAACGGACGCAATTTTTTTATTTGCCAAGGTATTAATTAGAGTCGATTTCCCTACATTGGGAATCCCCATGATCAAGGCCTTTATCGGACGTTTTAACAAATCACGATCTGGAAACATTTTAAGAATACGATTAGGAATGGTACGAGCGATAACCTTTTTCTCAGTCGTAATGGCTAAGGCATCTGTATTGTTTTGCTCACGTATATGATCCAGCCATAATTGAGTAACTTCCGGATCGGCTAAATCTGACTTGCTCAGTACTTTTAAATACGGCTTTTGACCGCGAAGCTTCTCGATCATAGGGTTGGTACTTGAATACGGCAAGCGCGCATCGATCACCTCTATCACGATATCGATAGTCGGAAGAATCTCCTGTACTTTTTTTCGGGCTTTATGCATGTGCCCGGGGTACCAATTAATCAGCATGACAACTTTAGTTCGCGGTAAAGATTTGAGCCGGATTATCCCCTTAATACAACAAGGCGTCACCTCTTGTCGTACATTCATGTCGTAAATTCTTACTGAAGATTCAAATACGACCCTAGCCCATAAAACACAGCACCTGAACATAAGGCGCGCACCTAAAGCACGCACAATAACCCTGTCAACAGCATGGTTTCTGAGAATCATTCCTAATAAGTTCGTGTTTTTGATTCAGATCAGGGTGCATGACACCCGAAGGCGTAGATTATGCGACATATTGTCGCACTTGTAGCCGCACTTGTAGCCGCACTTGTAGCCGCAATAGGGAACTCATTTACGTGCTCACTAACGGTCATCTAATGCCAAGATCTCGACCTGCTATCACACCTTATATACTGAAAGGCTTAGCGTTACTCGCATTAACCATGGCGACTGTTTGCTCGCACGCGCTATTTGTCAGCCCCGCCAAAGACCCTATTCCTCTGATTCATACGTTATTTCCACAGGCCTCTACCATAGGAGATAAAGACAATGAGTCCTTCATATGGACAATACACAATGGCGAGGAAATATTAGGCTACGCCTTTGAAACCAATGACATCGCAAGAATACCGGCCTACTCCGGCGAGCCCGTTAACATCCTTATTGCCATCGATACTCATGCTCGCTATATCGGCGCACGCGTACTCGAACATCATGAACCGATTATTCTGGCGGGCATTCCCGAAACAAAACTTCATCAATTTGTCGACCAATACAGCGGGCTACATGCACAGGATCGCCTCAAGGTAGGCGGAAAAATACAAGACGGCATCATCCCTATCGATGGCCTATCAGGGGCCACGGTAACCGTTATGGTGATGAATGTCGCTATAACAAAAGCGACAACTAAAGTCGCGCGAACGTTAGGTTTAATTGCTGAATCACAGGAAGTTATCGTGCCAATGGCAAAACTAAAACCTGATGCCTATATTCCTACTGATTGGCAAACATTGGTTGGCGACGGCTCACTAAGAAAACTATTCCTTAGCCATAAAATGATTGATGACGCCTTCGTCGGGACTGATGCCGAAGGTTTAGATAAAACCGAAGCCGAGAACGAACTCGACATGTTTTCCGAGATATATTTTGCCCAATTAAATTTACCGCATATCGGTAGAAACCTGCTTGGCGAGCAAGAATATCAATGGCTGGAAGAAACACTACAGGCAAATGAACACGCCATTATCGTTATGGGAAACGGTTATTCCTATAAGGGGTCAGGCTATGTTCGTGGCGGAATATTTGATCGATTACAGATCCTACAAAATGGAGACGCTATATCCTTTCGCGATGTAGACCATACGCGCTTAAGTGATTTAATGATTGATGGTGCACCAAAATTTCGCGAGATGTCCTTATTTATTAGGTTCTTCGTAGATCTGTGTGAATTCAGGGTAAAATACCGTTAATATCAGAATATTACTAACGGGGATTAGTGTTGTGGAAATCGAAGATCATTACGGATTATTGCTTGGAATAAATAGCCCA
>JBLIMQ010000054.1:0-27953 GCA_047638775.1 Flavobacteriales bacterium
CACAGTACTTATGAACACAGTACTTATGAACACAGTACTTATGAACACAGTACTTATGAACACAGTACTTATGAACACAGTACTTATGAACACAGTACTTATGAACACAGTACTTATGAACACAGTACTTATGAACACAGTATCTACTGAACACGGTACTTATGAAAATAGTGTCTATAAAGAATATAGCTTTAAACATGGGTCCTATAAGCTTGGGACCTATTTATAAAGTAAATAAAGTAAATAAATAACGTACTGATTAAACGACATCAAAGGTCTTAACGTGAACGACGAACAACCCAAAAAGAGTAAACTCACCCTTTACGCCATCTTAATCGTGGCATTCCTACCCTTAGTTGCCGCGTATGTAGCCTATTACACAGGGTTAGGTGTTCCTCAAGAAACGGTCAATGCGGGTTTATTGCTGAAAACACCGATTAAAATTGATGAATTGCTCGACGACGAGCAGAGTCTGGTGTTTTTGCAGGATAAAAAATGGCGCTTGCTGCTACCTTTGCCGACGGTCTGCGGTGAGGATTGCCAAACGAACTTTTTTACAACGCGCCAAGTACACGTTCGCCTAGGCAATAAAAGTAACCGCGTCGAACGCGTGGCTCTTAATTTGGCTGGCGACAAAGGCGAGTTATTTTTAGGTGAATTGAAGAAAGATCACAAGCGACTTTTAAGTGTTAGTTCGGACTTAAGTAAATGGCAATCTGGGATAAAAGCCACGAATACAGAGCTCGATGCCAATACACATTATTACTACCTTGTTGATCAGGAAGGCTTTGTCATGATGGCATACAGTGTTGAGCAAAGCGGCGGCCAGCTACTGAAGGACCTAAAACGCGTGCTTAAATACTCACTCGACTACCAAAGCTAATGAAAACAAAAATTCTGGTAAGCGTTTCCGCTTTTGCTTGCGCACTCGCTTTTTTGGTCGTGGTACTAGGCGCCTTTACGCGCCTTGCTGATGCAGGCTTGGGTTGCCCAGATTGGCCGACCTGTTACGGCCACTTATGGGTTCCAACATCAAGTCATGATATAGCAACAGCTAATGAGGCTTTTAGCGAAACGCCGGTTGAAACCCACAAGACATGGCCAGAACAGCTACACCGGATATTTGCTTCGAGTTTAGGCTTTGTTATTTTGATCATTTTCATAGTGTTGTCTCGTGCTCGCGCTAGAGACACAAAGCAGCGCGCCCTTAATTCGGTAGCGCTGTTGCTTATAGCCTTAGTATGCGGAACTATTGGCCGCATTGTTTTTGGCGAAGTAATTGAGCCTTTCCTATGGGCCCTGATCTTGGTGTACTTTGGGAACCTTATTCGATTAGCAAGACTATCGGGCAAGGCCGAAAACCAACACACAATCCCTTATTTTTTAGGGGCTAGCCTAGCTGGGTTAGTTATACTGCAAGGGCTTTTTGGTATGTGGACGGTCATACTAAAACTTTGGCCGCAGGTTGTAACGGCCCACTTATTAGGTGGCTTCACAACACTCTCGCTCTTGTTTTTACTGTCTCTACGGCTTGGGTATGCAGGCACACTTAAGCTTAAAGTCGGCCTGAACCCGGCGCTTGCGGGCTACTCATCTATAGCCATTGTTGTGGTAGGCCTTCAAATCGCATTAGGCGGCTGGACTAGCAGTAACTATGCCGCGCTCGCGTGTAGCGACTTTCCCTATTGTCAGGGGAGTTGGCTGCCGACCATGGATTTTATTCACGGCTTTAACTTCTTCCAAGATATCGGTCCCAATTATCTGGGCGGAAATTTAAACAACGAAGGTAGAACGGCTATTCATTTCAGCCATCGTATAGGTGCAATCTTGGCGTCTATCGCTGTCATTACCTATCTCGTAAAGGGCTTTCTTTGCCCTCATTCTGACACGCTATTAAAACGCGCTAATGCATTAGTGGTGGTACTGTTAATTACCCAAGTTGCTTTAGGTATCGCCAATATCAAATTGCTACTACCATTGGCAAACGCTGTTGCACACAATGCAGTAGCAGCACTCCTACTTTTAAGTCTTATATACAGCAAGTATCTTGTACATAGACAGCTCGCCACCTCAACACGGGACACCTTATAACATGTCGAATGCTACGCCGGCAGGCTGGAAAGATTACTACGAGCTTTGTAAGCCAAACGTTGTTTTATTGATGCTACTTACATCGCTTATCGGGATGCTATTAAGTGTACCGGGAGCTGTGCCACTCGATATTATTATTCTTGGTAATCTAGGCATTGCTCTGTGTGCCGGAGCGGCGGCTGCTGTAAACCATATCGTTGATCGTAAGGTTGATGAAAAAATGGCGCGGACTTACAACCGCCCTGTGGCGACTGGACGCGTTGATCCAATACGCGCGTTTATTTTTGCAATGACGCTAGGCGCAACCGGAATGCTCATTCTGATTGTGTGGGTTAATGCACTAACGGCATGGTTAACAATGGCATCTTTACTTGGCTATGCGGTGGTCTATACCTTGTATTTAAAGCGCGCGACACCGCAAAATATCGTCATTGGTGGTCTTGCTGGCGCAGCCCCTCCACTACTCGGTTGGACGGCCGTCACGGGTGAAATACACGGCCATGCGCTGTTACTTGCGCTAATTATTTACGCGTGGACACCTCCGCATTTCTGGGCACTGGCACTTCATAGGAAGGAGGAGTATGCCAAAGCCGATATTCCAATGCTGCCAGTCACCCATGGCGACCAATATACTAAATATAATATTGTGCTCTACACTATCTTACTAATGGTCGTTTCAGTACTCCCCTACGCCACACATATGCTTGGTTGGTTATACTTACTCGGCGCTATCGTATTTGGCTTAGGATTTATGTATTACTCCTTGGTGTTGTATTTTAGTAAAACTAACAAGCGTGGCATGGATACGTTTTGGTACTCCATAGTTTATCTCATGGCGCTATTCGCCGTGATGCTGCTCGACCACTATTTTATTGAGGTTATCGTGCAATGAGCTCACATCAGGCTCAAGTAAAAAAGAATATATGGAGAACGGTCACAGGGCTTTTACTCTTTATCCTAATAGTTTTAGCGTTATTTATTAATAAATTTTTAGCGCCGCGAATCCTTAGCAATGACGAGTTGCACGCCAGTGGGGTTATTATTTTTGATAAGCCTAGGATCATCCCGGAATTTAACTTAATTGGTTCTGCCGATGGCACGGCTAACCTACAAGACTTGAACGGTGTGTGGACACTCGCCTTTTTTGGCTTTACGCAATGTCCTGACATTTGCCCAGAAACCTTATCGACACTCGCTAAAGCCTACGAGGGCCTTGATGACGACGTAAAGTCTAAGGTGCAAATCCTCTTTGTGACTTTAGACCCAGCGCGTGACACGCCGGAATTAGTACAGCAATACATCAACTACTACCTTGATGATGGTGTCGCCTTTACAGGGAGTTTTTTGGAAATATTAAAGTTTTCACGAAACCTCAATATAGCGTTTAGTAAAGTAGCCGTCAGTGACAGCTATACCATCGATCATTCTTCACAGATTGCCATTATTAATCCGCATGGCCACTATCATGGTTTTATCAAAGCACCGCATAATCGAGAGTCATTAATGCTAACCCTCGCGACTCTTGCCTACTAAGGCTCAAGTTACAGGCTCAAGTTACAGGCTCAAGTTACAGGCACAAGTTACTAGGCACTAGCGGCTTAGGTTCGACGGTGAACTGTGGGGCTTATAACAGGAACATAGTGTTGTGTATATAAACTCATCGAGTGTCATGTCTTAGGTGTTTTTCGCGCGGTGATATTTACTCGCAGAGCGTTAACTTCTAGTACCTTGGCGATACTTAGAAATTGGCTATGCTTAAAAATAAGGTATGTTCAAAATTGTCTCAAAAGTGATAATTTTATAGTGTTACAATGGAGTCCTTTTTTGCTCGAGATGAGACGCGAAAACTATGGATTCAGCTAGCAATTGCTTAAGTACGCCGCTATTTATTGTCGGGCCTCTTCGCTCTGGAACAACAATGTTACGCTTGCTGATGGGGAATCACCCTGAGATCGCGTGTTTTGGTGAATTTGAATGTTCTGTTTCGCAAGCACGCGGCACCTCGTGGCCGCCACTGGAAAGCTTCTATGAATTTGTTGCTACCGATCGTCAAACCAAAGCGCATAACTTTAGCGTCGATAAATCATTAGATTACCCCGCGCTAATCAAAAGCTTTCTGGCGCAAGCGTCTGAGCGAAATCCATCAAAAATTATTGGTTCATCCATTCACTCTCGAATTGATCTGTTGCCTGACATTTGGCCCGAAGCTAAGTATGTTCATATCTTGCGGGACCCGCGAGACGTGGCGCGCTCCTGTATAGGCATGGGTTGGGTGGGTAATGTCTATCACGGCTCGAAATATTGGCTTGAGCCTGAAACGCATTGGGATATCCTAGAGGGAAAAGTCTCTGAGGAAAACCGAATAACTGTCCGCTATGAAGATCTTGTTCGTAATCCCGAAGCCGAGCTTGCACGCTTGTGCGAGTTTCTAGGTCTTGAATACGACGAGCGCATGTTAGGTATTGATGAGAATTCTACCTATTCACGCCCCAGTGGTGATTATGCGGATCAGTGGAAGCGTAAAATGAGCAAACGCGAAATTTCGTGGGTTGAGGCCGTATGTGCGCCTATGATGAAAAAACGTGGCTACGAAATTACCACTGATACATCTGGTGGTGTGGCGGTCCAAACTCGGTTGTCACTCATGCTTCAGAACCGCTGGTATCGAGTAAGTAACAACGTACGACGCTGGGGCTTTTTGAGCTGGGCTCAATACATAGTACTTAAGCGAATTGGCACTCAAGCGCAGCGGGCAAGAATTATGCAGCGGATTGCAGATATTCAAACCTCGGGCTTAAAATAAAGCTAAGCGTCCTCTGGAGATACTCGAGATCCTAGGGATTGTCACTTAAACCCCCTAAAGCCCGAAACTGGTGTGAATTGCCTCGCTTGAAGTAGTGAGCGTTGATGCGCTTTGCTATATAATCATCGCCTTTAATTATTGTGTTAGGAATCGTGATGGCGTTTGAGGGAGAGATCAAGGCTGTAAACTTGGCTGTAAAAGATGCAGGCAAGGCAATTATGGCAATATATCAGCAGGAAGATTTGGGCGTTGAGTACAAAGACGACGAATCACCCTTGACGCTTGCCGATAAGGCTGCACATGAAGTATTGGTTGTCGCCCTAAATGCGCTAAATATTGGTCCTGTACTTTCAGAAGAAGATGCAGATATTGCGTGGTCTGAGCGTTCGACGTGGAATCAATATTGGCTTGTCGACCCTCTAGATGGCACGAAAGAATTCATCAAACGTAATGGCGAGTTCACCGTCAACGTGGCACTAATTCGTGATGGAAAAGCAATTCTTGGTTCAGTCTATGCTCCTGACAAAGATGTTCTCTATTACGGTGTTCAGGGCGTTGGTGCCTTTAAACAAGTCGGTGATGGCGAAGCGCAGTCGATTAAGGTTACGGCCCCTCCAGCGAAAGAAGCATGCTGGAAAATCGTTGGTAGCCGCTCGCACCAAAGTGATGATTTTAAAGCTTTTGTTGGCGCGTTTACGCAAACTGAAATAGTAGCAATGGGCAGTTCACTCAAGTTGTGTTTGGTCGCAGAAGGCGCAGCAGATCTTTATCCTCGACTAGGATTAACGAGTGAATGGGATACGGCCGCTGCACACGCGGTCGTCGAGGCTGCTGGTGGACGAGTTATCAATTGGGAAACCAAAGAAGACCTGCGTTATAACCAAAAAGACTCTCTTCTTAACCCCTATTTTATCGTATGTTCGGAATCGTCCGAAATATGGCTACAAAATTAATCTTATGTACCCAAGGAAATCTCTATGAGTGATTTGCTCAGCAGACGTACGCACTTAAAGCAGCTTGAAGCTGAAAGTATTCACATTATTCGTGAAGTTGCCGCTGAATTTGATAACCCCGTTATGCTTTACTCTGTTGGTAAAGATTCGGCTGTAATGCTGCACCTTGCGCGAAAAGCCTTCGCTCCAGGTGTGCCGCCCTTCCCTTTAATGCACGTGAATACCACGTGGAAATTTAAAGAGATGATCGAGTTTCGCGACAAAATGGTCAAAGAAGTGGGTATGGAGTTAATAACTCATACCAACGAAGAAGGCCGAGCCGCGAACATCAACCCGTTTGATCATGGTAGTGCGAAATACACTGACGTGATGAAAACGACAGCGCTTAAGCAAGCCTTAGATAAGCATGGCTTTGACGCCGCTTTTGGCGGTGCTCGTCGTGACGAAGAAAAATCACGTGCAAAAGAGCGTGTTTATTCGTTCCGCGATAAATACCATCGCTGGGATCCGAAAAATCAGCGCCCAGAGTTGTGGAATATCTATAACTCTCGCGTTAATAAAGGTGAGTCTATCCGTGTATTCCCTTTGTCGAACTGGACAGAGCTGGATATTTGGCAGTACATCTATTTAGAGCAAATTTCAATTGTTCCACTGTACTATGCGGCAAAACGTCCAGTTGTTGAACGTGATGGTCTATTGATCATGGTTGATGATGAACGTCTTCCTCTTGAAGAAGGCGAAGTTCCCAAAGAAGAGTGGGTACGTTTTAGAACCTTGGGCTGTTATCCATTAACGGGTGCAGTTGAGTCTCGGGCCGAGACTTTGCCAGAAATTATTCAAGAAATGTTGCTTACGAAGACCTCGGAGCGTTCAGGCCGCGCCATTGATCACGATTCATCGGGTTCAATGGAAAAGAAAAAACGTGAAGGCTACTTCTAAGGAACATACTTATGTCAAATCAATCAGAATTAATTGCGGATGATATTCACCAATATCTTAAGCAGCACGAAGAAAAAGACCTTTTACGTTTTATCACCTGTGGTAGCGTAGATGATGGTAAATCGACCCTAATCGGCCGGCTGTTACACGACACCAAGATGATTTATGAAGATCAACTTGCGGCTATTTCAAAAGACAGTAAATCGCACGGCACGACCGGCGAAGAAATTGATTTAGCGTTGTTGGTTGATGGTCTACAGTCAGAACGCGAGCAAGGGATTACGATTGACGTTGCGTATCGATATTTTTCGACTGAGAAACGCAAGTTCATTATCGCGGATACTCCTGGTCATGAGCAATATACGCGAAATATGGCAACAGGCGCGTCAATGGCGCAATTGGCCATCCTGCTGATCGATGCGCGTTATGGTGTGCAAACACAAACACGTCGTCACAGCTTTATCTGTTCACTTCTAGGTATTAAGCATTTCATTATCGCCGTTAACAAAATGGACTTAATGGATTATTCTGAAGCTCGTTATAATGAGATTCAAGCAGAATACACCGAGTTTGCTAAAAACCTGAATGTTCCAGATATTCAATTTGTCCCGATTTCAGCTTTAAAAGGTGTTAACGTCGCCGATAAAAGCGAATTGACCCCATGGTACAAAGGCAAAGGGCTTCTTGACCTATTAGAGAATGTTCCTTTAGATGCAGATGACAATACTGAAATTACGCGTTTCCCCGTTCAGTACGTCAACCGTCCAAACTTAGACTTTCGTGGATTTTGTGGAACGGTTGCGGCCGGCATTTTTAAGCCTGGTCAAGCTGTTATGGCGCTGCCTTCTAAGAAGGTCTCAACGATTAAGTCAATTGTTACGTACGAAGGTGATATTCCCCTCGCACGTCCAGGTGACGCTGTAACGTTAACACTTGAAGATGAGATTGATATCTCTCGCGGCGATATGATTGTTGCGGCTGACGATAAGGTTGAGCCTTCAAACTCAATGATTATCGACGTAGTGTGGATGCATGAGAGTGATTTGGAAGTTGGCAAAACCTATAACATTAAAATAGGCACGGCTGAAGTCTCAGGCTCGGTTACAGACATTCAATATCAAATCGATGTAAATACACTTGAGAAAACATCGGTTGAAAGCTTGCCGCTTAATGGTATTGCGCGTTGTAAATTAGAGTTAACAGAGTCAGTTACGGTCGACCCTTATCAAAGCTCACGTCACACCGGTAATCTTATCTTTGTTGACCGCTTAAACAACGTTACCGTTGGCGCTGGCATGGTTGTAGAGGCTCTTGGCGAAGAAAATATCGTCTGGCACTCTATGGAAGTGAATAAAACGGTACGTGCGGCTCGCTCTAAGCAAAAGCCCGCGATCGTTTGGTTTACAGGCCTTTCAGGTTCTGGAAAATCCACCTCGGCTAATGCTGTAGAACGTCAGTTGTTCTCTATGGGTTACAACACCTACTTGTTGGACGGTGATAACGTTCGTCACGGCCTATGTTCAGATTTGGGTTTTAGCGATCGTGATCGTGTAGAAAACATCCGTCGTGTGGGTGAAGTGGCTAAGTTGATGGTCGACGCAGGTCAGATCGTACTTGTCTCGTTTATTTCGCCGTTTAAGCGTGAACGCCAGATGGTTCGCCAAATGGTAGAGCCGGGTGAGTTTATTGAGGTGTTTGTTGATACCCCAATTAAGGTCTGTGAAGAACGTGATCCCAAAGGGCTTTACAAGAAAGCGCGGGCGGGTGAAATTTCAAACTTTACTGGCATAGACTCTCCGTACGAAGTGCCAACCGACGCGGAAATTGTTGTACATACCGATGAGCAATCTCTTGAAAATATCGTTCAGAACGTTATTAAAAAGATGAAAGCCATAGGTGTTATAACCTAGAGGTACGTGTGTAAACCGATACGCGTTTACCGCAAAACGATAGGAAACACGGATGTTTCTTATCGTCGCCCTAAGTTAACCCTACGACGTCCCGCTGTTAGATCTTGAAATACGCCATTATTTGACGAATGCGGCCTGTTCCACTCACTGTCGATAGGTAAAATTCAGTAATGCCGAATCTACTTGCTCTAGCGATCGTGGCGTTATGGCCAATCATTGCCTGGCGAATCAGTAAAAAAGTCAGTCTGACATCGGCTGCAATACTCTTATTCTTAGTTCCATACCTTCTCCTTCCTATGCGTGTTGAGTTTGATTTCCCGCTTATCCCGCCATTAAATAAAACGACTATTCCTGCATTAATTGCATTTATTATTTTCTATTTTAAAGACAAGGGATTCAAATTCTTACCAAGAGAGGAACTGTCGAGACGTTTAGTTATACTCACGTTTATCTTTCCTGTTTTTACCGTTTTGGCCAATGGAGATAGGCTTGTTTATGGCCCAACGGTACTCCAAGGTTTGACGTTAATGGACATCGTTAATATGACGTTTTCTGTGTCGACCTCTTTTTATATTCCTCTAATTGTGGGAATTAATTATTTACGCACGGAGGAATCTCACCGCTTAATTTTAAAGTACTTTGTTGTAGCGGCGCTCGTCTATGCGTTGCCCGTTCTGTGGGAGATTAGAATGAGTCCGCAGTTACATACGCAACTGTATGGCTTTTTCCCCCATAACTTTGGTCAGCAAGTGCGCCAAGGTGGCTTTCGGGCTGTTGTATTTTTAGGTCATGGCCTGTTGGTATCTATGATGTTAGCGGTGGCTGTGATATCTGCCGCGAGCTTTAAAGCTGAGCAGGGCCAGACCACATTTAAGAAAATTACGGTTATTTTGTTGTTTCTTCTAGCGCTATTAGTACTCAACAAGAGCGTTGGTCCGTTGATGTATGGGCTTGTAGCGGTAGTGCTCATCTTGTTCTTGAAATTAAAGACACGGTTTAATATTGCATTGGGTCTTGCCGCCTTAGTGTTTGTTTTTCCTGTTTTACGCGGCAATGGTTTTGTACCCGTGAATGAGATGACAAATTTTGTTAAGGGCTACAGTGAAGAGCGGGCGCAATCGATAGAGTTTCGATTTCATCATGAAGATTTGCTGCTCGAAAAAGCCAATAAGCGAAAGCTATTTGGTTGGGGGAGCTGGGGGCGAAATAGAATCTACGATCCTTATACGGGTCAAGATCTCAGTGTGACGGATGGCTATTGGATTATTATATTTGGTAATTTCGGATGGTTAGGCTATCTCGCGGTTTTCGGTTTGTTGTTCTATCCCTTGGTAGCGTACTACCGGGAGGTGCGAAGCTCTAAGGACAAGAGCTATTCTGTACCGACCGTATCGATCTGCATTATTTTGGCGTTAACGATGGTCGATACCATTCCGAACGCCTCAATTTCACAGCTTACGTTCCTTTTGGCTGGCGCATTAATTGGTCGAGCTGAACATCTAAAAAGGAAGCGCTTAACGCCTATCCATGACACTTAGCACTTATCATTTTGTACTCTAAAAAATAGCCACGTAAACATATACTCTTTCAACTGAACTACTGAGGTTAGATGTCTCTTACACGTAAATTGATCAACTTGTTACCCGTTAAAGCTCAATCCATTTTGACTTCAAATGCATTTGCACAAGCCGCTTGGGTGTTCATGGGCATTGTTTGTACGCAGAGCGTACGATTAGGTTCGAACCTTGTTTTAACCCGCTTGCTCTTTCCAGACGCTTTTGGTGTGGTAGCCCTAGCGAACTCGGTCGCACTTGGCGTAACCATGCTGTCGGATGTGGGTATTCGTGGCGCTGTTATTAAAAACCAAGACAAAGATCCTACGATATTCATGCGTACTGTATGGACTATTCAGAATATCAAAGGCGTTATTCTTGCCGCGATAATTCTGATTATCACTATACCAGTGTCGAATTTTTATGATGAACCGATTCTTCGTACTGTTCTGCCCTTTTGGGCCTTGTATGCGCTAATCCTTCACTGTAAGTCGGTGGCGGGACTTATTTATGAAAAGAATATCAATCTAAAAGTCCAAGTTATGTCGGACATCGGCTCGCAAATTGCGGCGGCGATAATCATGGTGGCGTGGGCGATGATTAGCCCAAGCGTATGGGTTTTAGTCGCCGGTACGATAGGCAGCGCGGTGATTACCCTAATTAATAGCTACGTGCTATTTAAAGGCCATTATTGGCGATGGCTGCTCGATAGGAGCAGCCTGAAAGAAATTTTCAGCTTCGGCAAGTGGGTCGTAATTTCAACCGCTCTTGGGTACTTTGTAAACCAAGGTGATAGGCTAATATTTGGCGCCTTTTTAACAATGGAGGAATTGGGTGTCTATTCCATTGCCTCAATATTTGCGTCAATAGTAACGCTGATGATTGGAACCGTTTGCAATCGTTTATTGCAGCCATTCTATCGGAAGCATATTAATACCAATACTCTGTCAAATGTGGTGCAGGCTCGAACTCTAATCAATTTAGCGGCGCTTGCGGTAGGCTTATTTTTGGCGACATTTGGCGCGTTATTGATAGACGTGCTCTATGATGATCGATATACGGCGGCTGGCTGGATACTCCAATTGTTAGCCATTAGGGGCGTGGGTTTATGTTTTAATAGCTCACTTACACCGTTTTTATTAGCCAATGGCGATTCTTTTTCCCAGCTAAAATATCAAATCGTTAACGTGGTGTATCTCGTAACCGCGATGATAATTGGCGGTAATTTTGGATTTAAGTGGCTCTTGTTGGCTTATGCTAGTGGGCCAATTGTATCTTTGCCTTATATGCTCTTTCTTGCAAGAAGGCATGGTCTGTATATGATGCGCAAAGACGCACTGTTTCTTGGCTTAGGGTTCGCGGGGATTTTGGTTATTTGGACTTTGACGGGTGCGCCTGTATTGGATAAATTATAGTTAAGTTGCAGTTAAGTTGCAGTTAAGTTGCAGTTGAGTTGTAGTTAAATTTTAGCTAAATGAGTGCCTACTCATCCGGAAATCCTTTTGGTATATTGGCTATTTCACGGGCTGTTTTAGGGGCTGTTTTAGGGGCATGAGACACGGTAGTAATCCGCTAAGCAAAGGATGTGTTTTTAGGATGCTAGAGTCTGAGCTGTGAACTTGCCACGTTAAATCTATGGTATAGACGGATTTTTTGTATGAATAGAATCGGTATAATTTTAATACACGCTTTTCTGGTGTTCTACTCGTTGAGCTGCACCGCATCAAATGAAGCTGTGCAGATTATTTTCAAATCGAAAGACGGGCTATTTGTAAGTCAGAAAAACAACGTACCGTATATAAACTTAGGTTTCACCGTGTGGGACCCTAACTGGAAATATATAGGATTTAAGAAGCGCGTAACCATATCCGGTAACCATTCTTCATTCAACTATCAAACGACGAAAAAACAATCGTATGAATTAAAGGTGCGTGGAGAGATTGATAAGATATCGAATCATGAACTCACTTTGCGCTCTGAATTACATAGTAATAAATCCAGTGAAATTCATCTAGCGCAATTTTCCATTAAGTTTGGTGACGCCTTTCGCGGTGGTTCGTTACGATATTTTGACGGAACCTGGCGAGATAAAAAGCTCCCCCTTGGGCGAGCCAAATTACCTGGAAAGATAACGGCACTAGAGCTCATTGATAATTCAGGTGGTACGCTTCAAATAACGTTTAAAAACGCTATCTCTTTGCAAGCCGATGGAGAGCTGCGCCTCGTGTTTGCGGAGGCAGGTTTATCTCCGGCAACAGCGTATGGTCTTGATGCGACATTCAAGTTTTCGTCGACCGTTGAAGTAGTGAATGCCAAAGAAGCCTTAACGGAAGACCCTGATACCTGGTACCCATTTAGGGGTGAACTGCCTTTCCCCAGTGAAAGTGTTTTAAGTCTAGAAGATTGGAAACCACATATCATTGAAAGTGACCAGCGTATTGAAAGTATTGAGGATCACTTAAGCTATAGTGGCTCGGACATAAAATTATGGGGTCTAAATTATTCATACTTAAGTTGTGCTCCAGAAAAACGTGTGGCTGATACAAAGGTCCAAACCTTATTGGACTTAGGCATTAATTCTGTTCGGTTACATAAGTATGCTCAAGGGCATGGATGGTCGGGGATGGGTGATAAATCAACCGCGACTCAGTTTGATCCCAAACTGCTCGACCGCTTTGATTACTTTTACGCGAAACTGAAAGAGAGTAATATTTTTGTAAATCTATCCCCCATATTTATTGCGTCTGTAGGGGAGCAGGACGTATCCCGAATTCCGTATATTCACGAGTTTGCGAAACTAAAAAAAGGGCGTCATCGTTATGTAACTTCGCATGGTGCTATTTATTTCTCTAAAGAACTACAAGATATCGTTATTGATCAAGCCCTAAATTTTATGCGGCACAAAAACCCCTATACGGGTAATCAATATGCAAAAGATAGCGGCATCGCGTTTTACGAAATGTATAACGAAGATAGTGTATTGTTTTATGGGTCGTCAAAAATTCTCGCAACAAGTCAGACACTTCGGGGCCGAATGGGTCAGCAATTCAGTCAGTGGTTGATAAAGAAATATGATTCGAGTACGGCTGTAGAAGCTGCCTGGGGTGCAGGCAATATCAGTCCCGGCTTTTTGCCGAAAAATTTACGCGATGAAAACCTTTCACTTGGTATCGTATACCCGTATGTAAACCCATGGTTACTTGACCCGGATAACATTAATCATTCACACAAACGCTATCGTGTTCGATTACTCGATAGTATGACTTTTTTGTATGAATTACAAAATTCGTTTTACGGCCGCTATCGCGATGCGTTGAGAGAGGTTGGTTATAACGGCGAACTTATTTCGTCAAATTGGCACGCCGGGCGCTCCTATAGCCATTACTTGAATCTCCATAGCGACGCGATGATTGGTCCGATCGATCGACACAACTATGTGGGCGGATTGCAAAAAGATAAGACCACCATAAATAATACCTCGATGTTATCTTCGCCAGGCTTTGGCATTCTAAGCAGTGGCTTACATCAGGTGGACAACCGGCCGTTTATTCTGTCAGAGTGGCTTCATGGTTTTCCTAACGAGTGGAAAGCCGAGGGGCCTGCGATAATTTCGGCGTATGGAATGGGGCTACAAGGTTGGGATGCGTCCTATGCCTTTAATCGAAATTATGATGATGGGAATTATTCACAGACTATTGGAAAATCACCGTTGGATGCCATGACAGTTGATTTTGTGGGGCTCTTCCCCGCCGTATCGCGTCAGGTCTTGCGAGGCGATATTCACAGCGCTCCAATAACACATAAACGCTACGTGACAACCGAGTCATTAACGTCGGGCGAATTAGATTTCGATGATACATCATCGGCAACAAAAGATACCAAAACGTATAGTACGAGTGTGTTTCCAGCTGAGGCTTTGGCCGTCGCGCGGAGTGTTGTTTCTTATCAGCCAGGCGCTTCTTCAAAGGCGTTTGATTATTCCAAATATCAGGATGTTGGATCTTTGCGTTCAGCATCGGGGCAGTTGGAGTGGTTTGCAAAAAAAGGTCCGCAGCAGGGGCATATCACAATCGATAGTGCGGGAACGCAAGGTGCCGTTGGTTTTATAAGCGATAAAAAATTCGATCTAGGCGCCGTTAAATTCAGTGTAAGTTCAAATTTTTCGAGTATCTATTTTACCGCGCTTGGGCAATACGAAAGCTTAGATGTCAACGAATCGGGCATATTATTAACTGCGATGGCGGGCGTCAAAAATGCCAATATGCGTATTAACGATCATAAGTTTTTACTGAGTGAAGGGGACGCTGGCCGCATAGTGCTCGAGGCCGTTGAACTGGAGTTTACGTTGAAAAATAGTGCTATAAAGGTACTTGTTTTGGATCAAAACGGTGTGCCAACAGGAGAGGAAATCAAGCCTGAAAGTGACGGGCGTTATAAAATAAATACCGCAAAGTACCAGTCACCGTATTATCTAATTAAACCTTTGCTGCAATAGTCATTGCACTAGAACTTGTAAGAGTAATTGCACCAAAATCACACTAGAAACGACAATAAAAATTGTAACAATATTAGTTCTTACATACTCGGGTTTCCGAAATGTTGGCAGATTTATTGGAGTGATCGTGCCTTTCTACCTAATGTATTTTACGTCTTTGCTTTAATAAAAATACCGCCAACAAATGCCATTAAACTGCAAACAACGATAGTTGGCCCTGCAGGTATATCAATGATGGCCGAAACAAACAGGCCGGCGATAACCGACAGCATGCCAAATATACTGGCCAAAACAACCATGGCCTCGGGTGAGCTTGCGAGGCGTCGGCTTGCGGCCGCTGGAATAATGAGTAGAGCACTTACCAATAACACACCAACCACCTTAATGCTGACGGCGATGGTCAACGCTGTTAATAGGGCGATAAGTAAACGCAGCCGTGGAATGTTATGGCCTTCGACGGCGGCGAGTTCGGCATCGATGGTATACAGCAATAGTGCTCGCCAATTTAGCTTAAGCGTCACTAGCGTAATCAAAGACAGAATCAGAATTGTGAGGATATCTCGAATGCCTACCGAGAGCAGATCACCCATAAGCAAGGAATAGACATTAATCTTAGCGGGTGAAATACTACCCGCAATGAGCAAACCGATCGCTAAGCTACCGTGAGCGACGATACCGAGTAAGGTATCGTTGGCGAGTGACAGTTTCATTTGTGAAAACGCGAGTACGAGCGCAATGCTCGCGCAGACACAGATGGTCGCTATAGTGGTATCAATATTGAGCAAAATACCCAGACTTGCACCAATTAACGAAGCGTGAGCGATCGTTTCGCCAAAGTACGACATTCTCTGCCACACAACAAAACTGCCAAGTGGTCCGGTTAGGCTGCAAAGCAGTAAGCCCGCAATGAGTGGATAGATAAATAATTCAATCATGGTGGCACTGCTCGCTACAACTGACAACATTACCGTCTAAATCGTGGTGGTGATCGTGGTGATGGGTATAAACGGCGAGTTCTTCAGCGCTATTTTTTCCAAATAGGCTTAAGTACTCAGGGTGTTGGCTGACGCTTTCCGGTCGTCCTTCACAGCATATGTGCTGATTTAAACATAACACCCGATCGCACTGCGCCATGACAAGATGTAGATCATGCGACACCATGATTATGCTGCAGTTTAAACTATCACGAAGGGTGGCGATTAGCCGATACAGTTCAATTTGGCCCACGACATCCACGCCCTGTAGCGGCTCATCAAGTAGTAATAGTTCCGGTCTTCGAGCGATTGCACGTGCTAACAGCACACGTTGAAATTCACCGCCAGAGAGCTCATGCATCTGTTTGGCCCATAAATGATCGGCCTTAACTTGAGTTAGTGCGTCACGATATTCGTGCTTTTGAGCGTGAGTTAAGCTTAAAAAACGACTGACCTTCATCGGTAGGGCCTTGTCCATAGCCAGTTTTTGCGGAACATAGGCGAGCTTTAGTTTGTTCTTACGAACGAAGGCGCCATCTGTCGGCGCTTTTAGCCCCGCAATCAGCTTTAGTAAGCTACTTTTACCCGCGCCGTTTGGGCCAATAATAGTGAGAATTTCGCTGGGGGATACCGAGAGGTTAATGTTGTGCAGAATCTTCTGCGAACCAACCGTGTAGCTTAACGACCGAAGTTCAATTAAGGGTTCTTGATTAGCCACGTGCACGCTCATTGGTTGGTTTACAGTGACGGCACAGGCCAAGGATTTCTAATACCTGTTCTTGTACGTTAAATCGGTGTTCATTGGCGCATAGATTGATGGCTTGCTCAATGGCGCGGTTGGGAACTTCTTCGGCATGACCACAATCAGAGCAAAGTAGTAAGGCCTCGCAGCTTTGTGAGCTAGGGTTTTTGCGTCCGATATAGGCATTGAGAGAATGTACACGATGAACCAAGGCATGCTTTACTAAAAATTCTAAGCTGCGATATACCGTGGGCGGTGCAACACGTTCGCGATATGAAGCCACAGCGAGCTTATCCATGATGGCATAAGCGCCAATGGGTTGGTGCGTTTGCCAGATGATTTGTAATATTTGCGTCCGCAGCTCAGTTAGGCGCAGGCCTCTGAGTGAACAAAGCTCACTGGCTTTTTTCAGGGCTTGCTCAATACACTGCTGGTGATCATGGTTGTCGGTGTGTGAGGATACTTTCATTAGGAGAGTCAGGAAATTGGATTCGCTTATGTTATCATATAACGTTTATATTCCGCACATTTAGCGTAGTTACGACTAGCCTTGCTAGAGTGTGCTTGAGTTCAGTCTGGCTTGCCTTGAGATTTTTATGTGCCGTAGTGTTTTTTACTTTTTCATTTATGTTGTTTTTGTCGTATTTTCCCCAAATTTTGCAGCTGCCGGATCTGAAGAGCATCATCAGGATCATCATGCGCATATTCGTATCGTTAGTTCGATGGCGCCACTCAAGCTATTGGTGGATGACTTAGTTGGTGATCTAGCGGGTGATTATTTTGACAGCGAGCTTCTTGTTGAGGGTGCTAGTACGCCACACCACCATTCACTAAAGTTCTCAGAAATAAAAAAAACACGGGATGCTGATTTATTGATTTGGCTTGGTGCTGACCTTGAAGGGTATTTAGCAAAAGCGGTTGATCAGTATGCAAAAGAATCCGTATTGGACCTATCAAAGGTTGAGGCGTTGGCTTGGGTCGAGCGTGTTGCCGCGCATTCTGACATACACATATGGTTAAGTAGCGAAGCGGCCGCATTAATGGCCGATGCCATAGCCGCGCGTCTAATTGAGTTAAGACCTAGTGCAAAAAAGACTATCGTTTCCAATTTGTCGCGACTTAAGGGGGTTCTGTTTACCGTACGTGATGATGTCAGTAAGCGATTACTTGGCCTGCAAGCTAAGCCTTTATTGGCTTATCACCAAGCGTTCAGCCATTTTTTGCACGAACAATCTTTGTACCAGTTGCAGTCCGTTACACGTTATCCAGATGAGCAATTAAGTCTTAAACGTTTACGAGAGCTTGCGCCGCGCGTAAGTAGTGCGGCCTGTATATTAGCGGAATACGGGGAAGAGCAGCCTGCCGTAAAGTTGGCAGAGCGTTTTGGGCGTAAAGTTGTAGGCGTTGATATATTAGCATTGAATCAAAGCCAAATGCCGAGTGGGCAAGCGTATGCGGGCTTTTATCGTGAAATCGGTGAGCGGGTGCGTGAGTGCTTGTTGTTGGGCGCAGGGATGGATCAATAAAGCAAAAAAACCCACATTGTGCTGTGCTTAGTTAATAAAAGTTAACTAAGCACAGCATAATGTGGGCGATAAGGGTTGTGTACAAACATTTTAGGTTCGTGGCTATAAATTTTTAGCCGCGCTCCTTCAAACTTAATGTGGGGCCTTGTTTAAGGGCCCCTTCTGGTTTACAGCTCTTTTAAAAGCTCTAAAGCTCTGTCGCTACGTTCAACTTCTCGCTAATTTTGTCGTCTAGGCGAATTGAAAGATTCATTTCTAATGCTTTCAATTGCTTGTTGAGTTTGGCAGTTTGATGAGCGGTAGCCATAAATTCTAATGGCTCTTCTGTCCAGCGGTCGCCGGCACCTTTGTCCGCAGTTGCGAGCGCTAAGTTGTTCTTAGTTATCTCGACATCTATAGGATTCTGGGTACCAACCTCGCTAGCCGTCGCGCCGATAGTGGCGAACAATGCAATTATTGCAGCTAGTTTTTTCATGTTTATTCTCCATGAGAATGTTTAATGGTTGGTTACCGAAAGTACCCTGACCTGAGTACCTTCTAACAAGTCGTTACCTTGTGTTACCCATAGTAACAAGTAAATCGCACAGAGCAAAACGTTATTTGATTTAGATTAAATTGTGATGAGGTTTCTAGGAGTAACATTGCACGAGTCTATAAGCATATATGGGTGCATGTGGGTCTATTTACCTACATATTGTGTTTTTTATGATTAACTTATTCTTTTTTTGATTGATATATAGCGCTATATATTCCAGATTAAACTAAGTAGATAGGTAACGTCTGCGGTAACGTTAAGGTGTTGCTCGCCACAATATTTGTTTTGCTACCCAATCTCCTGCTCGAATCGGTTAAGCTTGCGGACAACGAGTTAGCACCTGCTATACGCCCTTCTATCGCGAGATTACTATGTCCAAAAGCACTTCCCCGCTAGTCCTTGTGGACGGCTCTTCGTATTTGTATCGAGCCTTCCACGCCATGCCGCCTTTAAGCAATTCTAAGGGGCAGCCCACTGGGGCCATTAAGGGTGTCTTAAATATGCTTCGCAGTCTTGTGAGGGAATATCCACAGAGTGTGATGGTGGTTATTTTTGATGCTAAGGGCAAAACCTTTCGCGATGATATGTTCAGTGAATACAAGGCGAATAGGCCGCCTATGCCGGATGACCTACGCGCACAAATCGCGCCGCTGCATAAGGCTGTTGTGGCACTAGGGTTTCCAATGTTAATCATCGACGGTGTTGAAGCCGACGATGTGATTGGAACGCTTGCCGTACAGGCTACTGAGCAGGCGATCGACGTAGTGGTATCTACGGGTGATAAAGACATGGCGCAATTGGTTAATCAGCATGTGAGTCTTTACAACACCATGTCGGGAACCCGTATGAATGTTGAGGGCGTTGTCGAGAAGTTCGGTGTACGTCCCGATCAAATCATCGATTATCTGGCGTTGATGGGCGATAAAGTCGATAACATTCCTGGTGTTGAAAAGTGCGGTCCTAAAACAGCCGTTAAATGGCTGCTCGCCTACGAAACCCTTGATGGCGTTATTGAGAATGCCGATAAGGTTGGCGGTAAAGTGGGTGAGAACCTGCGTACGGCGATCGATTCCTTACCGCTATCGTATCAACTCGCGACGATTAAAACGGATGTGTCCTTAGAGCAGGGCCCGGCTGACCTGGCGATGACTGAACCAGACACGACTGTTTTGCAGGCTCTTTACGATGATCTGGAGTTTCGAGGTTGGATGAAGGAGCTGGATAATAGACCCGCTAAAGCCGCTTCTTCAGTGGGTGTCGCGCAAGAATCTGTAACACAAGAGCCTGCAGCTATTGTTGGCCCTGCGATTGAAACACATTATGAAACGATCTTAACGCAGGATCAGTTAGACCCTTGGTTAATGATTTTGAAGAATGCAGAGCTCTTTGCTTTTGATACTG
Organism: Flavobacteriales bacterium; assembly: GCA_047638775.1. Lineage (GTDB taxonomy): Bacteria > Pseudomonadota > Gammaproteobacteria > Pseudomonadales > Cellvibrionaceae > Agaribacterium. The sequence goes on from JBLIMQ010000054.1 coordinate 19,923, forward strand.
AAACCACGAGTTTGAATTACATGGAAGCCAAATTAGTCGGCTTCTCTTTCTCAGTTGAGGCCGGAGTTGCGGCTTACTTACCTTTTGGGCATGACTACGAAGACGCGCCTGAGCAATTATCACTCGAACATGTATTGGCGATATTTAAGCCATTGCTTGAAGACGAAAGTGCTAAAAAAGTTGGACAAAATCTTAAATATGACGCGAACGTGTTGTCAAATTACGGTATTGAGCTAAAAGGTATAGCCTTCGATACCATGTTGGAGTCCTATATCTTGAATGCCAACGGCCATAGGCATGACATGGATACGCTGGCAGAAACCTATTTAGGTCACCAAACTATTCACTTCGAAGATATTGCTGGTAAAGGCGCGAAGCAAATAACCTTTAATAAAATACCATTGGATCAAGCGGGTCCATATGCGGCTGAAGATGCAGATATCACATTGCGTCTGCACCAAGCTCTTTATCCTAAATTACAGGCCCAAAGCGTATTAGCGAAAGTGTTTCATGAAATGGAAATGCCACTCGTCACGGTATTGCATACCATCGAGCGTCAAGGCGCGCTTATCGATACCGCTCAGCTAGACGCGCAAAGCGCCGAACATGGCAAAACAATCGCTGAGCTGGAACAGAGTGCCTATGACATGGCGGGTGAAGAATTTAATTTGGCATCGCCAAAGCAGCTAGGGAAAATATTTTTTGAAAAGCTTGAGCTGCCTATATTGAAGAAAACACCCAAAGGGGCTCCTTCGACAGCTGAAGAAGTTCTACAAGAGCTGGCTTTAGATTATCCGCTACCCAAGTTGATTATGGAGCATCGCAGTTTATCGAAATTAAAGTCTACCTACACTGATAAGCTCCCGCAGATGGTATTCGGTGACAGCTCTCGAGTGCACACCTCGTATCACCAAGCGGTTGCCGCGACGGGTCGACTGTCGTCCACTGAGCCCAATTTACAAAACATTCCGATTAGAACTGAGGCCGGTCGTCGAATTCGCCAAGCGTTCATCGCCCCAGAAGGCTATTCGATTGTTGCATCGGATTACTCACAAATCGAATTGCGAATTATGGCGCATTTGTCTGGTGATCAAGGCTTGCGAGAAGCGTTTGCTCAAGGCCTAGATATTCATAGTGCTACGGCGGCGGAGGTTTTTGATACTGAGTTAGGCGCGGTGACAGGTGATCAACGTCGTAGCGCCAAGGCGATTAACTTTGGCCTCATCTATGGTATGTCAGCTTTTGGCTTGGCGAAGCAGCTGAACATTGGTCGAAATGACGCGCAGCGTTATATCGACGCCTACTTCAATCGTTACCCAGGAGTTGCGCAGTATATGGACGATATCAAGCGTTTGGCTTCCGAAAAAGGCTACGTCGAGACGCTATTTGGTCGACGTTTGTATCTACCAGAGATCAATGCGCGCAACGGTATGCGTCGTCAGGCGGCGGAGCGCATTGCGATTAATGCGCCGATGCAGGGTACTGCAGCTGATATTATAAAGCGTGCAATGATCTCGGTTGATCAATATTTAATAGAGTCTGGCGTTGATGCTCGTATGATTATGCAGGTGCACGATGAATTGGTGTTCGAAGTAAAGCGGGAATGTGTATCTGAATTTGTACCGAAGATCGAGGCCTTGATGAGTTCGGCTGCGGACTTAAGTGTGCCCTTACTGGTGGAGTCGGATAGCGGTGATAACTGGGATCAGGCGCATTAGATTGAATAAACTTTGCGGGGGCGATAAAAAGTTTACTTATTTATTGAACCTTTTAATTTTTAGCCAGTCTTATTTAGTAACATTCATGGCTTATCACTCTTTGCCAGATTGTGCTTCCCCTATTAAGTAGCTTATTGGCCCTGATTGCTGTCACTTTCAGGGCCTTTTTTTATCCCGGTTTTTAGTCTCGGCTTACATTCAGACCGTTTACCCCGGCTATTTAACTCGCCTACATATTCAGATTCTATAGTCCGGCGTTATAGCTTAACTTTTTATCCAAGTTTCACCATTGTTTCAGTCATACCATTGCTCAAGACCGGATTGCTCAAGACCGGATTGTTTAAGGTCAGATTGTTTAAGGTGAGACTGTTCAAAAGCGAACGTACCGGCAATCAATGGTTTCAGTGATAAATATTTAAGCGACAGCTTTGTTACCGAGGCCATTCGCAACTTTATCCCACTTACTCACCCTCACCCTCACCTTCACCCTCACCCTCACCCTCCTCAGGGCTGTCTTCCTCAGGGGCGAGCCATACGCGCAACTGCCGTGCTAAGGCGTCAACGCCTTCGCCCTTTAACGCAGAAAAGGTCTGTACATTGACTAAATCTGTGACGTTTGATTCATCTAGCTGCTTTCTAACCGCAAATAACGTGTTTTGTGCGGCTCCGCGATTAAGCTTGTCGGCTTTTGTAAGCAAAAGTTGAACGGGTAGCTCTACTTCAACGGCCCAGTTTAGTAAAAGTGTGTCGAGCTCCTGCATTGGTCGTCGAATATCCATCAAAATGACAAGGCCACGGAGGGATTCTCGCTTTTGAAGGTATTCTGACATATTTTTTTCCCAAGCCTTTTTCATAGCAAGTGGGACTTTGGCAAAACCGTAACCGGGCAAATCAACTAAGCGGAGGGTGTCGTCCTCATGCAAATTGAAAAAGTTGATTAATTGCGTGCGCCCAGGCGTTTTACTTGTGCGGGCAAGTTTTTTATTCGAGGTTAGTCGATTAATGGCGCTTGATTTACCCGCATTCGATCGGCCAGCAAAGGCTATCTCTCCGCCTTCGCCATTGGGGCATTCTTTAATGCTGGGTGCGCTGCACATAAATTGTGCGGTATTGAACAGGATTTTACTCATGAAATTGGAATCAATCGATATTCGTTAAATAGCTGTATATAATGCGGCGCATTGAACATAAAGAAAAGCTTCTTGCGTTGGCATTTTGGCCGAGCGTATGACTTAATACGCCGTTGAAGTGCACAATACCCTATTAAAAATCGGAAAGATAACGGAAAGATCAATGAAAAACACAGTCTTTTCCACATTGATTTCATTAAGTACGGCATTTTTTGCAAGCTCGGCCTTCGCTGGCGATATTGCTTTAGGCGAATCCCAAGCCAATGCCTGCGCTGTATGTCATGGTGAAAATGGTAATAGCCTAAGTCCTGCATATCCTAAACTTGCAGGCTTAGGCGAAAAATACCTTTTAAAGCAATTAAACGATATCAAAGCGGGCACCCGAAACGTTGCGATGATGGCCGGTCAGCTAGATGCTAAGTCAGATGCCGAGCTAGATGCACTTGCTGCGTACTACGCCTCACAAACACTACAGTTAAGTGGTGCTAAAGAATTAACAGTTCGCTTGAATTCAGGGCAAGAAGTTGACGCTTTGGTGCTAGGGGAGACGATATACCGGTCCGGTAACCACGAGACTAAGGTCCCCGCGTGCAGTGGTTGTCATTCACCTTCTGGTAAGGGTAATGGCCCCGCGGGCTATCCGCGTTTAGGTGGTCAGCATGCCGATTATATTTCTGCGCAGCTTAAGGCTTTCCGCAGTGGAGTGCGCGATAATGACGGCGATAGCCGCACGATGCGCTCAGTTGCAAAACTTTTAAGTGATGCTGAAGTTGAATCCTTGGCGAACTATATTGCTGGTTTGAATTAAAAGTAGCGGCTTAAGTAAGGCGCATTATCGCGTTGAAGTAAGTCGCTAGGCCGACGGGCTAACTACGGGCTACATATAAATAACAATACACTCGCCATAATGGTTGGACGGGTGCAAAAGATCCCTTTGGCGTTAATCCTACGCGAACTATTTAAGACTTACACTTCTTTTACACAAGGCGTGCTTTCTTAGTTTACAGTGGTTTAATTTCTCAAAAGATTAACTATTCCGGCGCTTATATTACGTTACACGGTGCGTCAATTTAACTTTAAGCTAATATTCAGCCGCACACGTATAGGCTGATCATACATTGTGAATATGGAGTAATACATGAAATTTAAGACTTGGTTATTTACGGGCCTTATGGCTGTTAGTAGTTTTGCTACGGCACAAGAAGTAGACGTAGCCGTTAGCGAAAACTACGAAGAAGGCGTGCATTACTTTCGCATGACTACACCAGTGCCAACAATAGTGTCCAAAGGTAAAATTGAAGTGACTGAGATTTTCCGCTTTGCTTGCGGTGGATGTTACTATTTTGAAAAAACGGTTGCTAAGTGGAAGGCCGATGGCCTGCCAGCACAAACAGAGTTTGTTCAAAGTCCTGTTGTTTGGGATGACCGTACTAAAGAGCGCGCCAAAGTCCTTGTTATTGGCAAAGCGTTAAAATTAGAAGCTGAAACTAAAGCTGCAATTTTTAAAGCGATACACGAAGCGCCAAACCAAAAAGTCGCTAATGCGGCTCTTATGGATGACGATAGCGTGATTGCGCTATTTGTTGGTTTGGGCGTAAAGGCTGAAAAAGTCAAAAAATTACTAAAAAACTCCACTATCAAGCATCGTGTTAACCAGATGGATGAGCGCGCGCGCGCCTTTGCTGTTAACGGGACGCCTGAAATATTTGTCGATGGCCGTTTCCGTATTTCTTCTAAGCCTGCGGGCGGCTTTGAGGATATGTTAAAGATTGCCGATCACTTAGTGGAGAAAATTGCGGCCGAGAAAGGCTTGAAGTAAGCGCTAAATACGCTCGCTAAAAGCCGCCGTAGCCTATGCGCTATGGCGGCTTTTTTATGCCTGTTATTTGCGCAGCGTTTTTATCAGTAAGCACTATACTTTCTGAGTACCCTAATAAATGCTAGAAACGCTATGGTAGAGACAGTCGACGGGAAGTATCGAGCAAAGTACTTTCAAGCCTTAAAAGAGCAAGAGCAATTTGAAAAGCAGCATGGCTTTCAGTTAGAGCTGCTACGTAAAGCTGTGTTACGTATGGGTCGCGCTTTAGCTGGGCTCGATGCAAATCTCGATGGCTCAATTGAACGCCTGCGCACGGCTATGCGCGGCGGTGGCGGCAGCCAAGTATTCGATCAGCTCGAGCGAGTGCATGCCTCGGTTGACGCTTTTGAGTCGGCGCGCACAAGCGAGAATGCTGAAGCGGCGGCGCAAATGAATCAGCTTATACAGCAATATCAAACGCTACAAATCCCAGCAGACCTTAAAAAAAGCCTTAAAGATTTTTCTAAAACGCTTAATACGCGCCTTACCAATTATCGACAATATCCAGCAGCTTTAAGCGATCTTGCTAAATTACAGGGCTTGGCATTAGAGGCTGCTGCAAGTCCAGAAGTGGGCTTATGGCAACGAATTCGAGGCGGTCGTACGCTTAGTGATGTTAATGAAACAAGCGTTAAACCGGTTGAACAAACGGAGCAAGAGGGCAACTTGGCTCATGACTCGGAGTTAGAGCTGGAAGCAGAATTAAGCATTGATGCAGAATACTTACCAGCAGAATCGGACTTTAAGCAATCACCGAATAATGAAGCGTCAGTTGGCGATAGCTCAGACTATGACTCTGCGGACAATAGCCGGAGTGGATCTGGCTTCGTGCAAACTAATTATTCGCACCGTTTTGATGATTCCGAAGATAACTATAAACAAGTCGCCAATAGAATTTCGCTCACGCTAGAAGCACTTGTCGAGCAAATTAAACCGAACCCATTGATCAAACACAAGGTTGATATCGTTCGTCATCGTATTCGTCGTGGTATGGATTGGTTTTCTTTGGCCGTGACCTTAGAGGATATTCGCGACATACTATTTTTGCGATATTTACAGGTTGATGAAGAGTTTAGTTCTTACTTAGCGCAAGTTAACGATGAGCTACAAAGTATTCGTGATGCTTTAAACGGCGCACAAAATCGCGAGGAAAAAGAGCGGGTAGCGGCTGATGACTTTAGTGATACGGTATCCGATCGGGTAGGGCGTATTCGAAAATCGATTGCGGATAGCGAAGAAATCGAAACCCTGAAACAAGAAGTAACCGAGCACATATCATCGATTCATGATGCGCTTGAGAGCTTTAAGAATGAACGCAGTGGTGAAAGTAGCATCGATGAAAGTATCTTAAGCGAAAGCAGCTTAACGGAACAGCTACGGCAGCTAGTGGATCGTGTACACAGTGTTGAAAGCGAATCGGTGAAGACAAAAGAGGAACTTGAGCAGCAGCGACACAAAGCGACTCACGATGCTTTAACCGGTTTACCAAATCGTGAAGCGTATAACGAGCGCAGTTTCCATGAACTACAGCGAGCTAAGCGTTATGAGCGTCCACTAACCGTCTCGATCTGTGATATTGATTTCTTCAAAAAAATTAATGATAACTACGGCCATCAAGCGGGCGATAAAGTTTTAAAACTCCTTGGCGGCGTGATTGCCAAACGTTTACGCAGCGTAGATTTTGTTGCGCGTTATGGTGGTGAAGAATTTGTCATTCTAATGCCCGAAACGGAGCCCGAGGACGCTTTAAAGGTTCTTGAGAAAATTCGTTCGGCTGTGGCGAAATCAGCCTTTCGTTTTAAAGAAAAGCCAGTTTCAATTACTTTATCGTTTGGGATTGCGAGTGTCAGCTCGCAAGACAGTGTAGAATCCGTTTTCGAACGCGCGGATAAGGCACTCTACAAAGCAAAAGAGAGTGGACGCAACCGCTGTATAATTGCCGATTAAGGCCCTAGAGCCTCAACTCCCTAAGTTGAAGCTCTAAGCCTATTTAGTCCAACGCTTAGTAAATGCGAAGCTCTCACCCTCTATGCAAACCATTGATCTCTATTACTACTCCATCACCCAGCATGGCCTCGCTGACTGTGCCGATCGTTATCTTGCCGTAATGGACGATGCTGAAAAGCAGCGCTACAAACGTTTTTTGCGTGATAAGCCACGGTATACTTTTGGTTTAGCCCGTTACCTACTAAAGACCGAGCTCGCTAAGCGCTTGGGTCGCTCAGCCCTATCGCTATCATTCGATTATAGCGAAAACGGCAAACCGTTCTTAAAAGACGAACCTCAGTTATGTTTTAACTTAAGTCATTGCGACAGTGCGGTTGTTTTTGCGGTGGCGGATGTTGATGTGGGCGTGGACGTTGAGCCACATCATAGGCGAGGAGACCACTGGCAAAACAGTTCAGAGTTCATTAATAAAAATGTGGCAGCCTATATCGATGATCTAAAGGCGGATAGCGAGAAGATTCTTGCTTTCGCGCGCTATTGGACTGCAATGGAAGCGTACACAAAGCTTAAGGCCGCACGGTTTTATGAAGTTAAAGAGGGCTTTTGCGATCGTGGGGAGCGTATTGTCGATAATGCCTTTCAAGCGTATCGCGATTGCGAAATTTACAGCCTCGCTGCACCATTTGAAGACCAAATAAGTCTAGCGGTTAGCAACCGTGCGGGTCGGGAACTTGCTGTGCGCATTTTTCAGTCTCCGATTGAGTAGAAATAGCGCTATTTCTGTGCATTAAAACCCCCTTAGCGTGATTTACTTGATGTAAAGCAAGGCCCCCTCCCCCTATCTATCGTTTACTTGTCCGCCTTAGTCAACAATTCCCAGTTTGGATCCGTTCAATGGATAAACATGACACACCTAAGAAAAGCACTGAAGTGAGCGCCTTTCTTTTTATCACCGTGGTTCCATTCCCCATGCTTGCTGTTGCCTTGGTAGGAAGCTACGGTCTCATCATATGGGTTTCACAAATGATTTTTGGGCCGCCAGTGGCGTAGGAATTATTGATGAAATACGAAGCAACATCCCTACTGCAGTCGAATGACGAATTGCATATAGCCAGTTTTGTTGTTCTTTATAAGCCTGAATTACGATTCGATATCTTGGCTTACGCGGCTACAATCCCACTTTTTACGGTTGAAATCGATCAAGCCTGTGACGGCAAATTTGTCGCTGTGTGGGAAACCAAAAAAGTCAGGGCTATAAACGATTTAATTAAAAACTTTGAAGCGCAGAAAGGCGTCATGTCTGTCTCGCTGGTATATCACCAGTGTGAACGCGCTAGTGAACTAGATAAGGAACTCGTTGGAGCATGAAGAGACGTAC
>JBLIMQ010000055.1:0-27928 GCA_047638775.1 Flavobacteriales bacterium
AAAAAGGCGTGTAAGGAAATTTACGACACCGGGACGATTGTTTTTGATCAGGTATTGGGGAAATTAAATTATAAAGTGAGACCGGTCACTTCGTGAATTCCGGACGTTATTTTATGCACGTTCCTTACCATTACGTTTAACCGCCTCCAAAGTTCGTTCCGCACCTAGAATTGGTCGCTTCCCTGTAAGCCGTGCTTTTAGCAAATATTCATCATGAACTTTCGCTATATTATTTGGAATTAGAATATTTATAGATTTTCCAATCAATTCTGCTTCAGAATAACCAAACATACTCTCAGCAGAGCTATTAAATGAGATAATCAAACCCGTATCATCAATTGAAATAATGGCGTCACCAACCGAATCCAAAATAGCTTCTATTTTGGCATGACTATCCGATAATTGACGTGTTTTAATTTCAATCATTCGTTTGAAATATAATTGCGCCTGTTCAATTTCAGCACTCATAGCGTTAAATGTACTTGCCAGCCGGCCAAACTCGTCATCTCTCGAAAGTCTGACACGAAAACTAAGATCACCCTGTAAAAAATTTTCCGCCCCTAACCTAAATTCCTCTAAAGGCGAAACCACAAGCGTCCTAATCGAATAACCTAAAACAACAACGATTAATAGGAGAAGAACGAACATTAATATAAATTTCGTCTGCCATGAATACGAAGCATTTTCAGCAAGGGCTGCACGCGGAATTTCTATAGACAATCGATAAGGCTCATCTTCTGAAAACAAACCAATATCTAATATTAAATGTCCTGAACGGTCTTTGAATGTATTGGTCAATGTATTATCATGATTAATATCGCGTAGCTCACTTACCGAATTACGATAACTCGCAGCTCCAAGCCTTTCATCCGAACGCTTTAACAATCGTTTAATTACATTATTTAATGAAAAAGAAAAGACTTCATAGCCATCCCTTCCGGATAAATATGGCGTGTGTATTGCTACCATATAATTAATATCATTTTCCGATGACCATTCAGGGGATAGATTTATGATCTTGGTGACAATATTTATATTTCTATTGAAATTCGACTGTATTTTTTCGGCCTCTTCCATTAACACAAAAAAATCGGATTCTTTGACAATCGGCGAATGTGAAGATTCTACAAGCTGATGATTAGAATTAAATCGACTAACAAAGTTCAAGCCGTCAACCGACGAGCGAATTTCATGTATTCGTGTGCCTGAAGCCAAGTCAGTTCGAAATACCAACCCAAGCGCGGATGTTTGTTGACGTATGCTTTTAAGCTCAAAATCACTTTCCTCAACAAGGGATTGAAGATGCCAATCTAAAAACTTTTGTTGTTGCAGCCCTAACGCTTGTCGCCCCAAATAAAAGCCTAAATAACTTTCAAGCATAGCGATAGGTAATATACATAGAAGTGAAATGCATATTAAGCGGGTCGCTATATTCAGTGATCGAAAGCGTTTAAGCATACAGCTGTGGGTTTCCATCAAGATCAAGTTTTAGCGAGCAAAGCCATGGTATTCATAGGGCTAATTTGGGCAAAAAATCATACCTTAGCGTTACCTATCAACTATAGGAGACACACTTACACCGCGCCAACACTAACGCGTATATATATCACTCAATTTTATGAGCCAAAATCGTGCAGAAACAAAGTTCATTAACCACAAACGCTCACCGGCTATAAGTTTTCTAAAAATATGCTTTTTAATGCTTCGCGAAGCTCGATAAAATACTTAGAATACAACTCTCTTTTCTATCTAGGGCAATCGATAATATGGACTCCATTCCAACCACTCTTCGTGACAATGTACGTTTACTGGGCGATCTATTAGGTGAAGTTTTAAAGAAACATGAAGGCGAAAAACTTTTTGACACATTGGAGGAAATTCGGGCCTTGTCGAAGTCGTTAGCACAAGAGACTGGTGCCGACTATCAAAAGCTAGTTGACTCTTTATCAGCTTTGGCCGACAGCGACATCCTTCCGATTGCTCGCGCGTTTAATCAATTTTTGAATTTGGCGAATATCGCAGATCAACAATATAGCGTCAGTGCCGCGGCTCATCAAGACGACACCTACGCCAAACTAGTCGATGAACTCGCCGCTGAGCAAAACCCAAACGCACTCAAGGCTTGGCTTAAGAAGCTACACGTAAATCTTGTTTTAACCGCACATCCCACCGAGGTAAGCCGCCGCACCCTCATTCGAAAATACGACTCTGTTGCAAAAGCGCTATCGGACCTTAGCCGCAGTGACTTACTGGATTACCAAAAGGCAAAACTAAGAGGCCGCTTATATCGCTTAATTGAAGAAATTTGGACGACTGATGAGATTCGAAACAAGCGCCCGAGCGCTGTTGATGAAGCCAAGTGGGGCTTCGCCGTCATTGAAAATAGCTTATGGGAAGCGGTCCCTGACATTGTTCGCCACCTTGAACGTGTAGGTCAAAAACACACAGGTGAACGCATACCACTTTCTGCACGCCCGTTTAGCTTCGACTCATGGATGGGTGGTGACCGCGACGGGAACCCAAATGTCACTCATAAAGTAACCGAAGAAGTCATACTACTCGGTCGCTGGAAAGCGGCTGACCTCTATGCTCAAGATGCTGCCAGTCTCTTGGAAGATCTAAGCATGCACCAAGCAAGCGACAGCTTGCGTGCAGGCCTAACAAACCCCGACTCAACTACGCCATACAGAGATGTATTACACGGATTACTTGATCGATTAAACGCCACACTAAAATGGACAAAGGCACGCCTAAAGGGCGATTTATCTGCGCCCTGCGCCCTAGTAATACACCGTAAAGACGAGATATCCGCTCCGCTATTATTGTGCTATAAATCCTTAATCGAATTGGATTGCTCCTACATTGCCAATGGCCCGCTAACTGACTGCTTGCGACGTGTTCAGTGCTTTGGCATCAACCTTTCGGCGCTTGATGTACGCCAAGACGGTGAGCGCCACGTTAAAGCCCTTGCCGAGATCACGGAATATCTAGAGCTTGGCAACTACTACGACTGGAGCGAAAGTGAGCGCCGAGACTTCTTGCTCGAACAACTTCAAAGTAAACGCCCGCTGCTACCGCGAGATCTACCAGCAACAGAAGACACCCAAGAAGTTATCGATACTGTGCGCGTGCTTGCGCAGCAACCACGAGAAACCTTATCGCATTATGTTATTTCTATGGCCAAGCAAGCATCTGATGTTCTAGCGGTTGCTCTGCTGCTAAAAGAGTCGGGTATACAATGGAATATGCCTGTTGTTCCACTTTTCGAAACCCTCGACGATTTGAATCGCGGCGCCCAAGTGATGAAAGACCTGTGGGATTTACCGTGGTACAAACACTATTGTGACGGCACTCAAACCGTTATGATCGGTTACTCAGATTCCGCAAAAGATGCAGGAAAACTAGCGGCTACATGGGCGCAATATAGGGCTCAAGAATCTCTTGTAAGTCTCGCCGCAGAATATGATATTCAACTTGTTCTTTTCCACGGCCGTGGCGGTACGGTAGGCCGAGGCGGCGGGCCGGTAGAAACCGCAATGGCCTCGCAGCCACCTGGCTCTGTCACAGGACAAATTCGTGTGACTGAGCAAGGTGAGATGATTCGCTACAAGTTTGGTATACCTCAACTCGCGTATAACAGCCTTCGTACGTATGCCGCTGCGACTTTGCGCGCAACCGTTGCGCCAAGCCCTGCACCAATCAAAGCTTGGCGAGAACTCATGGGCAATATGTCGCAAAGTAGCCTAGAAGGATATCGTGCGATAGTTCAAGAGCATCCCGACTTTGTGCCCTACTTTAGAAGCCTTACACCCGAGCAGGAACTCAATAAGCTTGCTATTGGATCACGTCCAGCTAAACGAAAAGCCAGCGGCGGCATAGAAAGCTTACGCGCCATACCCTGGGTATTCGCCTGGATGCAGGTCAGGCTAAACTTACCAAGCTGGCTTGGGGTCGGCCAAGCGATTGAATTCGCGATGAAAAACGACCCCGATACACTTCAAGATATGCTTGATCACTGGCCCTTCTTCTCCAGTTTTATCGACCTCCTTGAAATGGTCCTTGGTAAAGCCGATGCCGATATTTGTGAGCACTACGAATCTCAGCTGGTTTCCAAAGAATTGCACCCGCTTGGTGAGCGCATGCGCGAAGATTTACGCCAATTAACCAAGCAACTCAATACGATTAAGCAGCAAACGGCGCTATTAGAAAGTGACCCCATACTTCAAACAACGATAGAAGTAAGAAAGCCTTACATTGACCCACTCAATTATTTGCAAGCAGAGCTGCTTAAGCGTGAGCGTCGCGCGGGCGCAATGACCGAAGAGCTAGAGCTTGCACTTAAAGTGACTATGACGGGAATTTCGGCTGGAATGCGAAATACAGGATAAAACTATGACTTAAATGTCAGTTAAGTTCCGTATTTTGGGTCATTCAGAGCTACCTTTATGCTGGCTTTGTGTAGATTTCGGCCCAAAATACGGCGCCAGTCGATGGAAATAAAACTTTCCTTAGCGCAGGCTAGCCCCTACAATTGCGGGTCGCTCGCTAGTGCTGTGAAACTGTTTTACAATGTTTGATAAAATACCCTTAAGCCAACCCCATACGCCCTTGCTGGATCAGGTCCGTCGCCCAGAACAATTGCGTGATTTATCCGAAAGCCAGCTACCTGAACTCGCCAACGAATTGCGCGAGTACTTGCTTTATACCGTCGGCCAAACGGGCGGGCATTTTGGAGCAGGACTAGGCGTTGTCGAACTCACCATAGCATTGCATTACGTACTCAACACACCCACAGATCAAATTGTTTGGGATGTAGGCCACCAAAGTTATCCGCATAAAATTCTTACCGGCCGCCGTGATCAAATGTCGAGCATACGACAACTTGATGGCCTATCCGGCTTCCCTAAACGCGCAGAAAGCGAATACGACACTTTTGGCGTAGGTCATTCAAGTACGTCCATAAGCGCCGCCCTCGGCATGGCTGTAGCAAATAACCTTCGCGATAACCAGGCGCAAAGTGTCGCGGTTATTGGCGACGGAGCTATGACGGCAGGTATGGCTTTTGAAGCCTTAAATCATGCGGCACACGTCGATAACGACATGCTAGTTATTCTTAACGATAACAACATGTCGATCTCCAAAAACGTGGGAGGACTAGCCACCTATTTTTCGAAAATTTGGGCCAGCAAGACCTATTCAGCGCTTCGCCAAGGTGGCAAGCGTGTATTGAAGAACATCCCGCAAGCCTGGGAGCTAGCGCGCAAAACCGAAGAGCACATGAAAGGCATGGTGTCACCCGGCACGTTATTCGAGGAGCTCGGTTTTTATTATGTGGGGCCTATCCATGGCCACGATGTAAAGAGCCTAACCCACTACCTTAGTAATATGCTTGAAATGAAAGGCCCCAAACTTTTGCATATCATTACGCAAAAAGGTTATGGCTTTGCTCCCGCTGTCGATGACCCCGTTGGTTATCACGCTCTCAATAAAATCGAGCCCAACAGCAAAGTTAAGTCGGTTAAAGTGGCAACGTCGCATAAACAAAAATACCAAGATATATTTGGAGATTGGCTGTGCGACACCGCAGCAACCGACCCCAAATTGATCGCCATCACCCCCGCCATGTGCGAGGGCTCTGGCATGCTTGAGTTCTCTAAGCGTTTCCCAGAGCAATTTCATGACGTCGCGATTGCAGAACAGCATGCCGTTACTTTTGCAGCGGGTCTCGCGTGCGAAGGATTTAAACCCATCGTTGCAATTTATTCATCTTTTTTACAGCGTGCTTACGACCAACTTATTCACGACGTGGCGCTACAAAACCTAGACGTTACCTTCGGTATTGATCGTGCAGGCCTTGTCGGTGAAGATGGCCCGACGCACGCAGGCAGCTTCGATATTTCCTTCTTAAGATGTATTCCAAATATGGTTATTGCCACCCCCAGTGATGAAAACGAATGCAGACAGCTTCTGGGTAGCAGCTATAACTACGCAGGACCTGCAGCCGTCCGCTACCCGCGCGGTACGGGTCCTGGCGTAACCATAAATAAAGGCAATGAAGCTCTTCCCATAGGAAAGGGCCGAATACTCCGAACAGGCCAAAAGGTTTGCCTACTTAACTTTGGAGTATTACTCCCTGAGGCAGCACAGCTTGCCGAAGCCATGGACTACTCATTGTGCGATATGCGCTGGGCAAAACCCATCGATACTGCACTTCTTGAAGAAATGGCCGCCACACACGATTATCTAGTAACGCTTGAAGAAAACACCATTACTGGGGGCGCAGGAGCAGGCTGTACTGAGCATTTAATGCAGGTCGCTCGACCCACACCCGCACTGAACCTCGGCCTACCTGATTTTAATTACGAGCATGGAAAGCGCTCAGAGCTGCTCGACCAAGCTGGTTTATCGTATGTGAAAATATACGAACGAGTTAATGATTGGGTTACACAATTAGAGCAAGGCCATAAAGCCCAGAATATTTCACAAGGCTAAGAAATATTTAAGTCTCAAAAAATAAAATCAAAAAAAAGGCCCGCATTGCGGGCCTTTTTTTTGGCTTATCTTTGTAGTAAGAGCTTTATTGACGCGGACATTAGGGCCGCGCCCATACTTTAGCTAGTATTTAAACGCTATAAACTGGGAATCTCGCGCAAAGTTCAAGAACCTTCGCTTTTACCTCAGCAATAACCGCATCAGAATTACCATTTTCAAGCCCTTCCAATACATCACAGATCCAATTAGTTAATTGAATACACTCTTCCTTACCAAAACCACGCGTAGTCACCGCTGGCGTACCAACCCGCAACCCACTCGTAACGAACGGGGAGCGCGGATCATTCGGAACTGAGTTTTTATTAACGGTAATATTTGCCGCACCTAGAGCTGCATCAGCGTCTTTACCTGAATATTCTTTACCGATAAGGTCGACCAACATAAGATGATTCTTGGTGCCGCCCGACACGATGTTTATACCACGAGCAATAAAGGTCTCAGCCATGGCGTTCGCGTTGATGACAACTTGCTTTTGATAAACCTTATATTCATCACTCATGGCCTCTTTAAAGCTGATCGCTTTTGCCGCAATAACGTGCATTAGCGGGCCGCCTTGACCACCAGGAAATACCGCCGAGTTAAGCTTCTTCTCGATCTCTGCATTTGCACGTGCCAAGATTATACCGCCACGTGGTCCTCGAAGAGTCTTGTGCGTTGTCGTCGTGGTAACGTCAGCAATTTGTACTGGTGATGGGTATTCCCCCGCAGCAACCAAACCGGCTACGTGAGCCATATCAACAAAAAGGTACGCGCCAACTTCATCAGCAATTTCACGAAATTTCGACCAATCCAATACTTGGCTATAAGCCGAAAAGCCCGCAATAATCATACGTGGTTTATGTTCACGTGCTAACTCAGCAATTTCTTCGTAATCAACTTCGCCAGTATCTGGATTCAGCCCATATTGAACAGCATTGTAAACTTTACCTGAAAAGCTCACTTTTGCACCGTGTGTTAAATGACCACCGTGCGCCAAACTCATACCAAGAACGGTATCGCCTGGCTGACATAAAGCCGCATAAACGGCACTATTCGCTTGCGAACCGGAGTGAGGCTGAACGTTTGCATAATCAGCACCAAATAAAGTTTTGGCACGCTCTATAGCTAAGGTTTCTACCGTATCAACATGTTCACAGCCACCGTAGTAGCGCTTGCCTGGGTAACCTTCGGCATACTTGTTCGTTAATTTCGTGCCTTGAGCCGCCATTACTTGCGGGCTAGTATAGTTTTCAGAGGCTATAAGCTCGATATGCTCTTCTTGACGAAGAGATTCGCTTTCAATGGAAGCCCAAACTTCTGGATCGTATGCGTCAAGACTCGGTTTTTCATTAAACATTAGCATCCCCTATTCAGGTAAAAGTAAGCGCTTTGCGAGAACGACAAATGCCTCGCACACAGGTGAAAAAGAAAGGCGCGCATTGTACACCAAACACTCACAGTGCGCAGCAGGCTTTCGGAGATTAAATCGAGGAACGAAAAACTAAACCCAGACTAAGAATCAACAGATTTATGAGCGAGAGAAGACGCATTTTGTTCCCAATTTTGGCCATCAAATTTCGTTACTTTAATTTTGTGAGGGCCTCCATCTAAGCAACGCGCGTTGATATCGATACCGTCTGGGTTGGATCTGGGGGTATAAAAGGGCTTCACGCCACAATGGCTACAGAAAGTATGCTTTGCCACTCCGGTATTAAAGCGATATTCCGACAAGGACCCAGCCCCCTTCAGTAGAGAGAAGTTAGACAACGGTATAATCAAATGCTGGAAACCCGCTTTTGCACAGATCGAACAATTACAATCTTCAACCTCCAATAGCTCTGGCGCTTCAATTTCGAAAACAACAGCATGACAATGGCAACTACCCTGATATTTCAATTGAATTTTCCTTTGTATAACGAGAACACCCAAATATTAACGATGAACGTCCATATATTCACGAATTTTGGCTACGCGGGGAATAGCATCTACAAACGATTCAACTCCCAGCCCAGCAGCGATATCTTTAAAGTCAGATGCTAGTGCCGCAATTGCCTCGAGCAAAGCCTGCTCACCAGCCTCACTAATTGACACCATCTTACCCCGCCCATCATCCGGATCGGCTACGATATTCACGAATTTGGCTTTATCGAGCTTCTGTAAGGTATTTGTCATTGTTGGGCGCGTCACCTGGAAGTTCTCAGCCAGTTCAGCTGGGCTGCGTTGACCTTGCGCGCCCTTCAAATGGTTTAGCACACCAAAATGTGACACCTTCATACTTCCAGGTAAAACTCGCTCCATTCTATTTCGAGACAATTGCTCGAGAATAAAGATCTCCCGAAAGAATTGCATAAAGGGACCACCGTGCTGACTCATGACACTCTCGATTATTTTTGATTTAACATTATTCAATTCGCGAAAACATGAATCACAAATTATTTGATTTCACGCTCCGCAATTTCGCATTCATTGCTTCTATAAATTAAATTGCTTCTATAAATTAAATTGCTTCTATAAATTAAATAGCTTCTATAAATTAAATAGCTTCTATAAATCTTAAATATCTTCTATAAACCTTAAGCAGCCTCAATCAAGCGCTAACATATCTAACGCAGCGCTTACTGACTCACTCAGTTGGTTACTCACAGCCTGTGATACAGAATACAAAGTATGTGCGGGGTCAAAACGCTCCACCGGTGCAATTTGCACACCGCCAACAAAACTCTTAGCTCGAAGCTCAAAGCCGCCCCATGCCATGGCCATTGCTACCGCCGCAATAGCTACAGTATGACAAAATTGCGCTCTATTTTGAAAATTCACTGATAGCCCTTCAGCTGATATATACATGTTTTTTCATAACCCATACAATCTTTTGGTCTAACCTCTAACTATATTAGCCAAAGCTAGTCGCCTAATTACCTGCTAGAAGAATCTAGCAGCGCACTAACTAAAGCCCTAGTGTTAGCTTCGATAACTTCACGCGCCAAAGACTCAACGTGTCTATCTAAGCCCACAGCCAGAGAAGAGAGCATCACGTTAACACGCGCTAGAGTCTCGTCTAAACTTGAAGCAGTCGACTCAGCCACGTTAGATGCGCTGACGCCACCAACATTACTATTACTATTGCCAACAATAGCACTGGCAGCTGTGCTAGCTACTACAGCCACCCCTTGAGACTCCTCAGCACCGACAGCAGCACTTGCAAGCAATGTAACGCTCAGCACTACTGAACCAAGCAAACCTTTTGATTTACGAGCTTGACCAAGAATCACCGCTGCGAAACTATTAATTGTTGAAATTTGCATGACCAACCCTCTATTTAGTTTGACTTCTAACCATTATAGTTAGCCGACTAACTATATGTCAATACAAACCCTTCATTTTTATTTCTATACGCAACACACACCAGCCAAGCCTTGAGCCACATCAATGTCACAAATAATCAGACCGTTAATGTATAGCGGCTAATGCGTAGTTTCTAATGTATAGCAACTAATCTGTAGTGCATAAGAGTTGGTGACTTAGCAATACAGGGCTCTTTCAATAGCAAGCATCAGGGAAATTACTGGCCTACATGTGACTTTCACGCTAAACTAAACGAGAACGATTTCTATTTAGAATCATTTTAACATTCTTATCGAGCGACAATGACACTTGCCGAATTAGCACATGGCTCACGCAGCCTAATCACGCATGTTCACACAACAGGCGAACATATACACCGGCTACTGCAGCTTGGCGTTATACCCGGAGCACAAGCTGAAATATTACGTGCAGCTCCTTTCGGCGACCCTATGCAGGTTCGCGTTGAAGGAACACTCTTAAGTATTCGTAAATGTGATGCACAAAACATTCAAGTTGAGCCTGTGTGAAGAAATTTTCAATCGCGCTAGTTGGCAACCCTAACTGCGGTAAAACCACTGTTTTTAATGCCCTTACCGGCGCACGTCAAAAAGTTGGAAACTGGCCTGGAGTAACCGTAGAGCATAAAACTGGACACTTCACCCACAATAACTGCCAAATACACGTGTCTGATTTACCCGGTGTTTACTCGCTTAATACCGAATATAGCGGCTTAGATGAAAAAATCGCACGGCAATTTATCGAAAACGAAAAGCCTGACCTCGTCATTAACATTGTCGATGCTTCAAACCTTAATCGTCACCTTCTATTAACGCATGAATTACTCGACCTTGGCGCTCCCACTATTCTAGCCCTCAATATGGTCGACGTTGCCGAAAACCAAGGCATTCAAGTTGACGCAGAGGAGCTTGAAAGGCGCTTAGGTTTACCCGTTTTTAAATTATCCGCTAGCCGGGGAACTGGACTCGGACCGCTCAAAGACCACATTACAGAAATCGCTAACGACCCTGAATTACGGCCTATACCCAAAGAAGACCTACTCTGTGCCGAAGAAAGCATAACCCATCGCTTTCAATGGGTGCGGCAACAAACACACGGCGTTGTTGAGTTTGTACCAGGGAAGTCGAATGTTACCGAGCGTCTAGATGGCATAGTTCTTAACCGCTGGCTCGGCATACCCTTATTTTTATTCATGATGTACCTGATGTTTACCATCGCCATTAACGTTGGCGCGGTATTTATCGACTTTTTTGACATACTGCTCGGCGCTATTTTTGTTAGCGGCCTTGGCGACGCCTTATCCTTACTAGGAAGCCCCGATTGGCTTCGCACTATCATTGCAGATGGTATCGGTGGAGGGATTCAGTTAGTCGGTACGTTCATTCCCGTCATCGGTTCACTTTACCTTTGTCTAAGTATTCTCGAAGATTCTGGCTACATGGCACGAGCGGCTTTTGTTGTCGACCGCCTGATGGCTCGAATTGGATTACCTGGGAATTGCTTTGTTCCTCTAATCGTCGGCTTTGGCTGTAACGTACCCTCTGTAATGGCCTCCCGTTCATTAACCCGGGAACAAGATCGCCTACTCACTATTGCTATGTCGCCGTTCATGTCCTGTGGTGCTCGCCTAACGGTTTACGCTT
Organism: Flavobacteriales bacterium; assembly: GCA_047638775.1. Taxonomy (GTDB): domain Bacteria; phylum Pseudomonadota; class Gammaproteobacteria; order Pseudomonadales; family Cellvibrionaceae; genus Agaribacterium. The sequence continues at coordinate 11,535 of JBLIMQ010000055.1, forward strand.
TATTTGCGGCAGCCTTTTTTAGCGATAGCGGTTCTTTAATTGTATTTGCGCTCTACTTGTTTGGCATCATCATGGCTGTATTTACAGGCTGGATATTTCGCAAAACATTATTTGACGGCCAAGCCTCCCCATCCATCCAAGAAATGCCGGCTTATCATGCTCCCGTATTTAGAAACATTGCCCTAACAACCTGGCATCGACTAATGGGCTTTGTAAAACGTGCGGGCATTACGATTATTAAAGTCGTAACTCTATTAACGGTCATTAACTCCGTAGGGTTAGATGGCTCTTTTGGCAATCAAAATAGTCAAAACTCTGTATTAAGTGTCGTTGGAAAAAGCTTAACGCCAATACTTATGCCTATCGGAATCGAAAGAGAAAACTGGCCTGCAACGGTAGGCGTATTCACTGGAATTTTTGCCAAAGAAGCCGTAGTAGGGACTTTGGACGCGCTTTACCAGGATGTCGCGGGTGAAAATAACGATGAAGAACCGACTCACTTTGGTGAGCAATTAGCAGCCGCATTTAGCTCTATTGTGATCAATGCGAAAGACCTCGCATCTTCGTTAGGAGACCCACTCGGCCTTGGCAGTGTCAATCAAGGTTATGAAGAGCAGGGCGTATCAAATACTGGGCTTGTAGCAATGCAATCTCTATTTACCAATCGCTATTCTGCATTTTGTTATCTCGTACTTATATTACTATATACGCCTTGCGTGGCTGTTATGGGGGCGATGAACCGAGAATCAGGTCCATATTGGGCAAGCCTCGTGATTGGTTGGTCAAGCTTCCTTGCATACTGGAGTGCTAGCTCGCTATACCAGTTAAGCCAAATCACGGTTACCCCAATTTTCTCAAGTTTATGGCTATTAGGCTCAGTCATTTCTATGGCTGCAGCCGTTAGTGGTTTGAAACAATTAGGACAGCGCAAAAAACGAAATAATCCTGATATCATTGCCAGCACCTAAAATGTATTGAGTGATATATCGAAGCTAACACCTTACAACTAAAGCTTCGCCGGCTTCGAAAAACTAATCCTCATGACTGCAAACCAAATATAAAATGAAAGACTTACAAAAACGCCTCGTTGAATTTGGCCAAGCACGTAATTGGGGAAAGTTCCACAACCCCAAGAATCTCGCGATGGCGCTGTCAGTCGAGGCAAGCGAACTGGTAGAAATATTCCAATGGAAAGATTTTGAGACTTCAGAGCTACTCGACGACAAAACTCGCAATGAAGCCGCAATGGAGCTTGCCGATATATTCATGTATACCCTGCTTATGAGTGAACGCCTAGGTATCGATTTAGAAAAAACTACGCTCGCTAAAATTGAAATCAATGAGAAGCGCTTCCCAAAAACTCCCGCTAAGCCGCTCTAGTTAAACCATTCCAGTAAAGCAATTTCAATAAAACCCAGGAATTACAGACATAAAAAAACCGCCTTGATAGCGGTTTTTTATGTCTGTAATTTAATACTATTAAAGCGTTTCGATTTTATACTTTTCCATAATATTCAAAAACGTTTTTTCGTAAACACTTGCAGACTTACGATGTATCGACAACGCCTGCTGAACATTTTTCTCAGCAATAGCCGCGTTTATTTTACGCAACTCTTGCGTCTTTTCAGCGAGATTATCATGAAACTTAATCGTTAGCAGTTTTGCTCGGTGTAATTGAGCTAACAAATATTGCGTCAGACACTGCAAACGGGAATTTCCCGATAATGCCGCTAATGTTTCTCGGTATTGACCATCATATTGCAACCAAGATTCACTATCGTTTTCAGCTAAGCATGCTTCCATGCTTTCGACACAGTCTTGAAGTTGACTAATGGCTTCTGCGCTAGGCTCTTCGCAAAGCACTTCAATCGCTGTCGCCTCGAGACTCGATAATATCGGCAATAATTCTTTAATATCTTTAATTTCGATAGGAAGAACTTTCATTCCTCGACGAGGAATTAATAATATTAATTTATCTGACGCTAAACGGATAAGCGCTTCGCGCACTGGCGTACGACTTACACCTAACTGTATTGCTAATTCAGGTTCAAGTACTTGATGGCCAGCCGGATATTCATTATTTAGAATTCGGGATTTGATTTTTCGATAAACTTGCTCAACACGAGATAGACTCCTTTCACCACTCGCTTCTACTTCTTCAATGGGTGTATTCATGATTTACAGCTTATTTTTTTATTTCGCGAACAATCAAAAACAACTAATTATTCATTTTTTTACCTGTGAGTATTTGGTAGTGTAACATTAATTTTGAAAATTGTTAGCCTGTGATGCCGCATACATTGTGTAGCTAAAATACGATAAAAACTCCGATCTCCCGCTGTATCACGCGAACGGTCCGCTCTAGCACTCTTGAAATTCTTTGGGCCAAAAAATGAATTTATTATAGTTTCATACCATAATAGTAAAGTGAATTTTTCTGCATAACTAAGATCAGAATTTTCATGCGAAGTAATTAACTACCAACACCATCAATGCATTCGTTGTTCTTTTTTGGCGCTATTTACGCTATACTGTGTCTTTTAGTGCCTATATTTACGCTCGCTTATAGCGCCTTGAAGCTATTATGAAGTAAAAATGAAACTACCAAGATCGAAGAAAGATGTACGCAGTGAACTCGATGAGCAGATTTCAAATTTCATCGAGTTAGGGGGGACTGTGGATAAAATTCCTCGAGGAACGAGTGGAAACGACGAAAATACAAACCTATTTAGGCAGTCAACGCCGATTCAGAACAGAGAAACACGCACGCCTTTGAACGACGTTGTACGTGAGCTTGATGAACGAAAAGCCAATAAGCGAAAAACAGCGATAAGAAGACCACGCAAGCCACAAAGAAAACTCATCGTCGATGACTTTGGTGATCCTCTGCGGTGGGTGTGGGAGGATGTGCCGGAAAAATAAATGAAGCTACACACATACAAAGCGGCTCCATATAAGCCATGCTATATATGGGTACGGTTAGTAAGTAGTTAATGGTTATCCGCACTAACCTCAGATTAAACTTCGACGTGAATCGCTACCAAGCACCACATTGGAACAGCCTTACTCTTGCGCATACCGGGAATAATTCCCAAACACCTCAGTTAAGGCCTTAACAAATATATTAACAAAACACTTTTACATCGTCCAAATAAGTGCGTTTTATGCCTATAGAATAAGACTAACTTTACCCGTGACACTGATCTTCGCCGAAACGTCTGACGGGTCTCCTGCGCCCAAAAACTCATACCTACCTGCAAAGCTATTTTCAGGCATAACGTTCATCTATTTTATGACGCACAAGCCTCATCTATACCCGCGTGTGAGCGAATAATTACGGACTTATTGAGCGACTGCAATACCTGGCCGTAGAATCAAGGGTGCAATAGAGCGCGTATGGGCTTAAATTAATATACGAACAGGTCCCCTTCGTCAATCGTAACGGTGAAAAACAGCTCATTTGTGAATACGTACTCAATACCGACTAAAGTAACCCCCAGTTTTTACTGTAACAACTAGTTCGTTCAGCTCTTTGTGCAGCAGCAATATTTATACAACAATACAACACACCGACACGGCTTAGCTCTGCGCGAGTTTCAATTTTTTACACGTGGAGAGTTTGATTAAGAATTAAAAATTGGCTGCGGCGGAATTGTTATCCGCAAATCCTCTATTGCTCGCGAGAGCCGCTAAGGCCGACATTTGCGTATTCATGCAGCACTCCGACTGATTCAAACAAACCAGAACAATGGATGAGCTGGCAATCGCATTTATGCGCTGGTCGAACCTATTGAAATTAAGACAATCGCGGAGCCAGCACACTCATGTTAAGTTATTATTCTCTTTAAAGTTTTTCTATACTTTTAGTAGCTTGGGCTTGGGCTTGGGCTTGGGCTTGGGCTTGAAGGATTGTTATAAGAAGGAATAATGAAGAAGTGCCCCACGTACTTTGGAAAAGGCCATATTAAATACTCGTCGTGCAAAAGTAGGCCTTATGACGGCTGCCTTTGCGGCAATAATCCCTGTACTGATAGCTGCGGTACAGTTACCTATGCTCGCTGTAATAGATCGAGCCGAATAAACATAAGTTAAATAATACTAACACCACATAACCCCCGCAGGGCTATGGTGACTGGTGACTGGTGACTGGTGACTGAGCTAGACCTTAGACCTTAGACCTTAGACCTTAGACCTTGGACCTTGGACCTTGGACCTTGGACCTTAGACCTTAGACCTTAGACGTTAGACGTTTTCAATTTCGATCAAGAACCGCTATATAACGCCATGTCCTTTAGATAAATACACGCCCGCAATTGTAATTACTGCAATCATCACAACAATGACGGCAAGTAGCGTCCAAGGGCGAAAGCCAGAACGTTCAACATCGTTCACATTCGTTTTTAAAAACACATCTACTTTCTGCTGATCTTCGGGATATAACTCAGGCATGATAATCTCTTAATGGCTTATTTTAAGCATGTGACACTGATGACTTACTTTGAGCATGCGACTCTGGCGGTTAATCGGCTGCATTATACATGCTGGACCATGAAAATAGTCAGCATAAGAACCCTTAACATCATCTTAACTATCGACTTAGAGTCGAGGAGCACACTAAAACGCCTCGTCGTGCAAACTCATAACACACTCGCTACCGGCAAGAATTTTTTGTTCCAGGCTGTATATTTCAGGAAGTATTTTAGCAAAATAGAAATTCGCACATGCGCGCTTGGACTGAATAAACTCATCTGCGCCCCGGTAAGACTCAATAGCCTCTAGCATTTTCAGCCACATATACGCGTGTAGTATATAACCCAACATATCTTGATAATCTACAGCCCCTGCACCCGCCGTACAGGGGTCATTTTTTGACTGCTCTAACAATGCTAATGTCGTTGTATCTAAACATTCACATGCCAACATAAATACTTCGACCAGACCTGGATCTAACGCTTTAACCCTCTCGGCCTCACAAAAGGTTCGCATTTCCAACAGCAGCTGCTTTAAGGGTGCAGCTCCTGTAGCCAGAGTTTTACGCACCATAAGATCCATCGCTTGTACACCATTTGTACCTTCATATATTTGCGTGATCCGGACGTCACGAACGTGCTGCTCTTGCCCCCAGTCATGGATATAACCATGCCCACCAAGAACCTGCTGCCCACTTACACAGCTGTCAAAAGCACGATCGGTTAAAAAAGATTTCGCCACTGGAGTCAATAACGCCACCATAGTATCGGCAAGTTGGCGTTCGGATTCATCTTGTGTATATTTGGCTCTATCTAGCCAAGTAGCGACATATAAATAGAATGCTCGGGAAGCCTCTGTTAGGGACTTAATATTCAATAACATCCGTCGGACATCAGGATGAACCAACAGATTATCCGCGGCTTTATCTGGTTCTTGTGATCCAGAAGGGCTCCTACCTTGCCGTCGCTCTCGCGCATAACTCAGGGCCGTTTGATAAGATGCATCGGCAACACCTACCCCCTGAATACCAACTACCAAGCGCTCGTAGTTCATCATGGTAAACATACAGGTCAAGCCCTGATTTTCCTCACCTACTAACCAGGCTTTTGCGCCATCAAAATTCATCAGGCAAGTGGCGGATCCTTTAATTCCCATCTTATGTTCGAGCGAACCGCACGAAAGCGCATTCAAATTTCCCAAGCTACCATCATCATTAATAAGAACCTTAGGCGCTAAGAAAAGTGAAATTCCTCGGCTACCCTTTGGCGCACCAGGTGTTTTGGCCAACACCAAATGTATAATATTCTCGCTAAGATCATGATCGCCCCATGTAATGAATATTTTGGTTCCCGTTAGCGTATATGAGCCGTCATCTTGCGGAACTGCTTTTGTACGAATAAGGCCCAAGTCCGTACCGGCATGAGGCTCCGTTAAATCCATGGCACCCGACCATCTGCCGCTGTACATAGCCTCAAGATAGCGTGTTTTTAATGCTTCATTCGCATGTGCATTAATCGCCAAGCACGCGCCTGCGGTTAGCATCGGCGCTAGACCAAAAGCCATATTCGCCCCTTGCATCATTTCTTCGACGACAGCAGAAAGTGACTTAGGCAAACCCATTCCACCAAAATCAGGAGAACCACTTAACCCGCCCCAACCACCGTCACTGAAGTGCTGATAGGCCGCCTTAAATCCGTCAGGGCTTGTGACTTTGCCTTCATGCCAAGTGCACCCTTGCTCATCACCAACGGAATCTAACGGGGCCAATACTTGCTCGCATAGCTTTGATGCTTCTTCGATTATCGCGCGAGCCGTGTCCGTATCAATATCTTCCACACCATTCAGTGAAGCCCAAAACGATTCAAGCTTAAACACGTCAAACAGCAAAAAATCAATATCGGTCAGCGGAGCGCGGTAGTCTGGCATAGACAATTCCTAGTCAATCAAGCGGTAAGTTACCTTCGGGGTTAACTTAAAGCATAGACGAGGAATACGCAGCTTACTTTTGAATATGGTATTTTTGAATATGGTATTTTTGAATATAGTATCCTTGAAAAAGAACACAGGTAGGGAATAGATAAAAAATTACGCACTCAGGCTTAATAATGAGCCAGGGGTGCTTGGTGAGGCTATTTGGGAAAAAATATTTGAGATACGACGGGACTCACGCTGAATGGAATCATTACTCGCACGAGAGTCAACGCCATTATCTCTGCCGTTGTCACTGCCAGCTTGTTGATCACCTGAATTCTGGCCTTCTTTACTTGCTGCAGTCTCACTCGTTGACTCTGTAGTTTCTGAGCTCTCTTCAGCTTTTTCTCGTCGCTCGCTAGCTAATTCTTGCTGGGCTTGGACCATTTGCTGAGTTGCTTGGGCGGCAACTTTCATGTCTTGCCCACTTGGTTCGGCAGGTGCCAGTGCGGCCGCCTTTACGATTAACATTTTTTGAATAGTTTCAGCCGCAGAAGCTTCACGGCCTACATCAATAGACACTTCACCGCCAACAGCATAATTAACACCATCCGGGCCACGTTGAAATTCATAGCTCGGCGCGCCAGCATATTGCCCGCCAACAGCGGCATGGGCGGCCTCGTGAGCACGAACTTCACGGTCACGAGAGGAGAGCTCTGTAACAACTTTTGCTTCTTGAGCTTGCTCGGCCTTCTCTTGTTTAACTTTGGCCTGTCCCTCTTTCCCTTCTTCTTGAGCGGTATTAGTCGCGCGGCTAGATTTATTATCTTCGCCAGTAAGCGGGCGGGAGGCATCATTAGCATCGAGAGTATCAACAGGGCGTGTACTGAGTGCGGATTGAGACGAGCCGACGCGTGCCAGAGCTTGAGGTACTCTGACAGCAAGGTCAGCAGCGACAGGGCTGACGTATGAGCTTGAATGGGAACCAATATTCACGCCTAGCTTAACTCCAACGGCTTTATTCTTTAATTAAATAGCACCTTAAATACCTAGCACCTTAACTATTTAGCTCATTAATCAACGACATAATACCTAGTACATTAACGGCCTATCACTTTAAGGCAGGCACATTATCTAAGACTTTATGTCTAACAAACTACCTAGGGTTTGATCGGCTACACCAATAAGCTTAGCACCCGCATTGAAAATCGTCTCGGCACGTCGCATTTCAATTAGTGGCTCAGTTATGCTGCCACTACGCTCTTCGCGCGGAGCCTCACTTACAGGCGCAATAACCGCAGCTTCGGCACCACTAGCTTCTGTGGCCGTAACATCACTGCGAATGCTCGCGTGGGCAATCTCATTGGCAGATTTCACCATTTCACGCTGACTAGTTTGCACCGCACGTGCACCTTCATTTAATACGGAAGAGATCATTGTTTCCAACCTTAACCAAGCACAAAGAGTTTCTTTGGCAGAAACGACTAAATAGCTTAGTTTGCTATTCGATACTCTATTCTACGCCTAAGCTGTTTGTTTTTCACTCAAGCAGATGGGACTTTAGCGTTATTTTAAGACTATTTACGACTAACTTGTTACTGCAGCCTTTAGTTTATCTATATCGATATGAGCAATTGCGGACAAATTATCAGCCGAAGCTAGTGAAGGAATGGTAGCGAGACGAGGTGCAGGTATTCGTGAATCCAGAGTGAAAAGGTTCTCTTCAAGTGCCGCCATATCGGCATCGATACAATTGGCGACCCAGCCGGCTAGCGTTAAGCCATCGGCCTTTATGGCCTCTGCTGTTAAGCATGCATGATTGATGCAACCAAGACGCATACCCACCACCAGCACAACAGGTAAGTTTAAGGCTTTGGCAAGATCGGCCATGGTGTGCGAGTCCGATACGGGTACCCGCCAACCGCCGGCACCTTCGACTAACTTCACGTCGGCTGATCGCTTGAGTGTCTGCTCACATTGGCTCACTAGAGCATCGAAATCCAAGTTATAACCCGCTTTTTCAGCCGCAATATGTGGCGATAACGCATGCTCAAAACACAGAGGATTAAGCTCTTCATAGCGCAATGCGACACTCGCAGATGCCTGCAAAGCGATACCATCGTCGTTTTTCCATTGTCCATCAAGCCATTCGGCACCTGCTGCAACAGGTTTAAGCGCTAGCGTAGAATGCCCCTTGCGATTAAAGGCCTGGAGCAAATTACAAGCAACAAATGTCTTACCAACACCGGTATCGGTACCTGCGATGAAAGCCGATAAACTCATTACCTATTCACCGATTGTTGATGCTCTACTTGCTTACGTGTTGATTGCTTACGCGTTGATTGCTTACGTGCTGATTGCTTGGGCGCTGATTTTTTACGAAAAGACCAATAAAATACTTCGTAGCTCGCTGGTAGCAGGCCATTGTCTTGCCGATAAGCTTCGTAGGCTTGTGCAAGCTCCCTAAAAACCTTACGACCCGTTAAGCCACGATTACTGCCTACGTTAACGTTGTGTGCCCCAATGCCTTTTAAGTCACGCATAAGCGCAAAAACATCTTCATATTCGAGCGTGCGTGTTTCGGTAGAAAACAACTCCATATCGAAACCCGCAGCATCGGCTGCATCCATCAAGGTTTGTGCTCTATCAAAGTGATTCACATGAACGTAGTTGTCACTCACTTTCGCCCAGGAGCCCGACAATTCTGTCAAGGTATTCGGCCCGAGAGACGAAATCACACAGAGCCCACCTTCGCGTAAAACTTTGGAGAAGCCTGAAAACAATTGAGGCAAGTCATCGCACCATTGAATGGCCAAACTTGAAATAAGAGTGTCAATAGTGCCATCACCAAAGGGCAAGCATTCCATATCGGCACAAAGCCAATACGGATTAAGGGGATGCGATTTGAATTTATGATTAGCATGACTCGACATGCCCGGAGCCAAATCTAGACCCAACCACGCCTCGATTGAATCGTGTCGCTGGGGCTGCAGTTGCTCGAGTAAAAATCCAGTGCCTGCGCCCAAATCGAGCACCGACCCGCGCAATTCGCCAGCGTACGCAAGTAACTCTATGGCAACATCGCGCTGTAGTCCCGCAAACTCATCATAGTGAGCAGCTGCACGGCTAAAGGATTTAGCCACAAGTGATTTGGAGCGTCGGGGATGATTTGAGCCAATAACTTTATGTAAGTACTCACATACCCGCTTGGCTAGACTTTTCGGGTGACTTATTTGAAAGGCATGCGATGCATCTGAAAAAACTTCAACCGCATAAGAGCAGCGACCTGAGCCTTGTTGTTCGTGCGTCTCAATAACCTGCTGCATTTCGATGGCCGCCTGGACAGGAACGAGCGCATCGTTTTCGCCAAACACACACAATAGGGGTTGAGAAAGCTCATAAATGATTTTAGAGTTATCCAATTCAGCCAACACATTAAGCTCTAAAGCCAGTGAGCCGTGATGCCCTTCTCGCGTTAATAGCGTGCGCTCAGTTAGCGTTTTCGATAAAGATTTCCGCTGCAAATCACCATGGGCCTGCAAGGCAACAAATCGTTTAGCGGTTTTATTCGGCAAGACACGAAACCCTTCGCTAAATGCTGTATAGGTCTCAGCACTCATAGCGCTAGGCCAATCAGCGTTCGCCACAAAGCGTAAATTCGATGCCAGCGTTACAACGCCACAAACCTGATCGGCGCAACGTGCCGCTAATTGAACAGCAATCATTCCACCTAGAGACCAGCCCATGAGATAACACGACTGAGGAAGACGACTTTCAAACGACCTTAGCAAGGCGTCGGTGCCCTTAAGTCGATCATCGGTCCTATTATTAAGTGCGCCGCCGAGGCTAACCCCAGAGCTATCGCCGAAGCTAACAACAGAGCTATCAACAGAGCTATCGCGGAGCCTATCGCCAAGAGTATCACCAAGAGTATCACCAAGAGTATCACCAAGAGTATCACCAAGAGCATCGCCCGATGAACCGCCACAGGGCCAATCCAATTCATAATCAAGAAAAATTAAATCAAAATGATCTTTCAAATGGGGTACAAGCTCGTCCCAACAAGACTTATCTGCGCCCCAGCCAGGAATTAAGCAAAGCGTTTTACGCTCGATAAGGCTCGTCATCTGTCCAATAATCCTTCTGACGACGCATTACCCGAAACATCATCTGAAATGCAGCCTGAAGCAGATACGACGATCCGCCGGTAATGCTTAACTAGACTTATAACAAGCGAATCAATTTCCTCAAAACTGTGTGTAGCGCACAAAGTAAATCGTAAGCGTGCGGTACCTTCAGGCACCGTTGGCGGCCGAATAGCGCTCACCCAAAAGCCGTCGCTGAATAGCGCTTCAGAGAGCGCCAAAGCATGATCATCTCGGCCAATCACAAGTGGTTGTATGGGGCTCGCCGAAGGCATTAACGCCAAGCCTTGTAACTCGCATTGCGACCGGAAGTACTGGATTAGCACCTGCAAGTGTTCGCGACGCCAATGATCTTCTTGCACTAGTCTCAGCGAGCATCGTGTCGCAGCAGCAATCGCTGGGGGCAAAGCCGTTGTATAAATATACGTCCGGGAAAATTGAATAAGGCTTTCTATCAATGTTTCGCTACCGGCGATAAACGCACCGAAACACCCAAAGCCTTTCCCTAGTGTTCCCATAAGAACCGGTACATCTGATTGAGTTAGGGCCAGCTCTTCGGCTAAACCGCCACCACGCTCACCTAAACAACCGAAGCCGTGGGCATCATCAACCATAAGGTAGGCATCATACTGTTTAGCCAAATTGGCGATTTCTTGTAACGGCGCTTTATCGCCATCCATACTGAATACACCGTCTGTCACAATCAACTTACGACGAGCATCTGAATAGCTTAGACGCGATTTAAGCTGCTCCATATTATTATGAGCGTAACGCTTAAATTGCGCCCCGGAGCTTAGTCCGCCATCTAATAAAGAGGCATGATTTAGCTTATCTTCAAGTACCAGATCCTGCTTATTAACTAAGGCATTAATAACGCCCACGTTAGCCATGTAGCCCGTAGAAAATAACAGGGCTCGATCACGCCCCGTAAATACAGCCAGTTCTTGCTCTAGAAGGTGGTGTTCTTCTGAGTGACCACAAACAAGGTGAGATGCCCCGCTACCCACTCCGTAGAGTGCTGAGGCGCGCTGAAGCGTTTCAACCATTTCAGGATGATTTGCCAAACCTAAATAATCATTTGAACAAAAATTTAGCAGCTGCTTATCTGCAACGTTCACGTACTTATGTTGAGCCGAGTCTAATTGGCGACGCTGACGATAACGATTGCGTGCTCGACGATCATCTAAGGCAGGCTTCAAAGCTTCATCTAAGCTCGATGAGGCCTGTTTAGGCGTATTCAAGGCTAGTGTGTAGCATCGTAGAATAATTCGTGTTCTTTGGCCTGCTGTGGAGCTCTAGCTGGTTGTGCCGTGACTGGCTGCGCGGCAACTGACTGCCCGTCAATAAAGGAATCATCCGGTGCATTTTCAACCTCAAAACGTTCAGGTTGAATACCAAGACGATCAAATAGCTGCATATCTTTGTTTTGACCAGGATTAGCGGTCGTTAATAGCTTTTCACCATAAAAAATTGAGTTGGCCCCAGCCAAGAACGCAAAAGCCTGCGTTTGATCGTTCATATCTTCACGCCCGGCGGATAAACGAACATAGGACTTAGGCATCAATATACGTGCAACAGCTATCGTACGAATGAAATCGAATGCGTCCATATCGTCAATGTCTGAAAGCGGTGTTCCTTCAACCTTTACGAGCATATTGATTGGAACAGACTCTGGGTGTTTTTCCATATTGGCAAGCTGCTGCAATAAACCTACACGGTCCTCGGCTTGCTCACCCATACCAACAATACCGCCACAGCAGACATTCATACCGGCATCACGAACATTAGATAGGGTATCTAAACGATCTTGGTAATTTCGAGTGGTAATAATTTCACCATAATATTCCGGCGAAGTATCCAAGTTATGATTGTAGTAATCCAAGCCTGCATCGGCCAAACGCTTAGCCTGGTCGCCATCAAGCATGCCTAATGTCATGCAGGTTTCCATGCCTAAGGCTTTAACACCTTCAACCATGGCCGTAACAACCTTCATATCGCGTTCTTTTGGTGACCGCCAAGCTGCCCCCATACAAAAACGTGTCGCCCCAGATTCCTTTGCAGTTTTAGCTTCTTCCAGAACAGCCTCGATAGCCATAAGACGCTCACGATCCAAACCTGTGTCATAGCGTGAACTCTGTGGGCAATACGCGCAGTCTTCAGGACACGCTCCGGTTTTAATCGAGCAAAGTGTACTGACTTGTACTTGGTTGGCATCAAAATGCTGACGATGAATAGTTTGTGCTTTAAAGATTAAATCGTTAAATGGCAATGCGAATAGCGCCCTAATGTCATCTCGCGTCCAATCGTTTCGTAATTCTGTTGCTAGCGTCGCCATATAATGCCCCGTAATGAATGCCACAAAGATGCTGAATTTTGTCGGTAAAACGCGCACAATAATAACTGAGCTAACGCTCTGTCAACTTATATTGGTCATGGAAGTTTACCAATGAGAAGAATCGCTAGGATTACGCGACAATTATTGGCTCAAATGGGCCTAAATTTTTGCGCGTTATGTAAGACCCCGTGCACGAATATTCTATGCCTAGACTGCCATACTGGCCTTAATCCACTAGGACTAAGCTGCTACCGCTGCGCTCTGCCGCTCGAAGTCGAAGACTCTCTTTGCGCTGAATGCGTACAGCATCCCCCAGATTACGAGCGCAGTACCTGTGCCTACGCCTTAAATTCGGAGAACTCTAAGCTAATCCATGCATTTAAAGATCAAGCTGCACTTCACTTTGGACAAATATTAAGTGAGGGCTTAATTAAGACTATTGAGAATCAATACAGTTATACACGTGACACCTTACCTGAGCTTTTGTGCCCAGTGCCGTCACACTGGCGCAAACATCTCTTACGCGGTTTTAACCAAGCGGATTACATTAGTCAAGAGCTCGGCAAGCACTTTAATATTCCTACACAAAGTTTAATACGTAAAACCTCTCACCAGCCAGCTCAAAAGGATCTTAGCCGACAGGCGAGAATAAAGGCCATGAGTCATAGTTTTGAGACAAAAAATACCGAACAGATACAAGGTCATATCGCCATCGTCGATGATGTCGTAACAACAGGCAGTACAGCGCGCGCGGTGGCGAGCACGCTATGCAACCATGGCGCGACGCGAGTCGATATTTGGGCATTGGCTCGCACACCAAAACCTAGGTAATGAATAAGGTGAGGCTTACTACGATAGGGCAAGCTCTGGTTACAACTGAAAAGATAAGCATATTCTGATCAAAAAATACAATACGAATTGGTTATTAATCAACCGATTACTATTAGAAATTAACCCAAGCAAAAGGTGGCGTAGTTCACATTTATTGACTATTTATTTAAGAAACACACTTTAAAAGAATGAAATGAACGACAGGTTTTTAGCTACTAAACCTGCCATTAAGCCCTGATATAGAACACGAATATCATGAAAAACCAAAAGTCTTAAGCCTACATTCATTTTCAACCCGTAAACTGGAGAAGTCTTTACACCGTATTAGTACCTTTATTTACTTTAACCCTATGACCTTATGAGACAAATCAGCATTAAATAATTCGAGAATCTGACATAACGAGGAAGAGAGCAATGGAAAAAACTCACGGTATCTCAACCAAGACTCTGCTAATCGGGGCCGCTATATTAATCATAGCTGTACTTTCGACTTTATTACTAACCGCCAGTTCAAGCGAAGCTTTGGCACAGGTATCGCACGCAATAATTTTTTTAGTTGGAGTCTCAGGCTTAGTGGCATGGAGTAAGCTGAAAGAAGATCAGCCCACAGGGAATAAATAAACATTCCATAGATTGCATATAACTGCCTAGATGTAATCATTTAGACAGGCGTAAAACGTAGCCACCGATTCGAAATGCGCTACGTGTACTTAAATATGTGCGTAACTAAATATGTACGTAACTATGCGCGTATCTGCGCACGTATATTACGTTAGTTACGTATAATTAATTCAATTAACCCCGTAACAAGTGCATTAATGGTACGTGTTTTTATACCCATTGCAATTAGCCCCTTACATCATTAGCCCTATGCATAAATAGGGCTCGGCAACGAAGCATTTTAAGCGGCCGCATTCAATACCAGTTGATTGTGTTGTTTGCAAAAAAACGCCTGTATCCACCAACCTAAACCGGTCTATTCTAATTTTCCCTCGTAACTAGCCATTTACGAGCGGGCACCAATTAGCGCCAAACTCGATAAGCACCGAACAAGCCTAAAGTTTCTAGCTGCGCTTTCAGTATGTCAATTACGGCATCCGAACCCGCTTTTAACTGAACTTTAAAAACCTTAAGTCCATTATCTTTTTTATCTACCAGAATAAAGACCTCAGTCGTCAACACCGATGCCAGCCGTTTCTTTAATGCCAATGCGGCCGAGTGTTCGCTATAGACTGCTACCTGCACCCAGAGCTCACGACCTTCTGAACTCTGAACAGATACAGATCTTGTAGAGACAGAACTAGTAGATACCGAATTAGTAGATACAGTACCCGCTGCGGGCATATCTATATATTCAACCAATACGGGAGCGGTGCCTTCACGCAGATAATCCAATTTTTTAGCTGCGGCATAACTTAAATCAATAACACGCCCTTCAGCAAAGGGTCCCCGATCATTGACCCTAACGACAACTTTTTTCCCATTTAGTGTATTCGTAACTCGAACGTAACTGGGAATCGGTAAGGTTTTATGCGCGGCGGTCATTTGATACATATCGTATATTTCGCCATTAGACGTATGATTACCTTGGAACTTTTCTCCGTACCACGACGCCCGTGCTCGTTCGGAATAACCGTGTGGATTGCTCATTAAATGATAAACAATACCCTTAACTTTATATGGGCTCTTATTGCCAGCTTTCGTACGTGATTCATAACGCGGTACAGCATCTTTGACTGCGGAGACATCTTTAGGATTTGCCGGTGCGCGATCTTTCTCTTTTGTCGGCACAATATTTCGTAAGCCATCACCAACAGGGTCACTGTGTTTATAGCTACGCGTACCACAGCCACTAAACATTACAATTAATGCAAAACCAAGAATAAGCGCACGAAAACAATTCATTTATAAACCGACCTGTTTCTTTTCCGAGGAAATTGCCATAAGAATACCAAAACTAAACATTAGTGTAACTATCGACGTTCCACCTAAACTGACTAACGGTAACGGAACACCAACGATAGGAAGTAAGCCCGAAACCATACCAATATTCACAAAAACATAGACAAAAAACGTTAATATAATACTTGCGGCCAAAAGTCGATTAAAGGTGTTTTGTGCTCCCCAGGCAATTACAATTCCTCGAAATATAATCAAAAAATACAATGTAAACAGTGCAACGATTCCTGTAAAGCCAAACTCTTCCGCCATAACAGCGATGATAAAATCAGTATGACTCTCGGGCAGGAAATCAAGCTGTGATTGCGTTCCTTTTAGCCAGCCCTTACCGTCAAGCCCGCCCGAGCCAATGGCAATTTTGGCTTGCGCTGAGTTCCAACCTGCACCAAGCTTATCCGCTTCAGGATTGAATAATGTCAATACACGACCCTTTTGATAATCACGTAATACGTAATTCCATATAGGCCACAAACTTACCGATAAAAAAGCCAGGCTTCCTAAAATAAAACGCCAGCGAAGACCCGCCATAAAAAGAACAAACAACCCAGACACCGCGATTAATAGCGATGTACCCAGATCAGGCTGTTTTAGGATAAGCAATGTAGGAACAAAGATCAGCATTAAACTAACAGTAATATGCTTTAACCTTGGCGGTAAAACACGACCCGACAAATAGGCTGCCACCACCACTGGCACGGCAATTTTCAACACTTCCGATGGCTGGAAACGAATAAAGCCTAAGC
>JBLIMQ010000056.1:0-27470 GCA_047638775.1 Flavobacteriales bacterium
TAGTGCGAACTCATTTAGCATTTTCACCAAAAAATTGAATTTTACTTCAAATCATAGTCTATTGGAATCGGGATGATATTTCGTGCACGTTCCTAAGTAGATACAGACGTTAAACAACGCTAAAAAAAGTGCCGCAGAGGGTATGAACTTGATATGGGCATTCATGTGTTATCCGTTGGGTCGACGGCAGCTTGCGAGCAATGCTTGTATTTTCTCTACACCCATGGAATTCATTAGCTCAATGTTTCGTGTAGGTATTCCTTCCGGGTCTGGATGGCTATCTACTGCGTGCTCCAGGCTTTCTTCTCGGATTAGATGAAGGCAGGGGTAGGGTGAGCGGTTGGTGAAGTTTTCGGCATCGTCAACATCTGTTCCTGAAAATTGATACTGTGGGTGAAAGCTGGCAATTTGAAAAACACCTTCCAAATCCATAATGCGCAATAGTGCGTCGGCACGGCCTAAAAAGTCGTTAAAGTCATAAAAATCGGCAAATGCGTTAGGGTGTACAAGTAGGGTCGTTTCGATTTCAGGATGCTCACTCAGGTTGTCGAGCTCTTCTTCCAGCTGCCCCAAGAGTAACTCTTGCTTCTCTTCTGTACAAAGGCTAAAGCGCACACGATTTTTAAGTAATTCTCGTTTTGCAAAAGGGCACAAATTTAAGTCGATAACGAGTTTTTCTAACCAAGCTAGGGTTTCCCATAATTCGGTATGGGCATCGATATCGTAATTTTTCACGTGGAGTCCTTGCTATGTTTTCTTGATTATACCGAGTGCATGCTAGGCTGTGCAGCTAATGTCGAACAAATGTTTTAGATAGGATCAATTAAATGGCAAATCAAGGCGGTTGTTTGTGTGGTGGTATTCGTTTCGAAATACAAAAATTCATCGAAGGCGGTATTGGCCATTGTCATTGTCATTGTCATTGTCATTGTCAAATGTGTCGAAAGTTCCACGGTGCAGAGTATGCAACTATAGCTTCTATAAAGCGGTCGGATTTCAAATGGCTGTGTGGCGAAGAGTTACTGAATCACTATCGTGCAGAGAACAAAACAACGCGTAGTTTTTGTCGAAATTGCGGTTCGAGCTTGGTGTTTCACAGTGACAATTTTGGCGATGCTAATAACCAGGATACTAGTATTGAAATTGCTCTAGGGTGCGTTGAAGGGGATATTTGAGGTGCGGCCGAATGCGCATATATTCCGCGAGTTTTCGGCCTGTTGGTCTCATCCTAGTGATCACTTACCGCAATACCGTTTAGGTCGCGATAGCGATGTCAGTATTGATTGATGGTATTGATTGATGGCATTGAAGGATATCATTAATAGCGATTAGTAGTGCTTAGATGAAGCTTCCTCTATCGGCTGAAATAAGACCTTGTTCTAGTTTGCTGCGAATAGAGTCACCGCGTTTTTTTGCATCTGTCATGCTTGTATTTTCACGGAGTTGCAAGTAACGGCTTATGAGCTTTTGTTCGTCATCGCTGCTCCATGTTTGTGGCGCATTAATATCAAGTTCACCGGCAAGTTCTTCTAAGGCTTGCAACAACGTTCTTGGTACGTGTGCAGGGCGATTGACATGTTGATCAAGCAGCTGAGCAACCCCATATTCAGAACGAATATAGTCGCTAACCAAACGCCCATTCATACGGCGATTCTCGGATTGGTAAAAGACATCGATTCGAGATATTGCGTGTGCTAATTGGCAGAGTTGAAAGTGACGATTATGGCCAGCTAGCCAGCATTGATAAGACCACTGAGGTTGCCGTAGTACAGCTTTTTGTTTGGCGTTGACCAATGTAATACCGTGTAAATTTAAATAGCCACAGCCAGCATGCCCGGTACGTTGTTTAACATTGTGCGGCTGCAGGCCAAAGCGACCAAAAAATTCTTCAAATTCGTCAGGGTAGCGGTTTTTAAACTCAAATAGTAAGGCGGCTAGTTCGCCGGAGTCAGCACCCGTGCCGGCCGTCCATTGAAATAGACCAATTGATAAAAATGCATTGTCCCAAGTGTTGAATGATTCAAACTTTCCTTCGTTATCCGAGGCGGCATTCATAACCCGAAGGCGCGATACCGAAATATCACTAACTAACTCTCCGGCCGACTCGATGAAATCGGCGATAGATGTCGACCCATAATTATAAAAACCTTTGGCGTATTTACGGCCAAAGCGTGTGCCGTCCTTTGCGTAAAGTTTTTTATCTTCAATCTTAAAACCTAGTGCATGGGCTTGCTGAACTTGCTGGTTTTGTAGATTCGATTGAGGAATACGATTTTCAATCGTTATATAGCGAGCACTTAAGAAGCCTTCTTTATCTTCGTGTCGCGATCTTATCCACCCGTTTTTTTGCTCGATAAGCTCAATAACATCTCCGCGCTCTAGTACGCAAAGAACATGACCTTCGGGTGCGCTGCGGAAATTTAAACGGTCGGTATTTATGCGACCGTAGTGAAGCCGTTGCTCGGCATCTTGGTTGTCGGGTTCCTCGCTCGGGGCTTCGTTTGCGGCAACAATTTGCGGCAGCACGCGAATATAGCGAGAAGAGGCATAACCCAGCTCTTGTGTCGTAGATACTCTGAACCAACCGCCTTCGTGGCTAAGAATATCAACCTCGGCGCCGTTTTCTAAAACTTCTAGAACGCGGCCGCCAGGTGTTTCACGCAGATTAAGCCAGTTTGCGTTAACAATACCTTTCTTCATAAGCGAATCGCCCGCGCATTAACCTTTCGGTGTAAGCATCTTGTTCTTTTCTGAAGAGCCTTTAGAGCTGCCAAAGAAATACGAAATGATTTGAGTAACCCCAGAAATCAGCGCGCCGACAATCATCATAATTAATGGACTGTCTTTAAACGTCTCAGTCGCTTTGCTTCCGAATACGCCGAACTCACCGAGAATTACTCCCAGAATTAAGACAAAGAAGGAACCGACATAAATGTAGGTAAGGATGTAGAGATGCTTGTCCTGTTTTCCCGTTGCCGTTGCGATAGCGGATTCACGTTGGCGAGCAGAGTTAATATCGTTTAAGAAGGCCTTGGTTTCGTCAAGCTGAAGCTCTTGAAGTTTTTGCTTGTGTGTCATTTCCAGTTCGCGAATTTTGAGTATCGCATCTGGGTCACCCTGTATAGCATTCATGACTTCTTCAGGGTTTTCTGGATCCGCACCGAAGGTTCCCGCTAAAAGCTTTCCTGCGACAGCACCAGCTGGTCCACCGAGCAAGCCACCAAGCATTGGCGCGCCCTGGCTGATGAGTGAACGACCTATATCCTTCCAATCCATTTTATACCCCTAAATGCGTTTCGTTATTGTTATGTCTAAGCACGGCTTTTTCTCAATATTATGCGTAACACGGCATGCGCTCAAGACTTAATCGAGCGAAGCTCCGTTAGGGCTTACGATTGGCACGCCTTGATTTTAGTTGGCGTCACTGCTGGCATTTTTATGTGTAATTTACGGTTTTCATTGAATTTACTGGATGAATATCAGTTGAAATGAACAGATCTGTTCACTAATATGTATTTGGGGTGTACAGATGTGTGCACACCTATTAAGCTGTCATAAACATTAGGCAGACATTAGGCAGACATTAGGCAGACATTAAATTGAAACTAAAAGAAATAATATCTAGGGTGATAAACGATGTGCAAGACTAAAGAAGTATCTAACACAGCTCAAAAAACACTTACCCAAGGCGTACATCACTTGGGCCTTACGGTTCCCTCGTTAAGTGAAACGTTGGCATTCTTTACCGAACAATTAGGCTACCAAGTTGTTGGTGAAAAGCCTGAATATCCTGCAGCGTTTATTAGTGGTGGCGCGACGATGCTAACCTTGTGGCAAGTAAAAGATAGCGATAAGCAGCAGCCCTTCGATCGTCACAATACCGTCGGCTTACATCACGTGGCGTTAAAAGTTGAGAATGTGCAGGCCTTAACGGATTTGCATGATCAATTAAAAGTTTGCGCAGCAACGGAAAAAAATATAGAGATAGAATTCGCACCAGAAAGTATGGGAGGCGGCCCAGTGCATCACATGATGTGTTTGATTCCGGGTGGCTTACGAGTAGAATTTATTGCCTTGCCTACGACAAAATAATTTGCGTTGCTGTTGATGTTTTTACGAGTCGGCCGGACGAAAGACGAAAGGGCAAATAGGGGATGAAAGTGGAATTTAAAACGCAATTACACCAAACAAAAAGGTCGAGTATTGCCGCATAAAGAATGCGGCTTAAGTCATGCCAAGCGAGCTGAGGGCTACGCAAATAGTTTAATGGCCGATGGTAATAATTTATTGGCTTAATGTCAGGGCCTGAAACCTGAAACCTGAAACCTGAAACCTGTGGACTGAATAATTTTAGCGGCTGCGCCAGCGGTCTATTAATACGGCTAATATGATTACCGCTCCGGTAATTAAGCGTTTGCCGGGTTCAGATACGCCCATTTGTGCTAAACCGTTTTGCAGTACCGCGATAATTAAAACGCCTATAAATGCACCGATAATCGAACCGCGTCCGCCCATTAAGCTAGTGCCGCCGATTACAGCGGCAGCAATAGCTGAAAGCTCCAAGCCAGTGGCGGCATTGGGATCGGCAGAACCTAAATATGCTGCGTTCATTAGCCCGCCAACACCGGCGAGTACACCAGAGATAACCAGCACCGTTAATATGTAGGGTTTGGTTTTAATGCCTGAAATTCGAGCGGCCTGCTCATTGGTGCCAATGGCAATTATATGGCGGCCAAAGACAGTATGGTTCAATACAAAGTGACCGATGGCAACAAATGCGATGGCGACCAAAAATGAGATTGATACACCTATTCCTGGTAGTGGATAGGCTAACTTTAGAATACTAGCGCCGATGTAAACGGTTTGTGAGTCGGTAGAAATATACGCGAGGCCACGAGCGACTTCGAGCATGCCGAGCGTCACAATAAAAATTGGTAAGTTAAGGTAACTTCCTAAAAAGCCATTTAACAAACCCGCACTAGCGGCTGCGGCTATGCCGAGAATGGCGGCTATGGGTAATGGTAAGCCAAAGCCCTCGACAGCCAAGCCTATTACGCCTGCGCTGAGTGCGACTACAGAGCCGACCGATAAATCAATACCGCCACAAATTAGCACCAAAGTCATGCCAATGGTGATCACGGTTAGTGTCGGTAATTGTGTCAGTATGGTCGATAGTGTCGACATCGAAAAAAAGTTATTCGATGCCAAACTAAAAAAAGCCACTAAGAGCAGTAAAGAGATAAATATAAAATACTCTTCTAAAAAACGTTTTAAAGTGTTCATGTAAAACCTGTCAATACGGTTAACTTAAAATCACGGTACGTGATACGACTTATGCGCTGCGTGCGCTAGTGTGTTCGCTAAAGGCCGCTTGTAATATTTGATCATTCGACCACTCGCCACGACGAAAGCTGGCAACATGTTTTCGTTCCGATAGCACTAGAATGTTGTCACATAAAGCGGTGAGTTCTCCTAGCTCACTCGAAACAATGATCATGCTGGCACCTTGATCTCGTAGCTCGCGCAATTGTTGATGAATCGCAAGTTTAGAGCCTACATCAACGCCGCGTGTGGGTTCGTCAAGGAGCAACACCTGTGTTTTATTGTGCATCCAGCGTGCGATTAATAATTTTTGCTGATTGCCGCCACTCAAGCGATTGATGGCTTGGTCGGGTCCATCACATTTAACACGTAAGTGTTGGATTAAATGCTCAACTGCACGGATTTCGTTCTTGGGTAAAAGTTTGCCCCAAGAGTTTGCGACACGTTTTAATCCTGCGACAGTGGTATTCATCGCGATGGATTTAGACGCGAAAATTCCTTGTGTCTTTCGGTCTTCCGCCACAAGTCCCATGCCTAGTTTTACGGCTTGATCAGCCGATTGTATGACATGAGTGCAGCTGTTAGTGCCCTCGCTATGGCCTACGTCACTATGGCCTACGTCACTATGACCTTCCTCACTACGACCTATTTCACAATCACTTGGCCCGTCATCGCTAGTCAGCTCGACTTTGCCGCCGGTGTGTTTAGTTAAGCCGTAAATCGCCTCGAGTAATTCGGATCGTCCCGCACCGGCAAGTCCGGCAATGCCGAGAATTTCTGAGCGGTGACAGCATAAACTTATGGGGTTCGGTAGGTCAGAAGTGGTGAGCTTATCTACGCGCAAGCGCTCGGCACCTAATGTTCGTGCTTGGTCGTTTTCGTGTTCGAGTAGTGATTTTCCCGACATGGCCTGAATTAAATCACGACGGCTTAAACCTTCGGTTGCACAGCTTAATTGGATCTCGCCATCGCGTAAAACAGCGACATTGTCGCAAACAGAAAGTACATCATCTAAGCGATGTGAAACGTAAATTACGGATAAACCTTGTTGTGCTCGTTCACGAATAATTTCATGTAAACGTTCGGCTTGTGGGCCGGTGAGTGCCGCAGTTGGCTCGTCCAAAATTAATACGCGTGCTTCGCTAGAAAGTGCCTTGGCAAGCTCGACTAATTGCTTTTGTGCCAAGCTGAGCTTGCTTAGCGGCGTGCGCGGATCTAGCTCTGGTAAGCCGACAAGTTCTAGCAGGGTTCGGCTTTTGCTGCGAATGTCTTTATGGTGTAAACGACTCTTTTTACTCGGCAAGGCTTTGAGTAAAATATTTTCGCCTACGCTCAAGTTTTCGATCAAACTTAATTCCTGTGCCGCTAGCGATAAACCTGCAGCGATAGAATCTTGCATTGAATTTGGCGAATAAGCGTCGCCATCAAGTTCGAGCGTGCCAGAATTCTTTGGCAGTAGACCAGAAAGGATATTAATCAGGGTAGATTTCCCTGCGCCATTCTCGCCGACCAAACCTAGCACAGAACCTTCAGCCAAATCGAGATTGACACCCTTAAGTACCGGGGTGGCAAAGCTCTTACATAAATCGCGTATACGTATTCTCACAGTTACACTCAGTCGTTATTTGTCAGCGATATCGGCTGCGGTAATTAAGTCAACTGGCGTTTGTTTGTCAACATCACTAGGGCCGCCAGTAAGCGCGGCTAAAGCAAACTCAATACCGTATATGGCAAATTTATCGCCATACTGCTCGGCCGTAGCTTTTATTTGTCCGTCTCTAATCAATTGATGAATGGCCGAGATATTGTCAAAACCAGCGACATCGATGTGGTGGTCAATATTCGCCAAGTGAATGGCGGAAGCTGCGCCTAAGGCCATATTATCGTTAGCGGCTAAGATAACCTTTAACTCGGGGTGTTGAGAAATGATTGCGGCTGTAATTTCTGCGGCTTTGGTTGATTCCCAGCTGGCACTTTGCACGGTGACTAAATTAAGTTTGGCGGCTTCAACAGCGCTTTCAAAACCTTCTCTACGTTGAATGGAGTTATAGGCCGTTGGGATGCCTTCTAGAATAGCGACTTGGGTCCCTGCGGGGTAATCCTTCAATACATAATCCCCGACAAGCTTTGCTCCATCTTTATTACTAGGGCCAATGTAGGGGATTTTTACATTAAAGTCTGCAAGTACGGCGGGGTCTAAGCGGTTGTCGATATTAACGATAATAACGCCTGCACGCTTGGCTCTAACTAACGCCGGCACCAAGGCTTTGGAATCCGCTGGTGCAATAATGATAACGTCTGCACCCATGGCAACCATTTGATCAACAAGTGCTACCTGTTGTGCTAGGTCACTCTCATTTTTAATACCATTGACGATAAGTTTGTATTCGCTCGCATGCTCACGACTATGTGCTTTGGCGCCATCAGCCATATTGACAAAAAACTCGTTTGCTAACGATTTCATGATGAGCGCAACCGTGGGTTTTTGTTCTGCATCTGCGTTGTTGGTGTTACTGCTACCGCTATTTGACTGATCGTCACATGCGCACAGTACAAGGGTCGTCAAAGCGAATATGAATACGCGAATAAAATACATAAAATGTTCCTATCTATTATTATTAGATCTTAATCGTTTTTGGTGCGTGAAGCGTAGTTTAAGCTAATTGCGCTTGTCGTTTGTTTTGCGTTATAAATGCATCGATTTCTTCGCAAAACGGCGCCGCGTTTTGTGCGTAAGGTTTAGTCACCGACATCGCTGCGGCTGCGGATGCACGAACAATCGCATCGTCTAGCGAGCTCTGAGTTAATGTGGATGTCGCCAATGAGCATGCAAGTGCGCCATTAAAAACATCGCCAGCGCCAGTTGGGTCTACCGCGGTAATACTGAACGGCTCGATATGTTTAATTTTATCATCAAGTAAATAATCACAACCGTCACTGCCACGGGTAATAACAACACAATGTGCGCCGGCTTGTTGAAGTAACTTCGCAGCCTTTAATGACGATTTTGTATCGTGAGGGTATAGCCCGCTTAATAATTCAGTTTCACTTTCATTCGGGGTGATAATATCGGCCAAATATAAAATGTCGAGCACTGATGTATTTGCCGGTGCGGGATTGAGTATGCTTAAAACGGAGTGTTTTCGGGCTAGCTCTAAGGTCTTACGAATACTTTCGAGCGGCACTTCCATTTGTACTACGACGACGTCGGCCGCCGCGATTTCAGCTTCAGCGAGCGCAACTAAACCAGGGCTTAATTGTGTATTTGCTTCAGGTGCGACAACAATCATATTGTGAGCATTGTCATCGACAAAAATACTCGCCGTTCCCGTTGCTAGGTCTTCACTAGAATACACATGCCGGATGTCTACATGATTATCGACTAAATACGCTTTAGCGGACTCGCCAAAAGCATCACGTCCGACGCATGCGACCATGGTGACATCGGCACCGGCTCGGGCGGCTGCAACGGCTTGATTTAAGCCTTTGCCGCCAAGCTTTAGGGCCGATTTTTGTCCCATAACAGTCTCGTTACGCTGGGGTAACGCTGCGACATTAATGTTAATGTCGCAATTAATACTGCCGACAACCACTATTTTTGACTTCAAAGAAAACCTACTTATTTTTTATTTTATGCTCATCAATTGAGCTGATAATAGATTAATCGTTTAAGCTGGTCAAAGCTTAATTAAACTTAATGTCTCCTTGAATGTGGGGAAAATTCCTGTGTACTGGTGACCTTATAGGGATAATTACGTCAATTTAAGTTAATAATCTTTTCAATTTAAGTTAATAATCTTTAGGAATTAAGTTAAGTTTTTAGTAAATTAGGTTAGTCTGTCGCTCTAGTTAATATACTATATGATTTTACGTCAATCTGACCATATAGACATACCCAACTCAAGCGCCAAGCCGTTTTCCACTGTATTGCATTAGCCGTACTGCGTTAATTGAGCCCTTGCTTTGATTATTCACGCGTTAAAGGAAATTAGTATGGCGACCTTAAAAGATGTGGCTAAAGATGTTGGCGTTTCGGTTGCAACCGTTTCGTATGTATTGAATAAAACAGGCTCTGTAAGTGTCGAAATGCAGAAGCGAGTGTTAGCTGCTGTCGACCGATTAAATTATCAGCCTAACCGCCAGGCGCAGGCGATGCGTACCGGTAAAACCAATACCATTGGTTTGGTGCTTCCTGATTTAACCAATCCTTTCTTTCCTGAGCTGGCTCAAAAAGTCGAAAATGAGGCGAGAGCGCGCGGTATTTCGGTTATTTTGATTGATGCACAAAATAGTAAAGAGGCTGAAAAGGAAGGGATCAATACCCTTAATCAACAAAATGTTGATGGCATTATCTGGTGTCCTACCAACAATCAGGTTGCCAATGAAATTTCCGTTCACAATAAACCAACCGTTCTAATTGACAGACCACACCCAGGCTTCGATGTGGTTCATTCTAATTATCATAGTGCCGGCGCTATAGCCGCCGAACATGCCGTTGCTTTGGGGCACCAACGTATCGGTTTGTTATCGGGTCCGCAGGATATCGAAAGTGCAATCGAGCGACGAAAAGGTATTATTAATACCGCTTCAGGCCGCTTAAATATTGTATGGGATGTTGACGTCCCTTTTAGCTCTGAGCTTAATGAAGAAGCCATACAGCTGTTAAAATCATCGTCGGTAAGCTTAGTACTAGCCGCGAGTGACTTGATAGCTATTGGAGCCATCAACATATTACGCGATGCTGGTATTCGCGTACCGGAAGACATTTCGATTATTGGTTTTGATGATATTCCTTGGGCAAGTCTTGTTCGGCCACGTTTAACTACCGTGTCGCAACCCATTGCCGACATGGGGCGTGAAGCTGTTCTCCGCCTTTGTCAGCGTATTGAAGAGCCTGCTATTGCTACACGCTCTGTTGTATTGGATGTTGGCTTGGTGGAGCGTGAGAGCGCCATCGCTTTTGTCGATTAATCCGGTTGGTAGAGGCTGCATTCATTCCTTGTTGGGTGTGAATGCAACCCAGCCTAGGATTGGGTTCCTACTTATTTCTCATTCTTTCTCATTCTTTCCCTCAGTGTTCAGGCCGTGATGCCTTCGGGGCGTGATTTTTTAGCACATGATTCTTTTAATAAGTGATTCATTCAATACGTTATTCGTTGAAACATCAGGCTCTTTTTAACGCCTGATTCCTTCTACATAAAATCATAAGGGGCCGTCTCGTCTATACTTGAGCTCTATAGCCATAGAGGCCGATTTATTGTCAAATGGCCGCATTGCCTAGTGATAGGT
Organism: Flavobacteriales bacterium; assembly: GCA_047638775.1. Lineage (GTDB taxonomy): Bacteria > Pseudomonadota > Gammaproteobacteria > Pseudomonadales > Cellvibrionaceae > Agaribacterium. The sequence continues at coordinate 10,612 of JBLIMQ010000056.1, forward strand.
TTTTCGACTTTAGACAGTCGTCGAATTACAGTACTTCCGAATTAACATTTGACTAAAATAAACATCCTCACTGCAACTTTTCTAAATCTCATGCGTTAATAACGAATATGAGCATAATAACGTCACTATTTAGTCATACAAAAAAACACCGTATCGAAGCGGTGTTGGCCCCCCATCTTGATGACCTACTGCGTCAAGCGCAGCGCTATACCTATAGTTCGACCGCCGCCGAAGATCTCTTCCAAGACCTATGCGTTTATGTGTGCCAGCGTGAAGAAACCCTGCTGAGTCTAGACCCGGTTAAGCCATGGCTAATGAAATGTCTATACCACCGCTTTGTCGATAATTACCGCAAGCAGCAGCGACGTGTTGATGAAGTCTCGTTCGAGCCCGAACACGAGAATATAAATGCGGCCCAAGACGATACTCAAATCCACGAGTACCGTGAGCAGCTTAGACTTGCTATGGCGCACCTAAGTGCTGCGCAGCGTGGTGTTATTACCTTGTTTGATATTGAAGGCTATAGCTTGGCCGAAATTGCTGACGTACTTGAGCTTTCTGAGAGTACGATTAAATCGCACTTACATCGCGGTCGAAAAAAATTAAAAGAACTCGTCAAAGTGCAACCTTTGGTGAATTCGCAGCGTTTAACATTATAAGTGCAGCATTTAACAAGACAAACAGAGCAAAACTCGTGGCGAATTTAACTGTAAGGGTGCCCTATAAGGGAGTCCGTAAGGGAACCCTAAGTACACGGTTAAGTCAGAAGCTGTTTATGAAGACACTAGTAGCAGTACAGGAAACGGCATTGAAAACAGTATTGGAAGCAATAGCTGGCACAGGTGAACCATATGAACTGCAATAGCGTAGTTGAAAAATTTGATGAATATAACGATGAGATGTTATCGCCGTTAGAACAAAAATCTGTGTGCCAGCACTTGAGCACCTGTAAATGTTGTGCCAGCGCCTATGCGGAGTTTCAACACGAACACCGTAGTTACTTAGCTTTGTTGGCGAAGGCGGCCCCGCAAGAGATGGGTAGTGGCCGAGCGATACAGTTATTGCGTGTCGCGAAAACTCGTGTCGAAAATGAAAAAACACGGCATAAAACATTACACGTTAATACGCCATTTTTGCAAGGTTTTGCGGCGGCAATAGCGTTAGTTGCTGTGGTATTTGTATTTTCTTTTATGCAGAACGACGGTGATCCTGAGGTCATTCCTGCAGGTATTGTGCAGACCGGTACATTTCACGATGTGAATGTAGTGATTTTTGTCCCAAATGATATGCCCGGTGCCGAGCTTAAATTACAACTACCCGACAATATGGTACTGGAAGGCTCCCCTGATATGCGCACGATTGTATGGACAAGCGATTTGTTAGCCGGCGCCAACCAATTAGTTTTACCGGTATTTGTGGCCCCCGATACCGACTTGAATGTGCAGCAGAGTATTGCGGCGACCATAGGATATAACGATAAGACGCGAACTTTCGAGTTACGCGTTAATTTAAATGCAGTACGAAATCGTGATCAAGGAGCGATAACGCTCCCGATTAGTTCATTCAAAATTTCAGCCTAAGTAGGTAATACAATGACGAATTCAATGAAAAAAATCAGCCGGATATCTCTAATTTCAAGTTTCTGCACGCTAGCTCTATTTATGAATATGACCGCCACGGCGCAAGAGGAGGGCGACTTAGATGGCATTACCATGGAGGTTGTTGAGGAGTCGCGACTAGGTCCTCGGGGGCACGGGCATAAACATCAGAATCACCGTATTGGTTCGCCGTTTCGCGATTTAGTTTTAAATCATATGTTGGAAAATGGCGTTATTACGCAGGCCGAAATTGATATAGAGCGCGCAGCGGTTGACGCGCAGCGTGATGCCATAAAAGCCGCTCGTGAAGCCGGTGATGCCGACCTAGTCGCGGTCTTGCGTGAAGAATCTAAAGCCGCACGTCGAGCACGTCACGATAGCTTTCGGGAGTATGTGGAGAATAATGAAGACTTACGTGACGCAATAGACGAAGCGCGTGATACGCACCGTGAAGAACACCGTGATACGCATCGTGCCCATAAGGACGAAATGCGTGAAGCTCGACGTGATCAGCTTGATTTAACGGCCGAAGAGCGTCGCGAGCGGCGAGAAGAGCGTCGTTTACGCCGGTTAGAGCGCATTGAAGATCTTCGCGAAGATCAAGATGCTGGCGAAGAATAAGCCCGTAATTGTTTTTTTGAACGAGTAAACCCTCCTTTCGTTCTGCTTAGCAGGCTGTAATGGCCTGTTTTTTTTTGCAAATCGGTATGTCATCGCATGAATTTCCTGCAGTATTGTTTTTACAGTAAGCGTGGTATTAGTTTGCGCATTCTTTTATTGCGTCTGATGGTCACTGCGTTGTTTTCAATGTCCGTTTTTGCGTTTACTGTTTCTGCCGCTCCTGTTTCTACGCCTCTCGTTTTTACACCCCTTACTTTTTCCGACAGTACGCTCTATGCGCAAGCCGTCGAAGCCTTTAACCGTAAAGAGTATCGTGCGGTTATAGCGTTGCTAGAGGTGGATATACAAAAAGGTGCAGTCGAGTATTTTGATGCTGAAAGCACCGAGCTTCGATTGCGTTTAATCGCAAAGGCGCATTTTAATGTGCAAAATTACGTTCAAGCTAAAGGCTTTTTCGAAGAATTGCTCTGGCTAGAAGAGGCGCGCGATACGGATTTGTATGGTTTGGCCGTTATCGAAAAAAAATTGGGGAATACCAAAATAGCAAAATTGTATTTTGTTGAATTATTAAAAAGTCATGATGAACTTATTCGTCAGTCAGCGGAAAAACAATTGCAGCGTATTCACGTCGCGGGCAAGAACCTTGATGACGAATCGAACCTTTGGTCCACGCTTAGTATTGGTGTGGCTTACGACGATAGTATTGTCGATCCGGTCACTGATCTTATCGACGAGAGTGTTAACGAAGGTGATAGCTATACCGAGTTAAGTCTAGGCCTGTTTTGGCAAGGTGCGGGTAGAGGGGAGAGTCAGTGGTTTGCTAATGCCTTGCTGTATTCGAGTCGTTTTTCCACTGTCGAGGACTTCAACAGTAACAACTTAGCGTTGGGTGGTGGACGAAAAATCTCTATTAACGATCAATCTAGCGTGGCGTTCTCGCTAGATTACGAGCGTAGTACACTCGGCGGTGACGATTACTTATCGGCATGGCTTCCTGCTCTTAAATATTCGCAGCGTTATTCAAAAGCCTTAAGTTGGGGTACTAAGGTGCGCTTCAAAACCGCACAGGCGCTAAGCGACGAGTACGCACATTTGGCGGGCGATAGCTATCGGTTAGAGCTATTTACGCGTTATCAAATGAATGCGAAGAACCGGTTTGAATTAAAGTTCCGCAGTGATAATGATCGTCGTCAGGCTTCGCAATGGGAGCAGGACGGTTTACAAAACAGTAGCGATTTAAGTGCGCTACGACTGGGTGTTGATGCGCAATGGCAGTATAATTTCTCGACATCTACAGCATTAATGACGGGTTTGAGCTTTCGCAATAGCCGCTATCTAAACGACTACGTTGTGAATGGTAATGCCATAGCGCGTAACGATGACCGGCTGATCGCAAGCCTCGAGTTGTCTCATAGTGTGAGCTCAAGCCTAGAGCTTAGTGCACGCATTCAGCGCAGTGACAATCAATCCAGTATGGATAGCTTCACTTACGATCAGCTGAGTAGCGCGTTAACACTGGATTTTAGCTTTTAGCGTGCTCTTGGATTTACACTGATTGGATTTACTTGCGCTGGCTTAGATTTAGTTAGGTTTGCTAGCCTTGCTTTGCTTTGCTTTGCTTTGCCTGCCTGCCTGCCTTGCCTTAGCCGTAGCCGTAGCCGTAGCCTTAGCCGTAGCTTTGCGCAGGCGTACAGCTAAAAACCGAACTGATGCTCGCATAATTCCCAAACCGACATAAACTCCTAGTTTTCGTCGGCTTAGGTTATTATGCAAGTATCAAATTGTTAGCCAGATACTCACCATGTATAACGAACTCAATATTGAAAAAATATTAAAGACTATCGCGCGGCTCGAAGCGCGTATTAACGAACGTATTCCCAACTCCAATATCAGCAAGGTCTGCGGCGAACTGCATATTACCGCCCGGGGTGTACAAGCCCGTATTGATAAGCTGACCCGGCCCAATATGTGGGTTCGTGGTGGCGTAATCGCGCTGCTATGTTTGTTTTTTTCTGTTCTTATTTATACCTTGAACATACTAGAATGGACAATCGTTAAGCCCAATTTGGCCGGCATTATACAGTTAAGTGAAGCGCTAATTAACGATGTCATACTTGTAGGGGCGGCACTTTTCTTTTTGATAACCTTTGAGCAGCGCTTAAAGCGGCGAGAGGTTTTAAAAGAGTTACATAAATTACGATCGATTGCCCACGTTGTTGATCTGCACCAATTGACCAAAGATCCGTCCATGCTTCATTACGACAGGGAGCCTACTGAAAATTCTCCCGAGAGGAACATGCCTGAATTCGAATTGCAGCGCTATCTCGACTATTGTTCCGAGATGTTTTCAATGATTGGCAAGTTAGCCGCTTTATTTTCTGAGCGCCTGCCTGAGCCGTCGATTGTTTCTGCGGCCAATGATATTGAATCACTTTGTACGGATCTTAGTCGAAAAGTATGGCAAAAAATGGTTTTTCTGGGCAGTCGCTCAAATCAAGAAATTGAAAAGATGGGGATATCCTAATGAGTGATGAATCTAACGATGACGCTGGAAATTCAGAGGTCGAAGTTGAGGCTCTGGGTATTGAGATCAGTTATCAGCCTTTAGAATTATATAAAATTTTAAAACTGGCTAATCTTGTTTCGGGTGGCGGAGAAGCCAAGCAGCACATTGCCGCCGGTAACGTGTATGTGAACGGAGTGCAAGAGACGCGCAAGCGCTGTAAAATCTATGCTGATGATGTGGTGTTTTTTAATGGTGAACATATGTTGGTTCTATGTGATCAGGAACCAGAAATACCGCCAATAAACGATGAATATATCGCGCGCATAGAGAGAGAAGAAGCGGCCGCTAAGGCTGCGAATAACGCAGTCGGTACTTCTTCTAGTGCCGAGGGCAGTGAGGTTCAGAAGCCCGCCAAAAAGGCACCCGTAAGACGTAAAGCCATCGACTTTCTTGGTAAATAGCCTTCTTCGAGTGAGAAAACTTACTGAGTAAGGGCTAGAAAAAGCTAGAAAAGGTGTGGAAAAGTGAGCCAGTTGAGCTTTAAGCTATTTGCCCGAAATTATTTTCCCGAAGCTATTTTCCCGAAGCTATTTTCCCGAAATTACCTGTCATAAGGCGCCTGTCATAAGGCGCCCTCCATAAGGCATCGGCATATAGGGTGCGCGTCTACCCATAAGGTCCTTGCCATAAGGCACCTGCGAGAAGGCATTTAGCATAAGTTATTCGTTATTGTTTACTCCGTAGATGCTTACTCGGCATGCGCATACTTGCTATAGGCTTGCTTGTAGTTGCTCTAGGTATAATTCGGGATCGAAGCTAAGTGACATCTTTTTCCGAAGACTGCCATCGGCATTCAGTACCAATACCGTTGGAAATCCGCGTACATTATAAGCGTCCATGAAATCATCACCTGCCGCCGAATTGTATTCGGTGCGTGAAAAGACAAAATTCTCGCGTATATAGGCTTCAACTTTTGGGTTTGCAAAAACCGTTTTGTCGAGCTTCCGGCAACTCCCGCAGGAAATAGACGACATATCCGCAAGTATCAACTTGTCAGAGCTCTGCGCGAGCTGTTTGGCGTCTTCTAAACTTAGCTTGGTGAGATTTACTTCAGACAAGGCCTGCCGGCCCAGGTAGCTTTGTAGCTGAATATTGCCAAAGAATATCGTTGCGCCAAAGATCACGTACCCCAGCCACTTTTTCAGTATCTTCCATTGCTGTGTTTTCATGGACTTTTTAGTATTAATAGGTTTGTCGTCTTGGTCTGTCATAGCGTTCTCTACTGTGGGAATTACGTATACTGATCTTATCTTGGTTCGATACGAACAGGCTTCGGCTCAATGAGTCATGGGCTTAATTCGGGGGACTAAGTCAGGGGTCTAAGTCAGGGGTCTAAGTCAGGATCTATATTGGGGCTTATATATGGGCTTACCGATAGATTTATATATTCGTTTCTAGAGTTGCTTATAGTAGCTCGATAATGCTGTTTACTTACAGTATTGCATCGTAAAAATTCTGTAATTTTGGTATTGATTTAGCGGTACTCGTTAACGGGGCGAGTAAAACTGGCCGCCTTCGTGTAGCTACTGCACTTAATCAGAGCTTCCCAACTACCAATGCGCTAACATATACGACAAAACTTAGTCTTATAACAGGCCTGAAGATGATCCCCATTCGCGATGATAACCCGCAAGTAAATAAGCCAATTGCGACCTACATTATTATTGGATTGAATATAGCCGCTTGGTTGCTTCTACAAGGGGCAGGCTTTGGCGATCAATTAAACGCGTCCGTATGCCAATTTGGACTAATCCCAGCGGACTTGTTCGGCCCAGACCTAAATGCAGCGCCCGGATATTGTCGTACCGGCTCGGGTTGGAGCGGTCTGCTCACGTCGATGTTTATGCATGGCAGTTGGATGCATATCATCGGTAATATGTGGTTCTTATGGGTATTTGGCGATAACGTCGAAGATTCAATGGGGCCAGTACGCTTTGCAATTTTTTACGCATTAAGCGGTTTGTGTGCGGCGGCCGCTCAAATAGTCTCACAGCCCGATTCCGCCATTCCAATGGTGGGTGCATCAGGGGCAATTGGGGGTGTGATGGGGGCGTATATCGTACTGTATCCCCGCGTAAAAGTTACCATGCTGGTTATTCTGTTTATCATTATTACCACCTTCCGTGTGCCGGCCATCGCGATGTTGGGTTATTGGATAGCCGTACAAGTATTGGGCGGCATTAGCTCTATGGGGGCAACTGGCGGGGGCGTGGCATTTTGGGCGCATGTTGGTGGTTTTGCCGCAGGTGCTGCGTTGGTGTTTGTGTTTAAGGACGATGAGCTCTTATTTAATCACCCGTTTCATGGTTGGAAAAATACCGGCCAGGGCAGCGGCCGTAAGGCTACTGATATCTGGGATGACCCTTCAAACAGACAATAATAGAATGATTTTTTTAATAGAATGAAGCTTTTAATAGAATGTACGTATTAATAGAATGAACTTTTTTACTACGGCTCAAGTGCTGCTATTTATAAAACGCCATCCATTAACAGTGGCCGTTGCCGTACTCGCATGTATTCCCTATGTGATTCTAAAGCTGCACGGCTTAGTGGCGCTCGAGCTTTGGTTTATGCCCGCTAGCTTTGGTGACTTTGTAAACCCGTTAATGCTTATTCGGCTTTGGTCGCCAAGCTTTGTTCACTACGAACTCTTACATCTCGCTACAAATGTGTACTTATGGCTGTTAATGGCCTCTAAGTTAGAAAAGGAATCTCGTGGGCATTTGATTGCGTTATTTCTTATCTGTGCGGCCTTTGGTAATGTTAGCCAATACATGATTGCGGGGCCTAACTTCGGTGGACTATCTGGCGTTGTTTATGGTCTGCTTGGCTACTTATGGGTACAGCAGGTTTTTGCGGGCCGAAAAGATTTTCGACTCGACCCAATCTTGTGCTGGGTACTGTTAGCCTTAATCCCCGTTGCGGCAACGGGCATGTTTGGCAAATACGCTAATGCCGCGCATATTACCGGTTTACTTTGCGGCGCTCTATTAGCGCTGCCTTACGTTTTATATTATCGAAAGGATCACTAATCTCGTGAATTTCCCCGTAGTTAGCACCAGCGCTAATGCCACGCCAGAAAATGCCGAATTTCGGCCAATGTACATCAACGACGTGAAGCCTGTTATCGCGCTAATACACGCAACTGACGACGATGATGCCGAAGCGGCCAGCGCCGACTTTGACGAGCTAGGCCTTGATAACCAATATGTGATCGAGCTTGACGATAAAGTCATTGCCGTTACCGGCTTTCGAGCTATTGAGGCCAGTGACCGCAGTTGTTGGCTAAACTGGACCTACGTACACCCAAGCTTTCAGGGTAAAGGCTTTGGTCGAATGTTACTGACACGCCTACTCGATACGCTGCGTGAAAGCGATGCATCTAAGATATTTGTGAAAGTATCGGATTACGAGAACGAAGCCGGTGTGAGTGTTTACGAACGTGCCATGGGCCTTTATTCCTCACAGGCCTTTGCGCTAGAGCTAACAAACGAAGACTTTTACGACGAAGACGAATCCCAATTGATTTATGGCCTTAAGTTAAAGGCCGATATTGCCGACGAAGAGCTCGAAATTGTTGAAGAAAAGCCTATAATTCGCTTTTGTGGCTTGTTTGAAATCGCTGAAACTGAAGGCGCATATACCTTTCGCTGGGAAGTGAAGGGCACAAAAAAGCTCTTTGGTAAGCGAAATTTTAGTGATGAAGACCTAAGCTTAGGCTTGCAGGCGGCGCGCGATGATGGCGCCAGAAAAGTATTTTTGACATTTCCGTCTAATTTACCTTTAATTCACAAACCTTTGCAGGCCGCAGGCTTTAAATATATCGGGCTTTTAACCGATTACTACGAGCAGGGCGTACACGAATATCATTTTTCACATGATCTGCAAGGCCTGTAGCTATGCTATGAATGAAAGAGCATTAAGGCGATAATGGCAACCTTTGGGTTTAGCCTGTATAACAGTCTTATTAAGATAAGCGTTGTTAAGTAAGCTTTATTAAATAAGTGTCATTAAATAAGTGTTATTAAATAGTTGAATGATTCGTTAACAGAATCCATTAACTATCGGAACCATCAAATATCGGAACCATCAAATATCAGAACCATCAAATATCAGAATCATTAACTTTTGCTTGGTATAGTATTTAAGCTTGCCGAGAGTCATCGCAAGACAACAGACAGATAATATAGGGTAGACAATGAACGGATTAGTTAAGTACGGATTGATAGCAGCAGTGATTGGCGGAGTTTACCTATTCGGGATGATTAACGACGGTAGTGACAATAGCGACACCAGCTATACGGATAACGACATTGATTTAAACGCCGTACTCGATATTACGGTAGATACCATTTATGCCTATGAAGAAAACCTCTCGGGCCAAGATGAATACAAAACAACCGACATCCTTGCTGACGCAAGCCCAGAAGCGGCTGAAGCAGAAAGTGCCAAATCTGATGCAGCCTTTATTGGCTTTGCCGAAACGCTAGCGGATAACTACAACGCCAAGCAGCCTGCCCTTCATACCTCCGCAATTGGTGTGGCCGCGCAAACAGATGCGTCTGTATTAGCCTTTGAAGACCTTAATGCGAACAAAAACCAAGATGCTGGCGAAGAGTCGTTGTTTTTAGTTGAGATCGATGGTGAAAACTCACGTGTTATTGCTTCTAGTCGCAGTGGAGCGGTAAACGACCATCACTTCAGTGGTACTGGCTTATTAACAGGTTACCTCTTAGGTAGCATGCTAAGTCGCCAACGTGCAGCGGGTGTTAGCCCAGGTAGTTTATCCAGCAAGAAGCCTGTTACCGCTCGTGCCGCAGCAAAATCGCGCGCTGGTTCTGGTAGCCATTCTCGCGGTAAATAAGTCGAGATAAGCCTTTCTTGACGGCTAAGTCTTGATAGTTAAGTCTTGACGGCTAAGTCTTGAAAAGAAGTCTTGATAGTTAGGTCTTGATAAGTAAGTTGCGGCAAGCACATCCTGGCACATAAGCCGCGATTACCTTAGCCGCAATAAGTAAGCTTTAGTGCGGGCTGTGCATTCATCCAGCCCGTTCATTCCTCTGGCCTCGGCCTCATGCAGCTGGTTACGTCTTAATTGGCTCGATCATACATAAGCGACACTCATGTCTACAACGTCTGACGAGAGCATACCGCTTTCGAACAAACAAACACTCGTACTACTTTTTTCCATACTCGTTGTGGCCTTGTGCGGCATTGTCTACGAATTGATTATAGGCACCGTTTCAAGCTATCTGCTGGGTAATAGCGTTTATCAGTTTTCGCTAACAATTGGTTTCTTTATGTTTGCCATGGGCTTAGGTTCGCTCATTTCAAAATATTTTAGTGAACAATATGTTCGTAACTTTATTCTTGTCGAGATCATCATTGCGTTAGTGGGCGGTATTAGTAGTGTTGCCCTATTTATGGCCTTTCCGTTTGCTCGCGTATTGTATGAGCTGACCATGTACGTGCTGATTTTAATGATCGGTGCGTTAGTGGGTATGGAAATCCCCATACTGACAACATTGCTAGCAAAGAAAAAAACGATGAAAGAATCCATAGCTAATGTAATGTCGTTAGATTATGTCGGTGCCTTAATCGGCTCTGTCGCCTTTCCGCTATTGTTATTGCCTTCGTTAGGTTTGATTCAGTCCTCGTTTGCGATAGGGCTCATTAATATTTTGGTCGCCACGGTTAATGTCATTATTTTCAAAGAACATTTGCCACGCTATAAGCTCATGCTGCAGGCGTGCATAGCCATATTGATATTGCTAATAGCGAGCATTTTTTTCGGCTCGGTTATTACGCGCTTTGCCGAAAAACATTTATATTTTGACCAAGTTATCTATTCGGAACAAACAAAATATCAAAAACTAGTCGTTACCCGCTCCGTAACGACACGTGATCAAAAGCTCTATATAGACGGGCATATACAGTTTTCATCGCGGGACGAATATCGTTATCACGAATACCTAGTGCACCCGATAATGTCGGCGCCGGGCTCGCGCAAAAACGTTTTAATACTAGGTGGGGGTGATGGTTTAGCCGCACGGGAAGTCCTAAAGTACGACGATGTCGAGAACGTGCATCTTGTAGATATCGATCCCGAAATGTTGCGTATCGCCAAAGAGCTGCCAATGCTCAAGCGTCTAAATAAAAAAAGTCTATCTTCACCGCGACTTACCGCGTTTAGTGAAGATGCGTTTAGTTTTATAAATCAACCCGGCATGGCTTACGATAGAGTCATAATTGATATGCCCGACCCACACAATGAGGCCATCAATAAACTTTATTCTCGCGAATTCTATACCATGATACAACGCAGAATGAGCCCCGAAGGGATTGTAATTACGCAGAGCTCGTCGCCTTTTTTTACGCGCAATGTATACTGGAGCATAGAACAAACGCTGGCGGCCGTATTTGAAAAAACCTTAAGCTTCCATACCTCGCTACCCTCGTTTGGTATTTGGGGCTTTCATATGGCCAAGCGTGGTGCTGACTTTCCGGAGGCATTTCAATTCGATATTGAGACTAGAGCGATAACGGCAGGAACCATGGCCGCTTCACGTGTTTTTGCTAAAGATATTGCGCGTGTTGATGCGCCCGTTAACACGATAATGGAGCCCAAACTTTATCACCTGTATATTCAAGACTTACGTCGCTAGTGCATCTTTAACGTCTTCTGTCTCCTTTTTGTTTGCCTTACTGTAAGCTCCTAAATCTCGTGGCTTCAAGTTCCAAGTCCCTAAATTATTAAAGTAAACCTCATGATAAATAACATAAAAACCTTAGGTGTATTTTCGTTCGTTTGTTTAATTCCCTTGCTGGTAGGTTGTCAGGAACCTGAAAGCACAGAAATCCCAAAGTTCGCTGACTATGCCGCAGGTACTGAGCGCAAGGGTGTGTTCTTTGACTATATACGGCCTTTGGTAGATGCTGAAAATCAAAAAGTAGCCGTTATCAGAGCGCGACTATTAAGCATAAATAAAAATTCTGAGTTATCGAATGACGAAGGGCTATGGTTGTTGGCGATTGCCAAGCGTTATCGAATGGAAGAATTTGAATTGGATGATTTTTCACAACGGCGTGAGTTAATAAATCGCGTTGATGTGGCGCCAGCATCATTAGTGTTGAGTCAGGCTGCGGCTGAAAGTGGTTGGGGGACCTCGCGTTTTGCGACGCAGGGCAATAACTACTTTGGTCAATGGTGCTTCAAAAAGGGCTGTGGTTTAGTGCCGGCTAGCCGCCAAAGTGGCAAGGCGCATGAAGTTGCAGTATTTGTGACGCCGCAACATTCTATTGAGCGTTATCTGCTTAATCTAAATTCTTTCAGTGCTTACAAGCAATTGCGCGCAATTAGGGCAAAACTTCGTGCTCAAGGTGTCGAGCCAACAGGTGTAGAGCTTGCCGATGGTTTGATTCGGTATTCTGAACGCGGCGCGCCGTATGTAGACGAGATAAAATCTCTTATTCGTTCGAATAAGTTGGAATAATTTCAATAGTGTTTGAATATTGGCCCCGAGAGAGGGGCCAAAATAGGGGCCAAGAATAATTCTTAAGCGCTAGTTATCAAATAGTGTTCTGTTCAATAAGGCTCTACTTTAGAACCTTTTACGTGAAGGCGCTATATTTAAGTGCTCCTTACTTAAGTACGGTACCGCCAAACTCTTTAGTAAGATTTTTCAACGCCTTGTTCATCACAAAACCCATCATGAAGGGCATTATCTTAGCTTTAAGTGACCACGGCTTAGGGTTGAAGAACTGCCGCCACGAGACAAGACTGCCGCCGTTGCCGTCCGACTCTACCATCACTACGCTTAAGTGTTCGATCGCAGGAGAGTTTTTATCCGGCGTGACAGAGTACGCGTAACACGTACCTTCATTCCAATAACGTAAAGTTTCAGTTAAATGGTCGCCGCCAAAATTACAAACACGCTGACTGCCGACGCCATTTGTATTTGGGTTAAGTGATTGGCTGTGATCAACTTTAGGTCTATCTTTGATCATAGGCACCCACTCATTGATTGCCTCGAGGTCGGCTAATCTTTCAAAAACTACGGCTGGGCTTCTTTTGAAGTGAGCTTTAGCTTTAGCGCGTAAAGGTGCCGTAGTGAATGAGTCGACGCTCAAGTCGTCAAAGTGTCGTCTATCTAATCGGCTGTTGTTACTTGATTTAATTGCGGCTGTTGTCATGATTCTATTCCTAAAAGGTGAGCAATAATAGAATCATGCCGAGTTTTTGGTATTAATAATAATTATTAATACAGTGCTACATGCATGAAAAATTAATACCTAACAGTATGGCTTAACACATGCCGCTTAACGCAATGTGGCTTAACTCAATGTGGCTTAACGCAATATGGCTTAACCATGGCGCCACCTAACAAAGTTCAGCTTGTATATGTTTTAAGAAGGCTTCCTTAATGAGCACTTCACTACGTTTTTTCTTTATGACAATATCAAAACTCATTTGATAGTCGCAGGCTTTATTCGGTAATACATGGGTCAGGCTGCCATCGTTTAACTCTTGCTCTACGATGTAGTCGGGCAATATACACAGGCCCGAATGGTTTCTAACCATGGCGTGTGCAATCGTCGATTCGTCGCAGACCAAGACAGCATTTTTGCGCTTTAGATCCGACGCAATGGTCGAATCCGCTTTTTTAGCCCAGTTATACATAGCTTCATTGTCACTGGTGTAATCAATAAACGCATGGTCTAGTATGTCACTGGGTTTACGAATATTAGGGGATTGCTTAATGTACTCGGCGCTAGCCACTAAAAGTAACTTCACCGCTTTTGTTGGAATGTAATCAAATAAGTTTGTATCGTGACGTACTAATTGAATGCCAACATCAATCTTATTTAAACTTAGCAGTTGTTCTATCTCGCGTGCGATACCGTGCGAAATCTGAAAATTGACATTCGGATAGCGCGCTTTAAAGCTAGTAGCAATTTTAGGGAAAACATGTCGCGACAAATCAGCACGCATGCCAATACGAATCGTGCCACCAATAGATTGCGTATCACCTATAACAGAATGTAAACCTTCAGATATTTCACGCAGGCGATCTTTGGCGATATGGTAAATTTTTTCGCCTTCACACGTTAGGTAAATACGCGCGTTTTTTCGTTCTAGTAAGGCTAGACCAAGCTCTTCTTCAAGGCTCTGTATTTGTTGGGTGATAGCCGACTGCGTTCTAAATAGATTATTCGCGGCCTTAGAAATGCTCTCTGCTTCTGCGACCTCGACAAACGAGTAGAGCTTATTAAAATCCGTAAACATCATAAGGCAAGGTTTCGTGAGGCTAGTGGGGCTATTCTATTGGGCTTCTTTTAAAACGAAACCAATTGTATCGCCACTAAGCGTTAATATGCTGGCGACGTCGTTAAACGCCTTGCGTGCGTCCTCTAGTGTAAGTATTTCGCAGGGTTTCACCCAAAAACACACTTGTTTATCGTGCAAACTAATATCACAAAAGCGCATGCCCAGCTTATAGCTGGGGTGCTTTATGAGCACATCATTCAGCGCATCTAAGTAGCGGGGAATGTTTTCGTCATTAAAGGGCGATTTAGGCGACATAGGGTAAAGGTCATAACGAATTTAGGGGCCTATATTAACATTCTGGGGGCGAATGAAACAGGTGGTGTGGGTTGTTGATTCTTAATTCGGGGGCGGCTATTGGTTAGCGTAGTTACTTTGGATTGTTGGGATTTAAGTCGTTGATTCTTAGTTGGTTTTGGGTAATGTGGTTCTTAGGGTGTGTAGGAGGCGGAGTGATAAGCTAAAATCGAACTTTAAATAAGCGTAAAAATATCGCTCATTCAGCGATAATCTCTTAGCTTTGTCACGGTGAGTTGCGCCTTTTACCTTCCTTACTCGTCCAATTATCCTTTGGCGGGTTCTGGTTATGATGTCAATCAAGAGGAGCGTGTGTTTTATCCTTTTTTGGCATTGACTATATTTTCGTTGTCTAGCTCATTAATAAGGTCATCAATTGAGAAATCTTCAAGTAAAGGGCTTTGTTCAGAAAGTTCAAGTTTAGCTCGTAAGGCCTGCATTTTCTTTTTGTATTCCTGCTGTTCATTCCAGACCCGCAGAGCCTCCCTTACTACTTCGCTCGATGAGTTGTACAAACCAGTTTTAACGTGATTTTTTACAAGGGTTTCAAGTTCAGGTGTTAGTGATACGTGCATAGTCTCAACCTCATTGTGTTCTATCTCTTTACAGTAGTGGGCATGACAATGATTGTCAATCTTGCTCACAATTTGTATTGACGATAAATCAAGCAAAAAGGCAACAACTCTAGCTCACCTTAGGTGTAACTATAGAGAAGTGCTTTATATGCGTTTTACTAAAAGGCTTTTTGCTATCTATATTAAAGTGGTAACTGTAAAGCAACGTATAATGAACCACCTCATGCGTACATATCCGTACCTAAGAGCCTCAACAGACGAAAAGGGCGCAACTCGCGTTATGCCGGAACTAAGCTGTTTAAAAGCATAGACATCCACCCACCATCCTCTTATTCTTTCCCCCTACTAAAGCTTAGCGAGTAACACGCTTACATGCCGATGAATGACGCCCTTTCTCACAACTACCGTACGAGCTTGGATAAGGTGCCAGCAGAGGCGCAAGAGTCTATAAAACTGGTGACAGATCTAGCCGGTAGATTCTTTACCAAGAGCCTAGCCATGGTCTGGTTATTTGGTAGCTACGCCCGTGGCGAAGCCATTAACGACAAACGTGTGAATCAAGAAACCGGCACCCTGTCAGAATACCGTTCCGACATCGATATTCTAGTGGTTGTGCGTGGTAAAACCGTAGAGGACCAGTCCTCTCGTTGGGCACGCCTGTGTAAAAAAGTAGAAGATCACCCCGACATCCCTTTCAATATTCACTTAATAGCAGAAAGCCTAGTCCGCCTAAATGACGCCATAGCAAACTGCGAATATTTTTATCGCGATGTGATCAGCGAAGGCGTGGTGTTATACAGCACCGTCAACCAGTTGGCCGAGCCAAAAGAGATGACACCCCAAGAACGCCGTAGATGGGCGATACAGTATTTTGAACGCTTTTATGCCCGGTCAGTGGCGATGCGCCAATCACTGTATTTGCATTATCAGTTAGATGATTATGGTTCGTCGATGTACGCCCTACATCAAATGACCGAGCGTTTGTTTTATACCTATTTATTAGTCTTCACCAATTACAAACCCCGTGGACATATTCTTGGCGAGCTGCGTAACCGTGTCGCCAAAATAGATAAATCTGTGCGCGATGTTTTACCGCAAAATACCGAAGAAGAAAAAACCAATTTTGATTTGCTGAATAAAGCCTATGTGGATGCGCGGTATAAAACCGATTATGACGTGGACATTGCCGTACTGGATGACTTGATTACGCGGATTGCGGCTTTTCAGGTTTGGGTGTATGAACGCTGTTTGGTTGAGATAGATAAGATGGTGCTTTTGGATGGGTATTCTGAGGGGTGTGCGGTGGTGAAGGATTATTTGGATTTGGTGGAGTTGAAGAAGAGGGAGTTGCCGCAGGCGGTTGTTGTTCGGCAGTTGGGGGAGATTCGGGCGGCTGAGGTTCGGGAGAAAGATGAGCGTGAGGGTAAGGAGGCTGCTTTGGATAAGCTGGAAAAAGAGCGAGCAGATGCATTGTTGCGGGAAGAAGACGCTTTGTTGCGAGAGAATAAGCTAAAACAAAAACTTCGGGATGCTGGGATTGATCCTGATGGGGTTTAATCAATAGATATAGGTTAACTGCGGAGAATTGGTTTAGAGCGTGTCTTCTCGCTATGTTCCAAGTGCTTCATTTCGTTGGTTTTTGTTACGCCGCGTCTTTTAACCTCTATCCTATTCGTCTAATTCTTCTTCACTAGATCCAGTTATCGTAGGAGCTTCATCGTCGAATTCATCGGGAATAAGGTGCAAACCTTCGAGGGGGCTTATTATCGGATTCATGGGGTCATCGATGCAGTGAAGATAAATCATCGTGGTGGAGACGCTTGCGTGGCCCAGTAATTCTTGAACCTCTCGTATATTGGCTCCGTCTTTTAGCATAT
>JBLIMQ010000057.1:0-26713 GCA_047638775.1 Flavobacteriales bacterium
ATTTTATTGGTGGCAATTGCACTGTAAGTTTAATGCTTATGGGCTTAGGTGGTCTATTTCAAAATAATATGGTGGAGTGGGTTAGCTCCATGACTTACCAAGCGGCTTCCGGTGCCGGTGCGCGTAATATGCGTGAGCTTATTACTCAAATGGGTGAGATTAAGCAATGCGTTGCTGAAGAATTAGTTGATCCTGCTTCTGCGATATTAGATATCGATCGCAAAGTTATAAATAGCATGCGTGATGGTTTAAGTATTGATGAATTCGGCGCTCCACTTGCGGGTAGTTTGTTGCCGTATATCGATAAGCAATTGGATAACATGCAAAGTAAGGAAGAGTGGAAGGGGCAGGTAGAAACAAACAAGATACTAGGCTTATCTGATTCGCCTATACCGGTTGATGGTATTTGTGTCCGTATTGGGGCCATGCGTAGCCATAGTCAGGCGTTTACTATCAAGCTTAAAAATGATGCGCCTCTAGACGAATTAGAAGACATGATAGCCAAAGCTAATGACTGGGTTAAGGTTATTCCGAATACTCGTGAGGCGAGTCTTCAGGAGCTTACGCCGACTAAAGTAACTGGGACGCTTTCCGTTCCTGTTGGTCGTTTGCGTAAAATGCATATGGGACCAGATTATCTATCTGCATTTTCAGTAGGTGATCAGTTGTTATGGGGTGCTGCGGAGCCATTACGCCGAATGTTGCGTATCTTATTGCAGAAATAATTGCCGCGCACGCAACACAATCAAGAGCCCCGCAATAGCGGGGTTTTTGTCGTTTGGACTATATAAAATATCTGTGTATTCGAGAAGAGTTTTTCATATTTGGCCGCTAAATTTCCATTCTGTCCTCGATAATCGACCATTAATCTATCTTAACTTTTAATTTTGCGATCTACGTACCATGCTTAGTTTAACTTAATCTAGTTAAACTAGGATGTGGTGCTTAGCTTATGCTGACTCAAGACCTAACTCGCGTTGATACGGCTGTAAAAATTTACGAAGTGAATGATTGTATGATCGACTTGAGCTTACGAGAGGTGGTCTATGGTTTCGAGGCAATAAACCCGAGAAAAGAAGTATTTGATACGCTCGTTTATCTAATTGAAAATCGTGATCACTCAGTATCAATCGAGGAGTTTAGAGAGAGTTTGTGGGGCGATAGTGATGCGAGTGAATTTGAGATTGTTCATGCGGTTAATCGTGCACGCCGAGTAATATTGGATGATGAGCCTCACAATATAATTCGCTACGATTCAGCGAGCTCCAGCTATCGTTTTTTAGGCGATGTCATTGAGATGGAAATAATTTAAGCTAACGGCTTGCGATAATTTTTTAAAGTAATTCTTTTCTTTTAATTCTTTAAGGTAATGAGTTTAAGGTGCTTAAGACTTTCATGCATTTTAAATCTAATTGTTTTTAGATTTCACTAAACGTTTTCTAATTCGTATTAGGTATATTCGAATTATTAGCGCACTAAATATTAAGCGTCTTGCTTGATGCAATAACCCAATGTGTTCGTGCCGTTCTGTAGACAGCTGTTCGGCTATCAGTGATTTCGAGACGATATCGAGCGTCTAAACTAAATCGCATATAACCGCAAACAATCGCTCTCGTAATGACGCCAGATAAATAGCCGATAGCGTTGTTCAGTCCCGTGTGTTTTTTAATAGTACCAATAGGTGCAATTTCTGTTGCGGGACCCGCTAATACAAAACTAAAACGGCGCCGCGTGATATTCCAGAAAATAGCAGGCCAGCGGCAATAAACGTTGATGAATTGGCACATATGTACATTGGAATCCCGATGACAATCATAGCTATCATAGCTATCATTGCAATAAGCCCGCTTCTAAATTGAGCTAAAAAGTCGGGTGGCAGTCATGCTGTTATTGCGGCCGCAGAGAGTTAAGCCAACTAATAGCCAGTCGGCAGTGTCATTAATCATGGCTGTGAAGCCGTATCGTATGGCTTTTCGTAGTTGTAAGCGAGCAGTGTTATCTTCGTTGTTTATGTGTTGCGTTGAGGTGTCTTTTTTCGACTAGCAGCATAAAGTGGTTTTTGTTGCGGAGCGGGTGCTTGTACTCTCTGATAAAGGGTGGCTAAGGTAATTGTTAGGCGTAGCGACAAGTATGTCGGTGCAAATAGCGCATATGATTGCACTTATAGGTCGTGTAGCGGCATAGAGCGGGCCCAGAGTGGCGTAAGAGTGTGCGACTGAATTTACCCTCGTCTGCGGGGTGGCGACAAGAGGGGGTGCTGTGGCACTCTTGGAGGCCCCTTAATAATGGGTTTGAATGTATTGGAGGAAAGTTGGGGTTCTATCCAGAGGTTTGGGATTATTTGTTTGATCAAGTATGTAATGAAATAGCCGATCAATAGCAGGGCGCGCTTACAGCTAGTGCGCTCCATAGGGCCGGTATAAAGCTTATAAGCATGATTGTGGCTCTATTGGATGGAGTGATTGAGTGCACGCGTCACTGAGGTTAGATTCTACGGTGGAAATAGCTTTGTTTGAGGCCGCTATTGAGCTTGTGAATTATCGAAGTGATAATTCTGTTTCGGTCGGCTCAAATGTCGTATTGTCGGCATGGGTGTGCCTAGTTTATTTTAGATGCCCGTTTGAAGTATTTCTCCCGGTAACATAGCTACGGGCGGCATTTGGTTTTGGGTGTTTATTTATAAAGTGCTAATTTAGCGTATAATGGCTTTTACTTGATTTTTATAGTGGTCGACTATGTTGGTTATTAGTAGTTTTCATGAAGTCGCATTATGGGCCACTAATTTAAAAGGCATTACCTAATAGTGAAGTTTCGAACTATTTTTCTTTTGTTGATAGCTTTTTTTTGTTTTCCTTATGGCGTTTTGGGGCAAGAAAAGGTTACTCCAAGTATCGACAAAATTTCTTACCCAAAATATGGCTACTATTCTGATTATTACATCAAGGTTCTAGACCTTGTTTTGGAAAAGACTCGCGATGAGTACGGCGATTTCCAGTTGATTCCATACGATGTTCCTGCGAGCACGGAGCGCTTAAGGCGTTATCTGGAGGCGGGGACGGGCGTTAGCGTATTGTGGAGCACCAGCAATAAGGATCGTGACGAGCGTTTATTCCCTATCGAATTTAATTTACTTAAAGGTTTAAATCGTTATCGCTTTTTACTTGTTCGAAAAGGTGAAAAAAAACAATTTATGAATGTGAAGTCATTAGCTGATTTGCGTCAATTTAGGGCTGGCTCAGGGGTTCATTGGCGCGATACCGAGTTGTTTCGAGCGAATAACTTGCCTACCGTAACGTCTATTAATAATAATCTGCTACCGATGT
The DNA here is from genome assembly GCA_047638775.1 of Flavobacteriales bacterium. GTDB lineage: Bacteria > Pseudomonadota > Gammaproteobacteria > Pseudomonadales > Cellvibrionaceae > Agaribacterium. The sequence goes on from JBLIMQ010000057.1 coordinate 3,324, forward strand.
TAAGCGCAAAGCGGTTCGATTACCTGGCTCGAGGCGCGTATGAGATAGGGAATGAAATGGAGGACTGGCCGGGACGTTTTGAACTTGTTGATAGTGTTGTGCTTACTTATAGTTCTAATTACTATTTTTACGTTAATAATAAGAACTCACGATTAGCTGACCGTCTACGTAAAGGTTTAGCAATGGCTTCCGAGGATGGAAGTTATGATCGCTTATTTTTTAGTATTCCTAGCTTTAAATACGGCTGGAATTTACTGTATTCTAAGTCTTACAGGGTTTTGAACCTGCCGGCTGCGCATACGGACTAGTAGGCTTTTCTGTATGCGTTTGGCGACGCTATTTGTTGGTTGCTATCCCAACATTAAGCTTGCTAAACCAGTCAAGGAATCGTTTCACATCATCCCCTCGAAAGATTCGGCCATGTTGCGGGCACATTAAGTCAATGTCGAGTTTACTTACGCGGTCAATCCATTCATCTTTTGCACGATTGGAAGGCATCCAGCGCTGGTGGAAGTATTCCATTTTCGCTATGTGTTCATCAAAAGAATCAACCTCTAGCGGAGCCTCTGGCGGCTCTAGTGCGGCACCTACGTCTCCACTCATGAGTATTTTTGCTTCCGCGTCATAAACATGGAAATTACCCGATGCGTGTAAGTAATGCGCAGGGATAAATTGTAGGGTCGTGTCGTCTAATTGTAGGCTCTCTCCTTCGTCGGGAATGGACTTGTACTCAATGCTATCCATACCGAAATGACGGATAAAACCTTCCCAAAGCCAGGGTGCATGTAGCGTTGCGTTTTCTAGCGTTCGATCCCACAGGCCAAGAGATGAAATAATGTCAGGGTCTTGGTGAGATGCAAACAAATGCGTGATTTGTTTAACCGGTACTTGTTTTACGACATTGGCTAACATAGCCGAAAACAGCTCGACTCCACCTGGGTCCATAAGTAATGCTTTGCTATGTGTCTTGATCATGTACTGATTTGTGTCGATAATTTTGTTGGGTTTATCGGGGTCGCGCCCAAACACAAACCATTGGTGGCGTTTTCCTGAATAAATTTCTTTAGTTAGCATGAATGATCCTTATTTAGTGCTTAAATATTTTCAAAGCTTTTTTGCGATAGCGATACATGTTGGCGAATCTTGTCAGAGGCAAGAGCGACATTTTCCGCAATCGTGTTAAGTGACTCTTCGTATTGGCTTCCTGCTTGCGTTGCTTCAACACGAGACATTGCACTTAATACAATACCCGTTCTGAGCTCTCGAGCGATATCATCTAACTCTGATTTAAGTTGCCAAACTAAATCCGAAAACCGTTGTTGCATGTCATCGTATAGTTTTTCTGTTCGCTTCTTCGCTGGAATAATGGAGTCAGCAAATTGTGCGTCTTGTGCTTTTGTGTAAGCCAGATTGAACTGCTCGATAGCAAGGGAGACTCGAGCGGCTTCTGATGCGATTTTACTAATCTCAACCGCTAGTGTATTAACATGTCGGGATGTATAAATAGTCTTTTTGGCTAATTCGTCAATGAAGTCGGTTAGTGCACGAAAGCCCGCAGCACTACTGCCGGCTCGAAGGGCTAAAGCTTTGGCGTTACTGGCCGTAAGCGAAATGTCTTTGGCGACGACCATGGCTTTATGTAATTCTGCAGCGACAAGAGCGGCGGCTACATAATAGCTTTGTTTTAGGTTCGACATAGTTAAGGTATCATTTCGAAAGCTGTTCTTTATTAATAGCACAAGAATTGACAATTAGCCTTTGGATACGACTAAATTAGCTTGATGTTCTACGATTAGTTGAAACAGGTAATTAAAGCGTGTTTTGGATGGGATTTGTGTGTCGTGCAATGGTAGTAAAGTGGAGTGTGGGTGAGGAATGAGATCAATCCGGTTGATGTTTAGCGCATTAGTATTGAGTATGGTTTATGTCAGTAGCTGTCAGGCTGACTGTATTATTTTGTTGCACGGCTTGGCTCGCTCTGAAGGCTCTATGAAGCCTCTTGAGCGACATTTGGTCAAGGCGGGGTATATTGTCGTTAATGTCGGTTACCCATCGCGAAAGCACGGTATAGCCGCTCTGGCGTCCGATTCATTAAGCTCAGCTATAGCCGAATGTCCAAGCGGTGGTTTTCATGTGGTCACCCATTCTATGGGAGGGATCTTGGTGCGCGAGTATATGAATGATCCGCTACGGGTTAGTGAGATTGTAGGTGAGAAGGCTGTTAGGCGCTTAAAGCGTGTGGTCATGTTAGGCCCTCCAAACAGCGGTAGCGAAGTTGTCGATACGCTAGGTAATTACCCTGGCTTTCATTTTTTGAACGGCGATGCGGGGATGCAATTGGGCGCAGGTTTAGATAGCGTTCCGAATAAACTGGGGCCTGCAAGTTTTGATGTTGGCATCATTGCCGGAAATAAAAGCGTCAGTCCGGTCTTGTCAAAAATTATTCCGGGGCCAGACGATGGCAAGGTGTCGGTTGAAAGCACTCGGTTGGCCGGAATGAAGGATCATATAGTGCTCCCTGTCACGCACACTTTTATGATGAAGAATAGTAAGGTTATGGATCAGGTTGTATTTTATATTCAAAACGGGCGCTTTAAACGCTAGAGTTTTTAGCGTGCATGTTAAATGTCGTTATTGGGTGCGTTCCTTAATGTAAGCGTCATAGTCGGGAATGGAACGCTCGTATGCTTGCTGCAGCAGGGGGGATGTTATTAAAAAGTCGGCGGAAGCTGGTGTGGACGCCACCGGAATGTTCCATGCAGCCGCGATACGCAATAATGCCTTTATGTCTGGATCGTGTGGCATTTGTTCAAAGGGGTCCCAAAAAAAGATCAAAATGTCGATAAACCCTTCAGATATTTTCGCTCCAATCTGCTGGTCGCCTCCTAGTGGGCCGCTGACATACTTACTAATCTTCGTTTCTAGAACTTTCTCTAGTTTGTACCCGGTCGTACCCGTTGCGTAGAGATTGTGTTCCTGCAGAAGGTGTAGGTGTCTAATCGCCCATTCGCACAATAAAGGCTTCATGTTGTCGTGAGCAACTAGGGCGATATTTTTGTATTGGTGAAGTGGCGATACTTTTGTTTGCAAGCGTATTCTCCGTTATTGGAAGCTGGTGCTTAAGGTTTAATATAGCTTTTAATGTGAGTCCTAGTCTGAGTTTCTATGTAAGTTTCAAAGTTTTTATATCTAAGGCCAGGCGCTAGTTTAGTGGTGATTGGTGTTTTTTGTACAAAATTAAAGCGCTGGAGCACTGTAATAGGGGATTTTGTTTAAAAAAGTTAAATATACTTAATTTGGGTGTTGACTCGTATGCCGACAATACATAATATACGCGCCCTCGCACTTGAGCACATTCAATTGCGACATTGCGCGCTCGTAGCTCAGCTGGATAGAGTACTTGGCTACGAACCAGGCGGTCGGAGGTTCGAATCCTCCCGAGCGCGCCATACAATTAAAAGCCGACCTTGCGTCGGCTTTTTTGTGTCTGTTATTTGGGTCTCTTCTGTGTGAATTAATTGCTTTGCATTAGTTTTGGGTGGGGAAGCCAGCAGCGCTGGCTTGTAGTGGCTTGTGGTGGCCTGTTGCTTTAAGCAACGCCTTGTTTGTTGAGAGAGACTTGTTCACCTAGGCCAAGATTGCTCTCACAGACGACTCTGTTGCGGCCAGCATTCTTTGCTTTATAAAGCGCTTTGTCTGTACGCTTGAAAAAACTACTTGGATCGTCGCTCTCACGCAGGGTACATACTCCTATACTGCATGTGGCTCGAAGTTCAACTCCATCATAAATAATGGGTGTGGTGGCGATAGTTTTACGTATGCGCTCAGCTGTTTTTTCGGCGTTACTGATGTCAGCTTCATGCAGTATTGCAATAAATTCCTCTCCTCCGTAGCGAAAAACTTGATCTGTCTCTCTTAGTGAGCTTTGAATATCCTTGGCTATAGACTTTAGTGCGGCATCGCCGGCGCTATGGCCATGGTTATCATTTATAGTTTTAAATAAATCAATGTCAATAAGCGCGATAGATAAGGTGTTTCTGTGCCGTTTAGCGAGTTTGACTTCGCGATCAAAGCTGTGTTCAAGGGCGCTTCGGTTACCAATCCCTGTTAGGCCGTCTCGCAGCGAGTTCTGTAACGCTTCGCGGTATAAAAGAGTGTTTCTTAATGGGTAAAATAGTACGCCAATAAGCATTTCTAATACCGCTAGCTCAGGTTCACTAAACATGTGTTTGCGAAATACCAGCACATCTCCAAGCTGCTCTTTTTGTGATGATATGGAATATTTGGCGCTATGGGTTTCTCTGACTCCGCACATTAAATCAACATTCATCATTGCGTTTTCATAGCGCAGTCCATCGCAGCGCAGTACATTCTTTACATTTGTATAAAACATTTCAATCGCTTGGTCTAGGATAAGCGTGCTTTGCAAATTATTTGAAAGTTTTAATCTGAGTAAATCGATATCGTGCTTTGCTAAATCAACTGCGCCAGTTGGTATGGCTTGAACTGTGCCTGTAGTCCCATTACTGCGCTGTTTGTTGGGTGCGGTCGCTGGCATAAGTGTGTCTCTTTGTCAGAAATTTTAAATAATCGTTGTTTGATATATTAGGTAGCGAAAACTGTGCCAGCAAAAATGAGTGGTAAAATAGCCTTATAAAACAGTGTGTTACGGTGGGTTTTTGGAGCCCTTTGGTACTCTGTCGAGATATTGACGCAAGCTTTGCCGCTTTTGGTGGGGCGGAAGGGCAAAGCATTGCCGTTTCTTTGGGCGGATTGGTTGATGTGGCTACAAATATTTTTGATGTTTATGAGGTGCTGAGGAGGCTTGTTTCGTTGCTATGTTGTTGGCAGAATGCAGAATGCAGAATGCAGTGTAATGAGTAGAGTGTTCTTGAGTTGATAGTTCTTGAGTGGGAGTTCTAGGGGGGAGTGTGGCAAATATAGGTCTGTTCTTTGGTAGCGATGAAGGGAGTACGGAAGCGGCAGCGAAAAAAATCCAGATTGTCCTCGGTGAGTCTAATGTTGATGTATTTGATATCACGGATGCGACCCAGCTTGATTTTCTTGCCTATGACATAGTGATATTGGGGATACCGACCTGGGATTTTGGGCAGATTCAGTCTGACTGGGCAGAGTTTTGGTCGGACGCTGAGGCGATAGATTACTCGGGTAAGCGTGTTGCTCTATTTGGCCTGGGTGATCAGTTTGGTTATGGTGACTTTTTTCTGGATGCCATGGGGATGCTGCATGATCTCATTCGAGGTAATGGTGCTTCGTTAGTCGGTTATTGGTCTGATAGAGGATATGAATATGATGCCTCAAAAGCTAAGATTGACGGAAAATCTCTTTTTGTTGGATTGGCCTTAGACGAAGATCAGCAGGCAGAGTTAAGTGATGAGCGAATTTATGCATGGTGTGTCCAGATTGTTGGGGAGTTAGGGCTCCATTATGAACTAACGCAGTTGGAGTGACGGATGAATGACGCGGTAAAGAAAAGTAGAGGGCTTAAGCGCCTAATGAAAGCATCTTGCTATTCCTATAGAGGCTTGAGGGCGGCATGTATTCATGAGGCGGCTTTTCGGTAGGAGTTGTTCTTTGCTGGGTTGTTGCTACCGTTGGCGCACTGGTTGCCTGTTAATACTGTTGAACGTATTCTTCTTGTTGTGAGTGTTATTCTCGTATTGATTGTGGAGTTGCTGAACAGCTCTGTGGAAGCTGTCGCTGATAGGGTGGGATACGAGCATCATGAATTGGCTGGGCGGCAAAAGATATTGCTTCTGCAGCGGTTTTTGTTAGCGTGGGGCTCTGGTTCTATGTTTGGTGTGTTATTTGTTTCCCATTAGTGCTCACTTATTGGTAGGTTCTAATGTGGTTGGGTGGTGATGCCGTTTGGGTGTGGGTAGTTCCGGGTTCTGCTCGGCTAAATACTAGGTCATAGTTCATAGTGGCGATATGTTGAATTTTTTTAGAAGGTTGCAGGTCTGAATGAGCGGTAGTCCTATTAGGGCGCTTGGGTCGTCGCTATGGATGGACTCAAAGAGGCAGATACCTAGCCCCTCCATCTTGAAGCTGCCTGCGCAATCGAAAGCCGGTTCCTTATCGATGTAAGATGAGATCTCCCGTTTAGATAGTGAGCGAAACTTTACGTGAGTTGCCGTAACGCTTGTATGTAATTCTCTGTTCATGGTGTTAAGTACGGCAATAGCGGAGTGGAATGTGACTGTTTTGCCGCTGCATTGGCAAAGCTGTTTTATTGCTTTTGACTTGCTGCCGGGCTTGCCTAGTATGAAGTTGTTGACTTCAGCTGTTTGATCGCAAGCGATCACGATTGCAGGTTGCGAGCTGTTAATTGCGAGCGCCTTACCTTTTGCCAGCCTAAGGGCGCACATCTCGGCAGATTCCCCTTCGAGGACGGATTCGTCAATGTCTGCGTTTATGCGGGAAAAGGGTATGTTGAGTTGTTTGAGTTGCGTCGCTTTATATCGTGATGCTGACGCTAAGATCAATTTAGGCGTGTTTTTGGTAGGTATATCGGGCATAAATTCCTCCTTAAGTAAGATAGTAAATAAGTTTTTTTGACAGACTAAGCGCTATTCTCTATTATCGCGCCCCTATGTTAAAGACCGACCCTATAAAACGACTCCCTAAGATAGTAGATCCACGTAAAATGGCTCTGTCTAGCGCGTCGTTCCAACGATTTTTAGAAGGTAGTGATTTGCCTCGCTTGAGCGAGGTGACTGACGCCGTTCTATCGATTATGGTCGATATTTCGTTTTCTTATGACTGGCACCACCGAAAGATCGTTCAAGGAACTGTTTGTGCGGATTTAGAGCTTCAGTGTCAACGATGCTTGAAATCAATGGTAGTTCAGCTTGAGTCGAAAGTTCATTTGGCCGTAGTCAAAGATGAAGAGCAAGCTGGGAGGCTACCTAAGTCGGTAGAGCCCTGGTTTGTCGAAGAAGATGAAGGTGATCTTCACGCAGCATTGGAAGATGAAATTTTGCTTTCGCTGCCTTTAGTACCAAGACATGTAAACGAATGCGTCAGTGTTACTGACATGAAATTTGGTGAAGAAATAGAAGAGTCACCAACCGTAAACCCTTTTGATGTACTTGCTCAGTTAAAAAAAGACTGATTTTAAGTATATTAATCAAAAGAATTGCTTAATAACAGGAGAACTTAGATGGCTGTCCAAAAAAGTAAGAAAACGCGCTCACGCCGTAACATGCGCCGCTCTCACGACGGCTTGACCGCTGCAAATATTTCTATCGACCCAGTAAGTGGTGAAAAGCATCTACGTCACAATGTGACTGCTGATGGTTTTTACCGTGGTGAAAAAGTGGTAGATACAAATAACGACGATTAATTTTGTCGAAGAGTGTTCATCTCTCTGTTGATGTAATGGGTGGGGATTCCGGTCCTCAGCCTTATGTCACAGCAGTTGAACAGTTCGTAGGGGATTTCCCCGATACCCACATACATATTGTTGGAAAGCGCACAGAGTTAGACTGTCTGCGCCAATTTCCTGTGCCTGATCGTTTAGTTTTTGTGGATGCAGGTGATGTAGTTTCAATGTCGGATGTGCCAAGCGCGACCCTTCGGCATAAACGCGAATCTTCAATGTGGAAGGCTATTTCCCTGGTTGCCAGCGGGGATGCCGATGCTTGCGTCAGTCCGGGTAACACCGGCGCGTTAATGGCGATGAGCCTACATCTAATTAAAACGCTGCCTGGTATCAAGCGTCCAGCAATATGTAAGCCTATTCCTACTCAGTGCGGTAGTTGTTATTTATTAGATCTCGGTGCAAATTTAGACTGTAGTGCCGAAAATCTTGTGCAATTTGCGCTTATGGGTGCGGCCTTGGCTAAGGTCTCAGGTATCGATAAGCCTAAGTTGGCTTTGTTAAATGTCGGCAGTGAAACCAATAAAGGTTCGAGTCACATTCAGCAGGCGGCGATCGAAATTGCAGAGTTTCCGGATATATCTTACGAAGGTTTTGTAGAAGGTGGTGATCTGTTCTCTGGAAGTGTTGATGTCATCGTTTGCGATGGCTTTGTTGGAAATGTCGCGCTAAAAGTAAGTGAAGGACTTGTGCGCTTTATAATGGATAGTCTTTACGACTTTTTACATAAGTCTATTAGTGGTCGGATTGTGATGTGGGGCGTTGGATTTTTTCTACGTCGCTGGAGTCAGCGCTATAACCCTTCTTTGTATAACGGAGCCGCATTTTTGGGTTTGCGTAAAACAGTTGTTAAAAGCCATGGTTCGGCCGATTCTTTAGCTTTTTATAAGGCTCTGGAAGCTGCGCGGGACCATGTGTTGGCCGAAATCCCTCAAAAAATAGATCAAAGTGTGCAGGCTTCGCTGCATAGAACATGAGTTGAAGAGAGTTTTATATGAGTTTAGGTGAAAATTTGGCGTTTGTTTTTCCAGGGCAGGGCTCGCAAAAAGTAGGGATGTTGAGTGAGTTATATGATAAGCATGAGATAGTGAGAGGTGCCTTTGAGGTGGCTTCTAGCGAGCTAGGTTATGACTTATGGGCTTTGGTCATAAATGGTCCAGCAGAAACCCTAAACCTAACGGAAAATACACAGCCGGCATTGCTGTGCTCTAGTGTAGCCCTATATCGTTTATGGCAGCAGCGTGGTGGAGCTATACCGAGTTATATGGCGGGACATAGTTTGGGTGAGTGGTCGGCATTAGTTTGTGCTGGTGTGGTAGAGCTGAAGGATGCAATTCGTTTGGTTCATCTACGTGGTCGATATATGCAAGAGGCTGTTCCTGTTGGTGTTGGGGCAATGGCTGCGGTTATCGGCTTAGCGGATGAGGTGATAGTTGGTGTATGTGCAGGTTTGGCGAATGAGGGTGTCGTTGCAGCCGTTAATTTTAATACTCCGGGCCAAGTTGTCATTGCCGGAGAAAAGGCATTGGTCGAGAAGGCCGGTATGGCGTGTCGCGAGGCTGGGGCGAAGAAAGTTATGCCGCTTCCTGTGAGCGCACCATTTCATACTGCTATGATGAAGCCAGCCGCTGAACGACTGGCCGATGATATGGCTGCAGTTGATTTTAATGACCCTATCATACCGATTGTGCATAACGTAACGGCCGCAATAGAGTCGAATGGAGCTAAGATACGCGAGTTAATGATCGAGCAAATATATTCACCTGTACGTTGGGTTGAGTGTGTAGAGACCCTAAAGGCTATTGGCACTGAAAAGGTTGTCGAGTGCGGTCCAGGAAAGGTTCTCGCGAGCATGATGCGTCGAATTGATAAGACCATAAGCACCTCGACCCTGGATACACAAGCTGCGTTTGATGGCGCTCTAGAGAGCAACTAATTTATATTCTTTATTTATATTCTTTATTTATATTAGTGATGCAACACAGTTGTATGGAGATACAAAATGTCTGAAGAAGCAAAAGTAGCGCTCGTGACGGGCGCTAGCCGTGGTATTGGTGCTGCAATTGCAACAGCGCTGGGCAAGTCGGGTTTGATAGTGATTGGTACCGCAACGAGTGAAGCAGGAGCTGCGAGTATTTCGGCTCGATTGGTGGAGGAGTGTGTTGCCGGCGAAGGTATGGTCTTGAATGTAACGGACGTAGACTCTGTTAGTACGCTTATAAAAGCCGTTCAAGCCAAGTATGGAGCGCCTCAGATATTGGTAAATAATGCCGGCATTACTAAAGATAACCTGTTGATGCGCATGAGCGAAGATGAGTGGTTTGATGTGATTAACACTAACTTAAGCGCAGTATATCGCCTAAGCAAAGGTTGTTTGCGCGGAATGATGAAAAAGCGCTGGGGTCGTATAATTAATATTAGCTCTGTTGTTGGTCAAATGGGTAATGCGGGTCAAACTAATTATTCTGCTACTAAGGCCGGCGTAATGGGTTTTACTCGCTCACTTGCGAAGGAAGTGGGCTCTAGGAACATTACAGTTAACGCCGTCGCGCCAGGTTTCATCGATACGGATATGACTAAGGATCTCGACGAAGATCAAAAGAATTTAATGCTTGGTGCTATCCCATTAGGCCGTTTAGGGCAGCCGGAAGAGATAGCAAAAGTGGTGCTTTTTCTCTCTGGCGACGACTCAAGTTACATAACAGGTGAAACCTTGCATGTTAACGGCGGAATGTACATGTGCTAAGTGTTTGATTTGTAAGGAGTTGATGCATAATTTCAATAAATTTCACTAAACATATTAAAACTCACTAGAAATACATGTAAAATGCGCGCACGTGTGAGCCAGAGGTTACCCACTGAATACTTCAGTTTGGGTTTCGGCATACCCCCTTCATGCTGTTAGGGCGAGCTGAACGCACCATTTGGTATCACAAAGAACGACAATTTAGGAGTTTAAACCGATATGAGCAGCATTGAAGACCGCGTTAAAAAGATCGTTGCTGAGCAACTAGGCGTAAAAGAAGAAGAAGTAAAAAATGAGGCCTCTTTTGTCGAAGATTTAGGCGCCGATTCACTAGACACCGTTGAGTTGGTAATGGCTTTGGAGGAGGAGTTTGAAACTGAAATTCCTGATGAAGAAGCAGAAAAAATCACTACTGTTCAATTGGCTATCAACTACATTAACGAAAACCTAGGGTAATTGTTTTTGTAGATCATCAGTAGCCTCTGATGCAGATTTGAAAAGCCGTATCTATGCAAATAGAACGGCTTTTTTTACATATACCGTATGAGCTTCCACTTTGCCTTGCTGAAGCTTTAAGTCGAATACGGAACAGATTTTTGGGAGATAGTGAGTGACGCGTAGAAGAGTTGTTGTAACCGGATTAGGCATGGTGACCCCTGTTGGCCTTACAGTAGAAAAAACATGGGAATCTATTGTCGCTGGTATTAGTGGTATTCGTCCGATTACCACTTTTGATACCGACGCGTATTCAACAAAGATTAGTGCCTCTGTCGCTGATTTTGACGTATCTCCCTATATGGAGCCTAAAGCGGCTCGAAAAATGGACGCATTTATACAATATGGGATGGCCGCCGGCATTCAGGCCGTAGATGACTCCGGTATTGAAGTAACTGACGAAAAAGCGGCACGTATGGGGTGTATCATAGGTTCTGGTATTGGCGGGTTAAGCTGGATAGAGCAAGCTAGTTTAACGATTGCTGAAAAAGGCCCTCGGCGGGTATCCCCCTTTTTTGTGCCTGGTGCGATCATTAATATGATTTCAGGTAATTTGTCAATTCGCTATGGTTTTAAAGGTATTAACCTTGCTGTGTCGACAGCCTGCACAACCGGTACACACTGTATTGGTTTGGCGGCTCGTGAAATTATTCATGGAAGTGCTGATGTGATGATTGCTGGCGGCGCTGAAATGGCCTCGACCCAAGTTGGTGTTGCGGGTTTTGGTGCTGCACGCGCGTTGTCAAAACGCAATGATGATCCTGAAAGAGCTAGCCGTCCGTGGGACAAAGACCGCGACGGCTTTGTTTTAGGCGACGGTGCTGGGATTTTAGTACTAGAGGAATACGAGCACGCGAAAGCTCGCGGGGCGAAAATCTACGCGGAATTAATTGGCTTTGGTACTAGCGCCGACGCACATCATATTACAACCCCTTCAGGTAGCGGTGCGGAACTGTCCATGACTAATGCGTTGGCTGATGCATCTATTTCGGCTGATGCTGTCGATTACATTAATGCACATGGCACATCTACTCCTGTTGGCGATAAAGCCGAAACGGCTGCATTAAAAGGTGTTTTTGGCGCACACTGCGACTCATTGGCTGTTAGTTCAACTAAGTCAATGATTGGTCATTTGCTTGGTGCAGCGGGTGCCGTTGAGGCAATATTTAGTATTTTGTCGATTCGAGATCAAGTTGCTCCGCCGACAATAAATTTGGATAATCCCGATGAGGGTTGTGATCTAAACTTTGTACCTCATACGGCTCAAGAAATGCCAATTGATATTGTTTTAAGTAATTCCTTTGGTTTTGGCGGAACGAACGGCTCTTTAGTTTTTCGTAAGGTTTAACGCACCGTGAATGCTCAAGTCGCGAATAAGGCCTTCTGTGATGGAGAGGTGCTTGAGCTTAGCAGCCTAGCCGATCGCAGCTTCGCGTATGGTGATGGATTATTTGAAACCATGCGCTGCGAGCAGGGAAATGTCCCGTTGCTAAGATTCCATATTGCTCGTTTGAAGTACTCATGTGAGCGGATGAGTATGAACTTTTCTGAGTCGAGTTTTTTGGCGTATCTGGCTCAATGCCTAGACTGTGCGCCGGCTCAATCCATTATTAAGTGTATATATGTTCGCAAGGATTCTCTTCGAGCGTCGTATCCATCACTCCCAAGTAGTTCTACGTGTTATTTCCAATATACTCCTCTTCAATCTCGAGATTCGTGGCGAAACGGCGTTGATCTTATTTTCGCGGCGAAGCCGCTAGCAGATAATGTACTATTGTCTGGTTTAAAACACACGAGTCGGCTGTCGTATATATTGGCTCTAGGGGGTGTGCAGCCAACGTCTAAGCAAGAAGTATTGTTTGTCGATGATAAAGCACAAATATGTGAAAGTATGCATCACAATATCTTTTTTATATCTAAGGAAACTCTGTTTACTCCAACGCTAGAGATGGTTGGCGTGCACGGTATAATGAGAAGTTATGTGTTGGATTCTATTGCTAACGAAATGGATTTAAAAACACAATGTTGCAATATTTTAGTCGATGATCTTTCAGGTTTTGACGGCGCAATATTAACAAACGCCATTGATGGGGCGTTGAGGATCAATTCGATTGGGTCTCATACCTATAACTGTAGTGATAATGCTGATAAATTATGCGAAAGACTACAAGCGAGTTTTTTATCATGATTAACCCAATTGTTCGGGTGCTTGTTGCTTTAGTTTTTTGGCTTGTCATATCGGCAGCGGGGAGTAGCTTTTACGCGTGGCATTGGTTAAATGCCGAAGTGAAAATTACGGTAGAGGATAAATTGTTTACGGTTCCTTCAGGCTCTAACTTGCATCGTGTAGCCGATTCATTGCAGGATTTAAATCTACTACGTTGGCCGAAAGTTTGGTTAGGCTATGCAAAATATTTTGATACTGAACTTATTAAAGCCGGTGAATATCAATTGAATGCGCATGAATCACCTCTAAGCTTATTACGGCGCTTTCAAGCAGGGAAGGTCATTCAATATAGTGTGGCGCTTATCGAAGGTTATACGCTGAATCAAGCTCTTGCAGAAATTCATGCGCGCAATAATATTCAAAAGAAACTGTCTCTTCCTTTAGATCTATCGGTTGATTCTATAGACGGTATTGATGTTGCTCACTTAGAAGGTTGGATTTACCCGGATACGTATAATTTCTCGGCAAACGATAGCGATGTTTCGATAATTTCACGTGCTCATAGTAAAATGCAGAAAGTTTTGAGCGAAGAATGGGACTCTCGCGAAAAAGGTCTTCCCTATCAGAATGCATATGAAGCGCTAATTATGGCTTCAATCATCGAAAAAGAGACCGGTGCCGCGAGCGAGCGAGCACAAATTGCGGGGGTGTTTGTGCGACGTTTACAAAAAAAGATGCGCCTTCAAACAGACCCGACTGTTATTTATGGTATGGGTGATTTATACGATGGTAATATCCGTCGTGCCGATTTAAAAAGGCCCACAGCCTATAACACTTATGTGATAAAAGGACTGCCGCCAACACCTATAGCGCTACCCGGTCGAGATGCTATTCATGCGGCCTTACATCCTAAAAAGGGTGATAGCTTATATTTTGTTGCACGTGGTGATGGGACGCATGTTTTCTCTGCAACTATCGAAGAGCATAATGCTGCAGTACGGAAATTTCAAAAGCGTAGAGTGAAAAACTACCGCTCTAATCCTGCGCCATCCAAAAAATAGAGAGAAATATATGCGTGGGAAGTTTATAACGGTCGAAGGTACCGAAGGGGTGGGGAAAACTACTAATATTGAATTGATTCGAAAGCTTATCAATGAGCGCGGAGTTGAATTGGTTTCTACGCGTGAGCCAGGTGGTACTTTTTTAGCTGAAGAAATTCGAGAAATGTTATTAGCGAAGCGTGAGGAGCAGGTTAACCCAACGGCCGAATTACTCTTGGTTTTCGCTGCGAGAGCTCAACATATTCAAGAAGTTATAGAGCCTGCATTGGCTCGTGGAGCGTGGGTTTTGAGCGATCGGTTTACCGACGCTACTTTCGCTTATCAAGGCTATGGACGAGGTTTGTCTCTCGATACAATCTCATTGCTTGAAGGTTTGGTGCAGGGAGAGTTGCAACCTGATATCACGATACTATTAGATATTGATGTCGAGTTAGGGCTGGAGCGAGCTCGTTCGCGTGCAGAACTAGATCGTTTTGAATCCGAAGCGCTAAGCTTCTTTGAGCGAGTACGCACAGGATATTTATCTCGAGCGAAATCACAGCCTGAACGTTTTCGATTAGTCGATGCGGGTCAAAGTTTGGAAAAAGTGCAGGCCGACATAACTGAATTGTTTAGCCGTCTGTAGTCGAAACAACTCTCTTTAGTTGGCAATGGGAATTGGTATTGGTGGAGGTAGTTAATGCTCATCGTTGTTTTGAAAAATAGACGTCAGTGTATCGGTGGTAAAGTGTATCGCTAGTAAAGCGGATTAAAAAAAATCACATTTTAATTTTAAATGTAGCTTTTTTTGATTTATCGGGTGCTCAAACTTAAGTTCGCATGCATGCAAGCATAAACGCGAATGTGCGTTCTGTGAACCGCTAATATTGTAAAGCGAGTCCCCGACAATAGGATGACCAAGCTGCAGCATGTGAATACGTAATTGATGTGTACGTCCAGTGATGGGTTTGAGCGATACGCGGGTTGTCTCATTTGCGCGGCAGCGTGTAATTACAGAATAGGCTGTCGAACTATACTTGCCGTTTTGCCAGCAAACTTTTTGTATTGGGCGACGCTCCCAATCACAGATGAGTGGAGAGTGAATTTCACCATGATTCTCTGTCATTAGGCCGAATAGCTCAGCTTCATAACGTTTGTATATTTTTCTGTGTTCGAAGAGTTTTCCCATGCCGCGTTGGGTTTCATGATTTAATGCGAAAATGACAAGTCCTGATGTGGACATGTCAAGGCGATGCACGACACGGGCATTTGGGAAGTGTGTTAAAACTTGATCGTGAAGATTATGCGGTGAGGATAAGCCTGGAACGCATAATAAGCCGCTAGGCTTGTTAACAACGAGAAGGCTTTCATCTTGATGGATAAGTTCAATAGGCATGCGTGTTAACGACTAGTGGAATAGCGTATATTCTATCCTAATTGGCTTTCTTTAGTGAAACTCAAGTATTCATACTGTTTTATTTTGGCAAATTAATGAAAGGGTCTGCTTAACTTGGCGACAAATTTAATATTTTATATGGCGAAGGCTAACTATCTATGAGTACTGCTCTGCTTCCAATGCCTCCTTACGAATGGTTTACCGTGGCCTGGGAGCAGTTTTGCGATAAGATTAGCAATAAGCGTTTACCTCACGCTAATCTACTTGTTGGCCCCGCTGGTATTGGCCTAGCCGTTTTAGCTAAGGCAATGCAGCAGTATTTATTGTGCGATGCTCCGTTAGAGCAGTTGGCTTGTGGTAATTGTAGGCCATGCCAATTAAATCGCTCTGAGACTCACCCTGATATAAAGTATGTGGGGCTTGAGGAGGGAGCGGCGCAAATTAAAGTCGATCAGATTCGTGAAATTTCGCATTTTGTAAATACAAGTTCCCAATATTCAGGTGTTAAAGTCGTTTTAATTGAGGCCGCTGAAGCAATGAATCCTAATGCGGCTAATGCGCTCTTAAAAAACTTAGAAGAGCCTGCGGGAGATACAGTTTTTATCCTAAGCTCTACCCGCGCAGCAAAGCTATTACCGACAATTCGCAGTCGCTGCCAAATTATTAATTTA
Organism: Flavobacteriales bacterium; assembly: GCA_047638775.1. GTDB lineage: Bacteria > Pseudomonadota > Gammaproteobacteria > Pseudomonadales > Cellvibrionaceae > Agaribacterium. The sequence continues at coordinate 19,241 of JBLIMQ010000057.1, forward strand.
GCATTGCCAAGCCATCAGAATGCTATTGATTGGCTGGATCAACAAAATGTTGATGATGCCGAAATGTGGCTCAATACAGCTGGTGGAGCACCTTTACGTGCAAAGGCAATGTCGCAGAGTGATTACTCCCGATTTTTAAGTCTCGTGCATGGCGAATTAGAGGGGCTGTTAATTGGCGCGAGCCAGCCGTTAACGGTAGCGCAGCGATGGAAAGAGCCCGGAGCGACATTGGTGCTAGAGATATTGATTAATGTTGTCGAAAACTTGATACGTTCAAAAATGTTAAGTACTCCTGTTGTTCCTAGTCTGAGTGCTATTGCAGACTTGTGGGCAAATATGGATGAACCTATTTTGTTTTCGTTACGCGAGAAACTATTAGCGAGGCAGGCAAGTCTCCGTTCGGGAAGTAATTTGAATCCCGTGAATGTAATGGAAGACATTGTCCTTGATTGGTTTGCCTGTGGTAAGCGCATAACACGGCAAAGAAATGTTCGATAATACCCATTAGGCCACTAAAGCTGTGTAAACTTCGCTAAAGCTTTGCTAAAGTTAATGTAATTGTTAAATTAGCGACTCAGTATTATCTAAAACGGAAATGTGAATGAGCGGTATTGGTGGGGCACGTAACGGGATATTATCCTTAACTATACGAGATAAAGCGGTCTTGTATGCGGCGTATATGCCTTTTATTCAAGGTGGAGGTTTGTTTATTCCAACGAATAAAGCGTACACCTTAGGCGATGAAGTTTTTATGCTGTTGAGCTTGATGGATGAACCCGAAAAAATCCCTGTTGCAGGAAAGGTGATTTGGATTACACCAAAAGGCGCTCAAGGTAACCGGGCTGCGGGAATAGGCGTTCAGTTTAGCGGTGAAGATGATTCCGCTTCAAATAAAATTGAAAACTACCTAGCAGGCTCTCTAGAGTCTGCCCGGCCTACACACACGATGTAGCCTGAATCTAGTCTTGATATAGCCAAGTTAGTCTAATAGCCTAGGTTGGCTTCTTAATTATATTTCTCTCGTAAACGGCAAGACTATGGTCTTGGCTCTGTTAACGTACACTTCCGTCAATTTGTTTTTTTAGAGCTTTATCATGCTTGTAGACTCTCACTGTCATCTCGACAGAATTAACTTAGATAAATATTCGAATGGTTTAGATGACGCTGTGCTAGCTGCAAAAGAGCGCGGAGTAGATGCCATGTTGTGTGTCTGTATCAGTGATGAAAATAGACAAGCCGTTATTGATATAGCGGAACGTTATGACTCTATTTATGCCTCAGTTGGCGTTCATCCTTGTGACATAGGTGCCGAAGTTCAGTCTACAGACTCACTTAAAGAGTGGGTGAGGTCCTCGTCTAAGGTTGTTGCTCTCGGCGAGACCGGCTTGGATTATCACTATTCCAAAGATCGAGAAATTGAGCAAAAGCAGAGTTTTAGTCATCACCTGATGGTGGCAGGGGAGTTAAAACTGCCCGTTATTGTTCATACGCGTGACGCACGTGAAGATACACTGTCGTTGATTAAAGAGTTCGGTAATACAGAATCTTCGGGTGTCTTACACTGTTTTACAGAAAGCTGGGATATGGCCGAAAAAGCACTTGATCTAAATTACTATATCTCTTTGTCGGGTATTATCACCTTCAAAAATGCACATGAATTACGAGATGTGGCGAAGAAAGTTCCTTTAGATCGATTGTTAATCGAAACAGATTCACCGTACCTTGCCCCAATGCCCTATCGAGGGAAGCCTAATGAGCCAAAGTATGTTCGTGAAGTGGCAGAATACCTTGCCGAACTGCGCGGTATATCACTTGAGGAATTAGCTGCGATTACAAGTAAAAACTTCTATCGCTTATTCAGTCGCGCAGGTTAGTTTGTATAGGGCTAGGCTGGATTTAGAGTTGGGGCAGTCTTGCTTCAACAAAACTTTTAGCTCCGTTTGCGTCCGTTTTTTCCCATAGCTCAACGACTAAGTTCTTCAGGCTTTCAGGGTTGTCCCACTCTCCTTTACTTAACCATTGAGCAATAGAGCGCGCAACATTAGGGTAGGTTATTTTTTGACCTTTCCCGTTGTCGAGCCATTCTCGAACGATGTTTGGGTCTAAGGAGTCCATTGCCATGCCTAAATCAAGTTGTTCTAAGGCTAACGCGTTTGATAGCTGCTCCATTTGGCCGTGAAGTGGTTTGATTAAAAGTTTTTTTCCAAGCTGTATTGCTTCGCTCGATAACTCAAAGCCTGCGTTACAAATAACTCCGGCAGCTGTTGCTAGATCATACTGAAAATTTTCACGTGATAAGGGCTTAAGTTGTATATGGCCGCGACTCTCAAGGTGCTTAAACGGACCATAGAAAACAAAAAGGTGGTCATCGAATGGTTCCAGTAATTTGATGACTTCTTCGGTATCCTCAAAACCTAAGTAAACGACAATCTTGTTTGGATCACTAGGGTCGTTACTCGCATGCGATTCGGCGATAGGGGGCAGAATTAAGCTGTTGAAATGATGCCAGTGCAGGCCAAGCCCAATGTCGGCAGGTGCAAAATTTTTCATGATAGTCGAGGGAAGAAAGTCATCTCCTCGTTTAGGCGCATCATGACTAAATGCATACTGGTGGCCCATACCGATACAGGTTTTCTTCTGTCGTTTTGAAGCCCAAGCGGTAATTGGCTCAAAATCGGTAAGGACGATATCGTAGGGCGAAAGATCTAACTCACGAATATCTTTTAGGAAAGTTAGGGCGTTGTTTTGCGTGATTGTTTTCACAAAGTCGAGTTTGCCGGCTTTATGGTGAAATGTTAGACCTCTATGGCAGCGCCACTTCCCAAATGGCTCCATATCCCAAAAGCCAGCGCGATTCCGCCCTGAGAATAAGTAATCAACCTCAATTCCAAATTCAGAGAAATAGTGGTTCATGGCGCGTGCTCGGGTGATATGGCCATTACCAGTTGCTTGTACACCGTAAAGTATCTTCATTAAATAATCGTGTTAACCAATCGTATTAACCAATAAATAGCATATAAAACTGCCCATGACGGCACCCGCTAGAGTGTCTGTGGGGAAGTGTACGCCAAGAGCGACTCGAGCTATACCAACACTAATAGCCCACGGAAATAAAAATAATGCCGCCCAGGGGGCCGCAAAGCTGAATATACATGCCACCATAAATGCAGCTGAAGTGTGGCCCGATGGAAAGCTAAATTGATCCGATGGTTCAACGGCGCTCTTAAAGCCGGGTATAGCTTCAGGGGGTCTGTTGCGTTTAAAGAGTGTTTTGAACGCTTTGTAGGCTATACGTTCAATTAGAAAGCAAAGAGCCATTAATTTGGCTACTTGCCAGTTTTGAAGATAAAGTACAATGAAGCCTGCGAATACATATAAAGGCCCGTCAGCGCTCAGTGATGTTAAGCGTGCAAATTTAAGGGCCGTATTACGGTGTCTGTAACGCGCAAACCATTCGAACGCTGAAATATCAACCTGATGTATACTTTCTAATAGACGCATATCGATTTCCTCTTTGGTTGCGTCAAAGTATAAGGAGCGTTTGTGACAGGAATGTGTGACATATATGACGCTAATATTACAGGTATTCTCAACGAATCTGTAGCGGCCTTTAATGTTTTTATGGCTTAGGGGCTTGGTTGAACCAATCTTTTACAAAAATGAACAGTGATAATAGGAATTATGAATAAAGAATTAATCACGATGCTGGAATTACAAGATTCCATGAATTCGAAAGTAAGTGACACTTGGCGAGATAATGGCAATGCCTGGTTTAGAGCTATTTGGATTGAGTGCGGTGAGCTAGTCGATCACTATGGCTGGAAGTGGTGGAAGGCACAAGCGCCCGATATGGACCAGGTTGAGTTGGAGTTAATTGATATCTGGCACTTCGGTTTGAGTATAAAGCTTGAACAAGAAGTTGATCTAAATATTATTGCAGAGACGCTCGAGCGTGAATTAGCGAAGCCAATAAGCTCCGCCAACCTAATCGAGTCCGTTGAGGATTTTGCGCAGCAAACGTTAGCGACAAAAGACTTTGATGTCCCTCGATTTGCGGGGCTATTGGGTCAATGTAATCTGAGCTTCTCGGCACTTTTTGCGCGTTATGTCGGAAAAAATGTTCTTAATTTTTTTCGCCAAGATCATGGATATAAAGAAGGTACGTATAAGAAAGTATGGGACGGAAGAGAAGATAATGAACATTTAGTTGAGGTGCTCGAAGCTATCGGCCCAAATAGCGATAATGTAAGAGACCAAATTTATAATGCATTGAAGGCACGTTACCCGAACGCATAGTAAGAAAATATGACATATATGAGCTGATTTGCTGGGAATTTGGCACTTTACATGACATTTCTCCCAGAGGCTCTATAATGCGCATCGCTTAGTAATTCAATGACGGATTACAAGGTCCCTCAACGATCACGCGTTGACTGTGTTCAGTCGCTAAAAGTTGCTGAATTTTTGTTCAAAGTCACCACCAAAACTTGGAGATATATCGTGAAACAACCTGTTCGTGTTACCGTTACCGGCGCAGCTGGCCAAATAAGCTATTCCTTATTGTTTCGTATCGCAGCTGGCGAAATGCTGGGTACAGATCAACCTGTAATTCTACAGCTTTTAGAAATCACACCTGCTCTTGATGCCTTGAAAGGTGTTGCTATGGAAATTGAAGATTGTGCATTTCCATTGATTGCTGGCGTTGTTTGTACAGATGATGCAAATGTAGCCTTTAAAGATAGTGATTATGCGTTGCTAGTCGGCGCGCGTCCACGCGGTCCCGGTATGGAGCGTAAAGATTTATTAGAAGCGAATGCTGCAATATTCTCTGTTCAGGGTAAAGCGATAAACGCACATGCTTCTCGCGATATTAAGCTTCTAGTTGTTGGTAATCCGGCAAATACAAATGCATTGATCGCGCAGCGTAATGCGCCAGATATCGATCCGCGGCAATTTACGGCGATGACACGTCTTGATCACAATCGCGCTATGTCTCAGTTGTCGGAAAAAGTCGGGAAGACCATTAACGATGTTTCACATATGACGATCTGGGGTAATCACTCTTCTACGCAATACCCAGATTTACATCACACCAAAATTGACGGTGAAAGTGCCATTGATCAAGTTGAACAGTCCTGGTATGAAGAAACATTTATTCCTGATGTGCAACAACGTGGTGCAGCAATTATTAAAGCTCGTGGCGCTTCAAGTGCGGCATCTGCTGCAAACGCAGCTATCTTCCATATGCGTGATTGGGCGTTGGGCTCGGCCAGTAACGATTGGGTTAGTATGGGTGTGTATAGTGACGGAAGTTACGGGATTGAAAAAGGCTTGATTTACTCTTTCCCTTGCGTTTGTAAAGGCGGCAAATGGGAAATTGTTCAAGGTTTAGATGTTAACGAGTTCTCAAAAAATAAGATGTTAGCAACAGAAGCTGAGCTTATTGAAGAGCGTGATGCAGTTAAATCTTTGCTTCCCGCCTAAATTTTATTTTAGGTAATTAAAATGCGCGAGCTAATGCTCGCGTTTTTTTTGTCTCTTTACTTTCTCGAACTACCATAAGATTTTTTTGCTTGGTGATTTTGTCATAATCGCTGTATTACCCGTGTTTATTGTCATTTATTGTTACAAAGCTCAAATATGTAATCTCATCTGGTCCCCTAAATAAATTCATTACTTAATTTAGTTGGTGATGGCGATTAATATAAGATTTATAGTTATCTTCACCTGAAATTCTAATAATTTTTACTCTATCTATTAATGTGAGGCAGTAATGACACTTCCAAAAATTGGCAACAAGGCTCCGGCGTTTACATTACAAAATCAAAATGGTGGCAAAGTCCGCCTTTCTGATTTTATTGGAAAGAAAAACGTTGTTGTTTATTTCTATCCAAAAGCTATGACTCCGGGTTGCACGACTCAAGCGTGTGGTATTCGAGATAGTGATTCGGAATTCGAGAAGCTGGATACCGTTGTTTTAGGGCTAAGTCCAGACCCAGTTGAGCGTCTGATGAAATTCAGAGTAAAGCACGAGTTAAACTTTGATTTGTTGTCGGACGAAGATCATGCGATCGCAGAAAAGTATGGTGTATGGGGCCTCAAAAAATTTATGGGTCGAGAATATATGGGTATAAATCGGATGACATTCATAATCGATAAGCAGGGAAAGCTAAAAAATATCTTTGAAAAGGTAAAAACGAAGAGTCACCACGACGATGTTACGACCTATATAAAAGAGAGCCTTAATGATTGAATTTTCTGTGAATTTCGTTAAAAAGGTCATATAAATTAAAATAATACAATTAATGTCGTTGGAATCGACTCGGTGGCATATCTGACTCTTCGCAACGCGTGCAAAAGCTGAGATTCTATCTATAATCTAATCATGTAATTTCTAATAAATTAATAACAATATTGCATAAAAATGCATGCGTTGTCGGTAGTAATGTGAAAGAGTCAGTCGCGGATATGAACCCTAGTTCGATTCAAGAAAAGCAAACCCCTTACAATGTAAGTTCTCCTCTAAGCACCGTGAATATTAAGGACGATAAAGCCTGCCTGCTCACAATGTTTCGATTACTTGCGGCGTCACATAAAAGTGATTCTCTGCTTGAGGGTATTCAAACCCTGCTTGAGCTAGGAGTTAAACGATTTGGTGCAGATTATGCGTTATTATCTAAGTCGATATCCTCGCAGGTTTTCGAGGTGAATGCGGCGTACGGCTGTGGCGACTTTTTCGTTGGTCAGCATGTAACTGTTGCCGAAGAGCTTTGCGGTAATGTGATCGAGTCATCGTCTATTGTGGTTGAGGAAAATTTAAGCACTTTTAATCTCTCGGCGGAGGCGTATAATCAACATGAGTTTAAGGCATATGCGGGAGCTCATGTAAGCTTTGCTTCAGGTGATTCTGGTGTCGTATCCTTTTTTTGGCGCACTCCTACGCAAAGAGCGTTTAGCGAAGGAGATCGCCTAATAATTCAATTGATGGCAGAAGGAATAGCCTGTATGGCTAGTTTGCAGAACGTTAGAAATCGAAAGGTTCGCGGTGACCAGGCTGTTTTTGCTTCGGGATCGGTTCAGAGCTTGGAAGAGTACCAGTCGATGGCAGAATTGCCAGAAGGACATGGTATATCGGGTAAAGTTGTCGAGGCTTTACGAGCGCGTGTAGGCGAGGCGCCGCTTAATATCGATGCCATTGCTGAAGAGCTGCGTTTGTCTAAGCGGACACTTCAGCGCAGGTTGCAGCAGCAAGAAATTAGCTTTGCCGAGCTAAGAGATCAGGTTCGCTTTCATTTCGCGATAGATCTACTGGTTAAGCAGCACCTGTCGGTCGATAAAATCTCTACAATTCTCGACTTTTCTGATAGAACCAGTTTTACCAATGCATTTAAGCGCTGGACAGGGTTAAGCCCGAGCACTTTCCGTAAAGTGTTCCGAGATTACGCTTAGTTTATATTCTCTATCCTCGGCCTC
>JBLIMQ010000058.1:0-26270 GCA_047638775.1 Flavobacteriales bacterium
ATAATATAAACGCCCAACCACGCATCAAACTCCAACCATACTGATCTACACGCAGGCTTAAACCATAAAAGCTGATAATGCTATATAAAGGTAAGAGCGCTATACCGGCCATAATAATGCGGTGTAACGCTATGTGATAAGGGCGTTCTTCGGGCTCATCTTGGTAAACAGCGTTCACGAAAAACAACAGAATGGCCTGCATCCACAAGATTAATGCGCTACCCCCGGTTTCCCACAGTGGTGATAAACCTGAAAACAACAAACCAAATAAGAACAATACCGACACAACACTCAGTATGACGAGCAGAAACTTCATAAGCGCTTGCTGAAGCCGAGTAATGGTATCGATAACCGACGATAAATTACGGAATATTATGACGCCAAAACCATTCGCGAGCGCAACGGCCGGGTAATAGAACCAACGTTCTGTAAATAAATCATGAAAAAAGTTAATTTTAATGGCCTTAAATAATTCGGCCCAAAGCATTAACACACCCCAAAAACATAAGGCAAACAACATAGATAGCAATAGCGTTAGAAAATTACGCCAAGACCACCGGAACAACTGACTGTAGCTAAAGGCCTTACCACTTACGAACTGCTGCATATACATAAGTGCTTTAAATGCGGCGATTACCATGGTTAATATGAGCGTAGGTAAAATGGTATCTAATCGTACATAGTCGACCGGCATCGATTGCCAGCCGCTATAAAAACCAACCAAAGCGGCAACAAACGAGAAGCCCGCAACATACTTTGCCACTCTTACAAACGTGCCTTTTTCAACCGAGAGTAATAACAAGGTGGGTGCAATAAACGCGACGGAATATAGCGCGATCAACCAGCCCCTATCCGCATACGGCCAGAACTTTAACTCTACTGACTGATGTAATAGAAACAGACATATCCCTTGCACCAAGGCAATGAGAATGAGTTCTTTAACGGGTACCAGTGATTCTTGCTTCATAGTTATCCTGCTTTCGATGACAATTATTTTTTGTGCTGAGATTGTGGAGTTTAAAGCCAGTAATTAAATTTTCAATCGTCCTGACGTATGGTCGCAAACCTTTACATTGACTTCAATTTATATGAAGTAGCGCTAGTTCCCACGGTACTCCGTGGGAACTCATACTTGCTTTCTTCGCTAGGGCCTATGCATTACCACGCGGAGCGTGGGAACGAGTTTGTGAGGATTTTCGGCTACCACAACTTACAAATATCTATTAATCCTTCTTGACCCGCATAGTTACGTGCGCTTGAATACCGCCAGTGCTCGGCCTCATCTACGTACCCGCGCTTGACGGGATTTTGATGAATGTAATCTATTTTCTGTTTCATCATTTCATTCCCTTGAATTAACTCGGGATGAACACCTTCCTGCCAAAACTGAAATTCACAATCATCCTTATGCGATTTTTTATAATATGCGAGTTGATCTAAAATTGTTTTTACATTTTTTTGTTTTAAATATGCCAGCAATTGCTTGGCTGTAAATGATTTTAAACGGGCAATATCTTTATCTAACTGCGAACTTTTCGCCAACAAATGCATATGGTTTTCGAGAATGACGTAGGCGTAAAGGTTTAGGCCCTCATTCGACAAATAGTTAAGCGAATCTAATACGATATTCACAGCCTCTGGCCGGGTAAAGACCGGTATCCAATGCAACACTGTTACTGTCATGAAATGTGGCTGCTCTGGCTGCGTAAACTTGTAGCGACTTCTTCCCATGCGTTTATATCCCTATCCCTATCCCTATGCTTTAGCTCCCACGGTCCTCAGTGGGAACCGATACTACTTTCTTCGTTACGGCCTATACATTACCACGCAGAGCGTGGGAACGAGTTCGGGCTCGTGTACCGCTGCTTGATTGTACTAGCTCGCGCTCGTTCTTTTGCTGACCTGATAGCAAAGCCCCCTAACCTCACGCACTAGTTCCCACGGTCCTCCGTGGGAACTCTACTGCCTCCTTCACTACGGCATTACCACGCGAGCGTTGCTGGCCACGGTGTATTCCTTATACCCTTGATTGCGTAATACTACTCACGCTATTAATTGCCTTATGTTCTGCCTTGCTTTGGTTGCTTAGCCTTCGCCATTTTGTGTCTTGCCACTCAGTATACTGGGCTTATGCAAAGTATACATAAGTGTTTCTGCCTTTCCAGTACAAACTGACAAACCCTAGGAATTGATCAATAAAAATGTAGGTAGTAGCACCCCATAGTTCTCCGCCGGACTCATACTTACTTTCTTCGTTCCGGTCTATGCATTACCACGCGGAGCGTGGGAACGAGTTGATGTTGCTTGTGCGTTGCGTCGTATCTTACTTTTGATAGCGCTAGTTCCCACGGTCCCCCGTGGGAATTCATACTTGCTTTCTTCGGTACGGCCTATGCAATTACCACGCGGAGCGTGGGAGCGAGCTTAGGCCTAACGTGATGCCACAGGCGCTAGAGTAACAAGATCTTTTAGCACGCCCTCTAGACCACCAAACACAGTTATTTTATCCACACGTTCGGTCACACGCTCTAGTGCTTCCAATTCTTTCAACCTAATAAGTACAGGGTTACCTTCCATCATTTTTGCGGTGTTATGCAGTGATCGCATAGCCTGAGTTTCCTCTTTGCGTTTAATTAAGTTCGCCTCGGCTTCTTTTTGAGCCTCGACCACTTTATTTAAAATCACTTTCATATCGCCGGGCAAAATAATATCTTTTACACCGGTACTTTGAAGCTGAATACCATAGCGCGCTAACTTGTCGCTCACACCATTAGCGATAACTGAATTGAGCGTGTCTTTATCTTCGAGTAATTCATCCAGCCGCTTAGTACCCACCGCTTCTCGCAAACGCAATTGCAACTCTAAATACATAAAATTGGCGTAGTCTTTCAATTTCAACGATACGGCCTTAGGATCGGTAATTCTATACGTAGCCGATAAATTAATTCGCAAACTCACACGATCTTTGGTCAAAATTTCTTGTCCACTCACATCAATGGTTTGCACCCGTAAATCCAACAGCTTAACCACTACGGCGCGATTGTACTTCCAAAAGGCATAAGCACCTGTTGGCAAAACTTTTTCAAGCTTACCATTTACCTGCAATAGACCCACATGCTCATCGGGTACTTCAGAATAGTTAATGGCGCTAGCCACCTGCCGACTAGCGCCAATTTTTAAACCGCGGCCCAACAAACCGATTAAGGCTTGATCTACCTGATAATTTTCACCAATTTCACAAATAGAAACATTCACATCTTCTACACCTTTCCAGGTAACAAGCAAACTTCCTGGCGCCAACACATCGGACAATTTACCATCACGATATATAATTCCGGCCTCGGTATCGCTTAACTCAAACACGTCAACGAAATGACAAATCAAATCGGAATACTGTCGCACTAAGAACTTTAACCGTGGGTGCTCAAAGAACACTTTTGTAATATCATACTTTTCAACGGTTAATTTTCGCCCAAACGTCGACACACGGTGACGACCTGGCTCTAATACTTTTTTAAGCCGATCTCGATCGAAGAGCAAGGCTCTTTCGTTATCGGCAACATCAATAGCTTTGAAAAATAACATTGGCTTTCCTTTTGCCTATAGTTTATAAAAACGAGGCTCACCTTCGATAAAGGAGGATCTAGATTTAAAATTATTAGGCGTTGATGTAGTGATTAGGGTTAACAAGGAGTAATTCGCTACACTTCCATGTATATTCGATTTCAACCAAGGCAACACGCTATTTACAATCGCATCGTAACAATTCAACCCACCTAAAGCGGCCTTTATCTCAGCGTTTTTATTCCGACACCACCCCATATATAGCGAATGCTTTGACGGCATAAAAACCATGAGCCTCTTTTGATTTATGATTTTTGATACAAGGCCTTAGCCTTGCAAGGATTCGAACCTTTAGGTCTCTCGACCTTTACCATTTCGGTCGTTTTTAAGACGACTTGGTGTTTTTGACGGGAATCGAACCCGCTACCAATAGATTATGAGTCTACTGCTCTATCCAAATGAGCTACAAAAACCTGCTAGCTTATTCCCGCTGTCGAATAGGTACACATTAACGCCACAAACGCTTGCGCCAGGCTGGCATACAGAACCAGCTCCGCTAATTCTCGGCTAAGATATAAACTTCTGAATGACACGTAATTTTCAAAAAATATTACGTATCAAATTCTTTTTATAGAAAACATCCTATTTAGACACGGACTTATCCGCTACTATTAACTTCACTTTTCACTTCCACTCTCCACGCTTTATCATTTTCTTTATTTATGGAAACGCGCTTTCCAACAAACTTTTCTACGACAAAACTATTTGTAAGGAGGTGCTGCGACGGTTCGCTCGTTGTAAAGACCCCACCCTTTGCGCAAATTAATGGCAATAGCAACTGGTCCGCTAAGTGCTCATCTACGGCAACGTTTGCCTGCTCAAACTGCTGCAACATACGTATCGCTTTATTTGCGACGCTCTCGGCGCTAACATTTTTCTGGCCGAAGGCATCAAACACGTTAGTTAAACCACCTTGACTAAGCTGTAAAGACAGTATATTTCCTGGCCCAACGGAATTAACATTTCGTATTTCCATTTCGTCTTTATTTAATTCGTACGTTAAAGCAACTTGGCCAATCTCCCGCTCGGCTACGTGCTGCGGAACCTTACTAGAGATAGCAACAGCCTTTAGTATTCGCGCCTCATCACTGTACGCCAAGACTAAGTACTGCAAACCATTATTCGGCTGGATTGCAACCTGCCACTTACCCCCACCTGCAGGGTAAAAGCCATAACACTCTAAGTGCGTTTTAATATCACACCCCATACGTCGCATAATTGGCAGAAAACTCTTCGTTAAAAATTCATAGCTCGGCGCCATACCATTGTGGGTACCGCCTGATAAGGTGAGTGTAGTGCGCTCATCTGCCATCAACAGCGGCAAGAATATGGTTTGAAATATGAGCGTAGTACTGCCGGCAGACCCGACAGAAAACTCATAATCCCCACCCTTGATACGCCCAGGTGCGAACATCACCTCCTGCGACCCCATATAATCACCGTCGACTTGTGCTCCGCAAATTTCTTGTGCCGCCCTTAGGCATGCTAAATGCTGACGCAGCAAGCCTGGCTTTTTCCTGCCGGCGCGAATATTTTCTATACGCACCGTTTCACCTAGACACATTGCCAAGGTCAAGGACGTGCGAAATATTTGCCCACCGCCTTCTCCGTATGATCCATCTATAATTTTCATTTTTATCTTTTACTATAATTTGGTGGACGTGACGGGGGTCGAACCCGCGGATACTAGCAACCGACGCATTACTTTCGGCCACCTATTTCAGACACCATAGCTCTTGGGAATCCGTGCTAGCTAAACACAGGGGCTTCAACCCCCGCGCACAGGACACGTAAACCGCACAAACTTTGATGATTACGCCAGCACCAGTTTTATCTGGTCACCTGCATATCAATAATTTTAGGTGATGACTCTCCCTATTCATCAGCACGCCCGTAAAATTTTTTCTCGCCATCCCCTGGCTGGTAAATACTCCGTATTAACCCTTCACACACACAACTTGTTTTAGTGTATATACCACTTCGACTAAATCTTTTTGCGCCGCCATTACCTTTTCTATTGGCTTATACGCCGATGGAGTTTCATCAATAACACTTTCATCTTTACGGCATTCCACATCGGCAGTTGCGAGTTTATGCTCACTAAGCGAAACCACTTTTTTAGCTTGAGTACGAGACATAACCCGGCCAGCGCCATGACTACAACTACAAAAGCTTTCTTCGTTCCCTAAACCTCGAACAATAAAAGACTTCGCACCCATACTGCCGGGAATAATGCCCATTTCGCCTTCGCGTGCACGTACGGCTCCCTTACGTGTAACTATTACGTTTTTGCCGTAATGGTTCTCGCGAGAGATGTAATTATGGTGACAATTAACCGCACTCAATCTCGCTTCGAAATCGCGGCCTAGAGCCCCTTTAACGGCCGCGATTACGCGCGTCATCATGACCTCTCTATTAATACGAGCAAAATTTTGCGCCCAATCTACCGCCTCCACATACTGATCAAAATGCTCACTCCCCTCGGGTAAATACGCTAGGTCTGAATCGGGTAACTGTATGTGCCAACGCTCCATATCTTTTTTTGCCAGCTCGATAAAGTGCGTTCCAATTCGGTTTCCTACACCGCGAGACCCGCTATGCAGCATTAACCAAACACTGCCGTGCTCATCAAGGCACATTTCGATAAAGTGATTGCCCGTACCCAAGGTACCCAAATGATTCAGGTTGTTGGTATTTTTCAAAACTCGATGCTTTTCTTTAAGCACATCGAATTGATTCATCAAGGGCAACCATGCGCTTAGCATATCATCGGGCGCGTTCGCCCATGCACCTTTGTCGCGCCCACCTCGTCCACGACTAGAGCGCCCATGAGGTACTGCAGCCTCGATAGCCGAGCGTATTCCAAAAAGATTATCAGGGAGATCTTTCGCCACTAAGCTTGTCTTAACGGCCATCATTCCACAGCCAATATCCACACCAACAGCCGCTGGAACTACCGCCCCAATCGTTGGTACTACTGAGCCAATCGTCGCCCCTTTACCCAAATGCACATCGGGCATTGCAGCTACCCATTTATGAATAAAAGGTAAGCGCGAAATATTCTTTAGCTGGTTTCGGGCTTTATCTTCAAAAGGTACACCCAAGGTCCACGATTTAATTGGAACACCGCCGTCTTGCATTACTTCATATTTTGCTTCACTCATCACAGAGTCCTTTGCTTTCGATTTAGATATACCGCCAATGACATATGTAGCCATTTGATCCTTATCTTTATCTGATAGATGTTATGTTTGATCTAACTAATGCGAACGCGGTACCAACTGTTGAAATAAAATCAAATAATATCCTAAGCCATTGTATTAAAAGGACTTAATAGTTATCCGTAGATTTTCAACATTGAAGTACCGCATAATAGAATTACTTTTTTATATCTTTATGGATAGCTTAATATTATATTAGATAGCATGAAAAAAGTTATATTCAGTATATTAGGCACAACCCTGGACCGCAGAGGAAAAGGCAATGATCGCTGGGAGCGATGGCGCCCGACGCTTTCAATGTGTGAGCACGAAGACTTTGTGGTGGACCGCTTAGAGCTCCTATTCGACAACCACGCCAGAGGCCTTGCCAAACAAGTCACTGAAGACATTCAGTTAATATCGCCCGAAACCGAAGTTGTGCACCACACCGCTAACTTCCCCTCCCCTTGGGATTTTGAGAGTGTTTACAGCACATTACTGGATTTTGCCCAATGCTATTCATTCAAACCAGAAAGCGAAGAGTACCTAGTACACATCACCACGGGTACTCACGTAGCGCAAATATGTTGGTTTTTATTAACCGAGGCCCGTCAAATACCTGGCAAGCTATTACAAACATCGCCATCAAAAAAAGGCGAAGAAGGAACAGGTCAATATCAAATTATTGATTTAGATTTATCTAAATACGATCAAATAGCTTCACGATTTAATCAAGAACACCAAGATGGCACTCACTTTTTAAAGAGTGGAATTGAAACTCTCAACCCTCAATTCAACAAGACCATCGAGCAACTTGAACAGGTCTCTATTCGTTCGTCTGAACCTATTTTAATTACTGGCCCAACCGGCGCCGGTAAATCAAAGCTCGCGCGAAAGGTATACGATTTAAGAAAACAAAAAGGGAAGCTCAACGGTAAGTTTGTCGCTGTGAACTGCGCGACTTTAAGGGGCGACAACACCATGTCGGCCTTGTTTGGACACAAGAAAGGCGCCTTTACTGGCGCTGCATCTGACCGCCCTGGCTTACTAAAAGAAGCCCATGAAGGCCTACTATTTTTAGACGAAATAGGCGAACTAGGATTGGATGAGCAAGCCATGCTACTAAATGCTGTAGAACAGAAGCAATTCATTCCATTTGGTTCCGATTCCCCCACTAGCAGCAACTTTCAACTTATAGCCGGCACTAATAACGATCTTATTTCTCAAGTAAAACAAGGGAAGTTCCGAGAAGACCTTCTGGCGAGAATCGATTTATGGACCTATCAGCTACCCTCACTAAAAGAGCGCATAGAAGACCTAGAAGCCCTAGAAGCCAACATTGAATTTGAATTGGAGCGTTTTAGAAAAAAATCCGGCTATAGGGTTCACTTCAATAAATCAGCAAAGGATCTGTATTTGAAATTTGGCCGATCGGAACAGGCACTATGGTCAGCAAATTTTCGCGACCTAAATTCCAGTATTACTCGCATGGGAACACTCGCCAACGGCGGCCGAATTAGCTTAAATGAAGTCAACGATGAAATTGAACGATTAAAATTAAAATGGGGCACATCCACGAGCGACAATTACAGCAGGGTAAAATCATTACTGCCGCCCGAGAAACTAGACAGCTTAGATAACTACGATCTTGAAATACTCGCGGTAATAATTGAGACCTGTAAAAAATCTAAATCAATGGCTGATGCTGGCAGAAAGCTTTTTAACGTTAGCAGAAACACAAAAGCATCATCCAACGACTCACACCGTGTAAAGAAAATACTAGGGAAATACGGACTAATCTTCGAAAAGATTAAGGAAGCCCAGTAGTCTAAACCTCTTAGCCTGACGGGCTAGCTCCCACGGTCCACCGCGGGAACTCATACTTGCTTTCGTTACGGAAAAGTACGAGGGACACTCGTTCAAATACCCTAACCCATCAATAAGAACTCGGGCTAGGCCCGCATTCATCAAAGTCCCTACTTAGTCATTCAGCACAACAAAATATTACATTTGGGATTTATGATTCCGTGCCCCTCATGATTGTCTGATCCCTTTTGGCAGGGCTATTCACGACCACTTATAGCTACCACTTCCTTAGTTGAAGTTGCAACGCTATAGTCGATGCCGCCCAGCGCTTTAAAATGTGCTTCGCCACAAATGATTTTTAGGTTTTCTTCCAATCGGCGTTTATCACTGTCGTGTGTAGATTTCGTTTCGCGGATTAAATAGACTTTTTGATCATTCTCCAATACCACGGCCCAGTCTGGATTGTAACTGCCTACCGGTGTGGGGATTTTGAACCAGCGCGGGAGTTTGCAAAAAAACTTTACATTCTCGGCGCCGTCTAGCGCATGGGCGGTTTGGTGCTCTATATGGGAATCGTATTCAATGTAGTCGTAGGGGGTTTGCACGCAATCACCGGTTACTGCGTGTTGCACATGATAAACACGGTCGAGGTAGGCTTCTAACTCTGGCTCATTAAACAATTCCATTTTGTAGTGTTCACCGGCCAATTTTTCATAGCGAATGCCATCAACCAGTAGCTCATCCAAGGCTTTATGAATTTGCTTGGTGACTTCAAAAATAAAACCTTGCGGATTGCTTTTAAATTCACCTAAGCGACTACAACGTTTAATAATTTCAAACAGCGTTGTGCGTGTAAGTTCCCTTTGCTCTTGCAGTACGCTTAATATATCTGGCAAGGTGGTATGGGAGGTGACGTAGCGCTCTCGTGTGGTTTGAATTTGCCGGTCGGCACTAAAACCGGCCTCTGTAAGTTTGGCTTGGGTGTGGTCTATGGTAAGCGCTACAGGTTTAATAACCGGCATGGTTTGAATTTTATCACACGCCAAGTTAATCAGTTTATCGGTAGAAAACGCGATACGGTAGCGCGTTTTTTGGCTAATTTTATCCCACAGCACTTTAAAATCTGGGTTGAGCTCTACACGCTTGTTGTAACTGATGGAAGTACGTTTACGCGTATCTTGTACACGGCCGGCAAACATAAAGCTGCGCAGCTTGTCAATAATGGCATTCTCTAGGGCTTGATATTGCGCAGGCAGTGTTAAGTTAAAATACAGATCATCGGGTTTAAATTTAGCGGTAATATCCCCTTTGGCATCCAAGTAATCTTCGGCTTTTAAGTCCTGCCACAACTGCTTGGGATTTTTTCTGCCCAAGAATTTTTTGGTCAATGCCTTCCATCGTCGCAAAGGCAATACTAGAAACACGGCCAAACTTAAAGTCGCCGCCTATGTCTTTTTCCATTTCGTTTTGCAGGTTAAGGGCGTATTGCTCGAACGATTCACTGGCGATTACCGTTAAGCGATTCACTTGTGGGTCGTAAAGTCTGTCACCGTTGGCATCCACGGCAGGCGTAAACCACGGCCAAGGGTTTGGCGGCGTTCGCGTTCGCTACCGATATCACGCAGGGTACATATTTGGAACACATTGGGGTTATCCCAGCCTTCTTTTAATGCGGAATGGCTGAAGATAAATCGCAAAGGTTCGCTGTCGTCCAGCAGGCGCTCTTTGTCTCTCATAATCAGTTCGTAGACTTCGGCATCGGTTGCGGTGTTACCGGATGTATCTTTTAACTCTACAACTTTGCCCTTTTTCTTCACTTCGGCAAAATAGCCGTTATGTACTTGCTCTACGTTGCGCTTGGGTAATTGGCTAAATAAGGGCGATGCTGCACATTCTTGGTAGGCCTCTTCAAACCACTGGGCAATTTTGCCTTTTTGCAGGTTACCCTGGTCGTCGTAAAAGGTGTAATTGGCCACTTTGTCGATAAAAAAGAGTGACAATACTTTCACCTGAAAACCCTGCTTTTGTAGGCTGCGCTCTTTTTTAAAGTGCTCCTCAACCGTTTGGCGGATTTGCTCTTTCATTACCTCTTGGTGAATGACTTCTTTTTCTTGCTCTGGCTCTAACACCACATTATTGGCAAAGCGCACATACTCTACACCCGGCTCGGCATAAATTTCATCGACCACATAACCTTGGTAACCGGCTCGATTACTGTGATCGGCTAAATCAGTGCCCTGCTTAAGCTTTACGGTGAGTTCTTTGGTGCCTTTGGCGGTATCTTCAAAAATAACCACCGACGCAGACGGCGTTTTCGCTTTACCGGTAAAGCCTATTTTGCTGAGTTTTAAGTAATTTTGGTTTATATTCGTTTGCGATTGAATAGAGGCTACAGAGATTTGCTTAACCAATTTTAAATCGTAAGCCTTTACAGGCCCTAACTGATACAGCACATGGTAGGGGTTTTTATGGGTGGCGGAATAACGCAGGGCAAACAAGGGTTTTAG
The DNA here is from genome assembly GCA_047638775.1 of Flavobacteriales bacterium. Lineage (GTDB taxonomy): Bacteria > Pseudomonadota > Gammaproteobacteria > Pseudomonadales > Cellvibrionaceae > Agaribacterium. The sequence continues at coordinate 11,138 of JBLIMQ010000058.1, forward strand.
GTGGTTAATCGCGCGCTGGGCTTTTGGGGTGTTGTCCACCGATTGCGGCTCATCAATAATTAATACCGGCCTTACGTCTTGAATAAACTCAATGGGTTTAACGCCCGACATTTTGTCTTGCTCGCGGTGAATGACCGAGAGTTTTTAATTTCCTCCGGCGTTAAGTCGTTGTAACTTTCCACATTGCCCGCATCACGCTGAAAGGCTTGAATATTTATAATCAGAATTTGCAAGGTATTGGCGGTAGCAAATTGGCGCACTTTAGAGAGGTCTTTAGAGTTATACACATAGTGATCAAAAGGCGTATTTTCATACAGACCTTTAAAATGATCCTTCATTAATTTGAGGGAAGACAGCACACCTTCACGGATGGCCACCGAGGGCACCACAATAATAAATTTACGCAGGCCTTTGAGTTTGTGTAAATCAAAAATAGTGCGCAGGTAGACATAGGTTTTACCTGTGCCGGCTTCCATCTCTACCGAAAAGTTTGGAAAAGGGTAGGCATCATCAGCCGTATATAAAGTGCTGGATTTTTCAATGACGTTTTGTTCTTGTGTTTTTTGGATGTTAGCCAGTAGTTTGTCGGGGTTTAGCGTTAAGGTATTGGCGATACCTAAGCGACGGTAGGCTTCGCCGTCTTTTGCTAGGCCATCAAACACGGCCAGCGTAGAGGCGATAGCCTCTTGCTGATAATCCAAACTGGGGTCGAATTTAAGTTTCATCCCGCCCCCTACACCGTCTTAAATTCAATACGGTCAAGCCCTTGCTTGCCGCTATTAAACGCCGCAAAGGTTTTTACCGCATTGGTTTTAAGCTGGTCATTACCCTGGAAGGCGCTGTCCAAACACATAAATTGCCCTGGTGCTTCTACCAATACTGTATCGATTAGCGCTTGATCAATGGTTTTTTCCAAGTGAATTAACAAACTACCCTCTGCAATGGAAAAAACTTTATAGCCAGCCAATTCAATCTGTTCGATTTTTTCAGTAGGCATAACACCGGCTTTGATTAAAAGCTCATAGAGTAAGTCTTCTTGCGAGGCCTTGGGGTCGATATAGTCCAAGCCTAAGGCCATTTGTTTTAGCAATTCTTCGTCAGTTGCATCTTTGCTTGGGGCTTGCCATTGTTTGAAGTTGCTTTGGTTGAGCTTTAGGACTTTGAAGCCTAGGTCGAGGTTTTGATTGTTTTCAAGATCTAATATTCCTTGTTTTTCGGAACTGAGCTTTACGCCAACTCGGCGTATTCGCTCCTTTGCGATATCTGCGATAGTCTCGTAACCAAATTGTACTAGTTCATGCTTTTCATCCAGATATTCAGGCAACTGTACAGCAATAAACCTTCTTTTCTCGCCGTCGGAATTACAAGTATTAAACAATGCTTCGACCGTAGAGGCAGAACCAGCAAAAAAATCTAATACTAGATCATTTCTTTTAGCTACAAATGGGATAAATGTCTGCAATAATTTTACGGGCTTTGGATTCGTAAACACTTTTGTAAATTCAGGAAAAAGACTTCTTATATCGTATGGGCCCAAGCGCCCATCAAGATCAATGACACTTGACAACTTCTCTTTAAACTCAGATGCATAAACTTTAAGCTCAATTATCTTTTCGTGGGAATCTCCAAATAATATTTTTTCTTTGTTTAAAAGCTCATCCATTGTTTCTTTTGGAAATCGGTACCCCATCAAAGGTTCTTTACAAGGCAACCCAGTCGTTGGGTGCAATACATCATATCGATAGCCTTCTTTCCCCGGGTTGTGGACGCTTTGACTGCCCGTATAGATTCCCCCTTTATCAATATACTTATATCTATCCAAAGGCCATAAGTATGCTTTATTGTCCTTAAACCAACTCGAATATTCTTGCTGCAGAATCTCCTTCTCGGAATATTTTCCAGTCAGATCTACTCCTACGGAAACAAGTTTATTTTTTACTTCATTTACATGCGACTTCCACTCATGCTCCAGCGAACTTCTATTTTTGGAATATACATGAATATATTCATGCTCCACTGCAACGTTTGTTGGGTTATTATCTGTTGCATTTTTCCAGACTACAGTCCCGAGAAAATTCTCCTCCCCAAAAATTTCATCACACATCCGCCGCAAATTTTCCACTTCATTATCATCAATGGAAATAAAAATCACGCCATCTTCGCGCAATAAATTACGGGCCAAGTACAAACGCGGGAACATCATATTCAGCCATTTGGTATGGAAGCGGCCTTCGTTAGCCGTGTTGGTGCTCCACTTCCGCCCTTCACCACCGGTTTCTTTTAAACCGGCGTATTGAAGGTAGGTATCTAAACTCTCGCTAAAGTTATCGGGGTAGATAAATTCTTTACCAGTGTTATAGGGAGGGTCGATATAAATCATTTTGACTTGGCCGTAGTAGCTTTTTTGTAAAAGCTTGAGCACTTCTAAATTATCGCCCTCGATAAATAGATTTTCTGTGGTATCAAAATCCACCGACTCTTCACGGCAGGGTTTTAAAGTAGCCTGACTGGGCTCTTGAATTAGACGCAGGCAATCGCGCTTGCCGGGCCAGTCCATGCCATAGCGCTCGCGGCGGTTGTCGTAAAGTTCGCTGAATTCACCCAACTCGGCTTTAAGGCGCTCAAAATCCAGTATTTCAACAACGTCACCCTTATCATTTTGGGTTTCGGTGAAAGCGCTGGGGAATAGCTGTTTGAGTTCTTTTTTACGTTGCTCGGTGATACTTTAAGAATCGCCATTAAGCTGTGTTTGGTTGTCGGTCATGAAACTTCCTCATACCAAATTTATTGTTGGTTTTAATTCGGCTTGGTTTTAATTTGGCCTAGCTTTAATCTGGCCTATTTTAATTTTGGCTAGCTTTAATCTGGTTGCGTATCCAAGGGTTTGGAGGCTGCAAAGACAGTGAGTAACAATTCGGCATCATCGATCATTTTGTATTCGGGTTCTTTTCCGCTAAGTTCTTTGCTGCGATTAATAATTTTAGGTACGCCTTCGCCCCGCCGCTCGATTAATACTTGGCGACCGGCTTCAAGTGTAATTTCATGTCACTAACGCCTCTAGCTTATTGAGCCATTCATTAAAGCCTATACACTTTTTTCGTATTTTATCAATGCCGATTTCTTGAGCGATATTCGGCCCATGTGTTGTTTTTCGATAAGACGTCTCTTTCTCTAAACGTTTAGAGGGTGCGGTCTCTATTGAATTATTTATAGTCTCTGGGTTACCGTTAAAGTCATCAAGTACACCTTGGCACCATTCTTTAACCCCAGACTCATTTAAGGCACGCTCCATCGCCTCAGGACAGGAAAACAAAATCCCTTCAAATTCGTACATTTGTATATAGGGAATTAATTTGGGCTTCACGCCATTGTGTACTGCATTTTCTAGTCTTTGTTCCAGATTTGCCTTGCTTTCGTTATCGGCTTTTTTCTTAAAGCCATAAAAATCATAAAGTGTTGTCAGGTAATCAAAACTATTGGCCATTTTTTTTAATTCACCCTTAGCTCGGTCTACGCTTACGTCGCCCCCCATTGAAATTGGAGTAATGTAAATACCTTTCCCAAACAAATAGGGTGCTAGCACAGCTTTCACAAAACGCTCTTCGGTTGGCCCCTCTACGGATATCCCTATTCTTACCATTCTGGGCGACCTCCAATAATATTCTTTGTCCAAATATCACCCATGGCATAGTCCTCTAACCAATCCTCCAGCTCTTTCTCATTAACACGTTTAAATGTAGACGCACCCTTTTCCTGATCAACAACAATAAAATCATTAGCTTCAAATTGATTAGCAAAAGTTACCGACTGAGTAGAGCAGATCACTTGATTTTCTTTTGATGCAGATTTAACGAGTTCGGCCAGTACTTCTAATGCTGCGGGATGAAGCCCAAGCTCTGGCTCGTCCAAAACAATTAATTTAGGGCGTAGCGAAAGCGGTTGCAAAAATAGCGTTGCCATACAAATAAAGCGTGCCGTACCATCAGATAATTGATTAGCGGAAAAAGGTTCTTCATGGTCGCGATGAATCCACTTAAGTAAAACTTTTTCTTCGCTCTCTGCACCTCTAGGTTCAAGATAAAAATCATGAAAATACGGCGCGACGGTTTTCACCGCTTCTACAATATCGAGATAGCTCTTTGTATAGCTCTTGGCTTTGGCGTTTTTTAAACGATAGAGAAATGCCGCAAGATTAGTAGCATTAGAATACAGAAAATCTGACGCACTCAAGTCTGAAGCTTGCTTAAAACCCGCTGTATGGCTTGTGTCGTGAAAGTGATATACGCGGCATTCACCCATAAAATCCCGCGTGTATTTTCGAACGTAATCACTATCAGCTTCTGATCCAGGGAGCAGCCCACTTTCACCCTTAGTGCCTTTAATATGCCAAGTGTTAGAGGAGCTTTTAACCTTGCAGTACTCTTTCTTAAATACAAATCTATCGTCATCAACGCCGTGCTCAAATCCCACATGATAACCGTTATAGCCAACATCAATATCTAACTCTATCTTCGGTGTTGTTTTGGCGCCAAAATGGAAAAAAGTATTTGCAAAACCATTTTTTTCCACATAATTTTGCAACCTACCTTCTGACAAGTTCTTCAAAAATGTAAACAAAGAAATGAAATTGGATTTACCCGAACCATTTGCACCAATCAAAATATTAATTGGCTTCATCACCAAATCTAAGGATTTAATCGATTTAAATCCCTTAATCTTTACGTGTTCTAAGTGTGTATTTTGGTTATCTGTCATGCCTTACCTATAAGCTGCTACTGTCGTAATTATCAATAAACGTTGGATCTAAATCGTCATACTGGCCATAGATTGCCTCGACCAATTGTAACAAATCCACTTTATTTTGTTTTTTAGTATTCGTTGAATCGTCATGGGCTTGTCTAATATATATTGGCTATGATCTATCGCTTATGGTCGTTTTTGCTGGCGGCAAATATTGTGAGTAACAATTCGGCGTCATCGATCATTTTATATTCAGGTTCTTTACCACTAAGTTCTTTGCTGCGATTAATAATTTTAGGTACGCCTTCGCCCCGCCGCTCTATTAATGCTTGGCGACCGGCTTCTTCCCGTGCCGCATAGTAGCGGCTGAGCAAACTTACTAGCGCTTCGTTGCGGGTGACGGTATTGTCCATTAAGCCATCTATGGTAAGGCTATTAGACAGTTGGCCGGGGGAATAAAGCTCTAGCCTGTCGGCAAACATATGTAGGCGTATTTTACGGCCTGTCATGGAGTAGTCTCGATGGGCGACGGCATTCACTACGGCTTCAAATATGACACCCAAGTCATACTGTGGGATATCTATACGGCCCACGTCTTTGGTAGCTGCAATACGCATATTGCGTTTTACAAAATCCAGTGCGGCATTAATTTGCTGATCGATGGGGCCAGTAAGGTCTTGGGCATCTAGCTGATCTTGTGCATCACGCGCATCTCCACTGTAGTGAACGCATTGAATATACGCGTTGTTTAGCCACTGTGTGGGGTCTGGCGTGAGCAGTAATACACCACATAGGGAAAGCCCTCGGCTATTACTTTGGTTAAAGTCTTCGGCAGCCGTTAGATGAAGCTTTTTAAGCTGCTCCTGTTCTGGGATGTTGGGCTTTAAGAAACGTTGCTTTAGATTGGAATCAATATCTGCTGGTGTGGTACCGGGTATCTGAGTTTCGTCAAACCGTATCAAGCGTGCCTGAGAGCGCTGCTGAAACAAACGCGCCAGTACTTCGGGTTTCATCTCTTGTTTAGTGGAGCCCACACGTTGATAATAACGACCAGCGCTTTGGTGCACAGAAATACTGCGCGGCACTTCTACGTATATAACGGTTTTCAACTCACCTTGCTGGTTGGGCAGTTGCAATAATCGAGTGACTATTCGCACGGGTGGGCTGATGTTGTTTTGACTTATGTTTACTAGCCATTCTTCAGCGATAGACACTAAAGCATCTTCTATGCCTAAGACATTGCGTGTTTTATCTTCCACACCCATGACCATGCGCCCACCTTGACCATTGGCAAAAGCGGCTATCTCGTGGGCCATTTTGTCTTTGTTTGGGTCTTTGGGTCTGCTGCCGTCAAAGGTGACAGCTTTAAACTCTATGCTGGAGTCTTCCCCTAAACGGATGTGAAATAGCAAATCTTTAACCAGTTGTTGTCGTTCCACTTTTTACTCTCGTTAATCTCGTTAATCTCGTGTAAATACATTCAGAATTACAGTTTGACATAGTTACAATTTGACATAGTTACAATTTAAGTACCCAACGTACGCTGAATATTTGTTGTAGCTCACAGCTGAGCTCAAGCTTCTCGCTCACTTCATCGAGCAGTTTGTCTTCTTCTTGCTCTATTTCTTTTTTCGCGTGGTGGTATTCAGTGAGTGCGTCGTCACGTTTGCGCTCTAGCTTACGCTGACTCTTTTTTGCGTCAATTTTTTCTTTGGTAGAAGCCAATTGGCGAGCGTCTTTTTTAAGCTGTCGAATTTGTTCGTCTAGCTCGTCGGCTGTTTCCATAAGCGCTTTGCGTCTATCCAGCGCCCAGCGCTCTAGCTTTTCGGATTCTTGTTCTAAATAGCCGTCTAACTCATCTTCTTTCAGCCGCTTTTGGCTATCAAGCACTTGATCCATTTTTTGGTTCAGCGCGTCTTCATTTACCGGTGTATCTAGTACGATTTCTTTCGCAGGTACGCACAGGAGATGGGCTGCGTTCTCTTCACTTAGGCTGTGACCTGCGTCGGTTTTCGCCACAACAAAAATTTGTTTTGATGTGGTTCGCCCAAGATTGTACGAGAAACTTAGCTTATAAACAGCCAAATCCCCCGACTGGCCAGCCAAGTCCTGTAACGCAACATAATGGCCAACCAATGCGCCATATTGAAATTCTAGTTTGGTTTGTTCTAGCTTGTAGTTTTGGGCGCGTTTAACCAGATCCCAGGCAAGGTAATGCTCTGAAGCCTGTAAACGAAAGAACTCGGAATCGTGTTGTTGCGCCAAATGCCAACTTAAATCGTAGCGACGGTTATCGTGGAAAAAGTGGTTGGTTTCTATTTCGGCGTTGGGCAATTCCGCCTTTGCTAAATCTAAGAGAACCCGTTCGTACTCCTGTAAAAAGTCCTGACTGCTATCGCGGGTATTTTTGAGTGTAGCTACCACATCACGGTCGAAATTCGACATTAAAGATTCACGTGCGGACGCTTCGCGCACTTGAAGTGCCTCACTCATGTCTTCTTGTAATTTATTGAACTGCTGCTCTATTTCCAAATCACTTCGACAATGTTGATATATTTGGTAAATACGTTTTTCTATATCAATGCTGCTGGAAATTGCACCAAGCACTTCGTCTGACGCGCCAAAGACGCCTTCGAACAATTTTAATTTTTCATTTAAAAGCTGGAAGACGCGTTGATCCGCTGGATTTTTCCGATTAACGAAATTGACAACAACCACATCGTTCTTTTGGCCATAACGGTGAACTCGGCCAATGCGCTGCTCTACCTTTTGTGGGTTCCAAGGTAAGTCGTAGTTGATTAGCACGGAACAGAATTGTAGGTTTATGCCTTCACCGCCCGCCTCTGTCGATATCAAAATATCGGCTTCGTCACTTTTGAACTTTTCCACCAGCGCTGCTTTCATATCGGCCGCTTTAGAACCACTGACTCGTGCTGAGTGTTGGTGCTTTGCAATCCATTCCTTGTAGATTTTTTGGGAGTTAGTATCGGCATTGGAACCATTGAGCACGACGATGCGCCCTTGATAGCCACTGCTATTAAGTAGCTCGTTCAAGTATTGCTGTGTTCGGCAAGATTCGGTAAAAATAACCGCTTTCTTTTGGCCGCCAAGGTTCTCTGTCATCTCCATGGCTTTGTTCAGAACCTTAAGTAACGCTTCGCCTTTAGCGTTTTTTTCAATTCCAGCGGCCATCTCTTGGAAAGTATTTAATAGCTCAATTTCCAGCTTTAACTTGTTCGCTTTGTGGGTATTTGATGCGTTTAAATTCCCAAATTCGTTATCACGCCAATCATCTGCATCTTCAAGATCCGTTAGTGAGTCTTCGTCTAGTAGTTGCTTGTCTCGCAGACGTTGCACCATACCCTTTAAGGTTGCAGCCACGGCAAAAGAAGAGGATGCCAAAATTTTTCGCAAACCAATGCTAACTAAGTGCCTTGCTTGGGGATGAATCGCTTCATTGTCGGGCGCTTGTAGATATTCAGATAACTGTTGATGAAGCTCCCACTCCTCACTGGAGGGCGTAAAGTCTTCGGTAAGCGCGTAACGATTGGTGAAGTTTATGCCTCCCTCTTGTTGTACTTGTCTGCGCAGCGTGCGATGACATAACGGCTCAATACGTTTTTTTAAATCGAGTACAGCGCCTTTATTTTTTTGCTTATTAACGTATAGAAGTTTAAACGATTTTTCGTCACCAAAAAAATGAGGATCTATCACTTGGCTTAAACCGTACAACTCCATTAAGTTATTTTGAATGGGGGTTGCCGATAACAATACTCGGCTTGCCGCTTCCCGAGTAGCCTCTAATATTGATTTTGCTCGCTTACCGCTCTTTTTTTGATAAACATTTCTAAGCTTATGAGCTTCATCGAAGATAACCAAGTCCCATGAGGTTAAGCTGACGCGATCTTTTTGCCCCGCTACGTACTCATAGGAGCTGATAATAATCTGGTCATCCTGTTCAAATGGATTGGTTATACCTTTCTTTTTTAGATCATTGGCAATTTTACTGTCAACAATCGTTGAGGGCAGCTCAAACTTATCAAGAAGCTCTTGGTTCCATTGTTTACGCAGCGAGGCAGGCACAATCAACAAAATTTTGCGCTTGTGCTCGGCCCACTTTTGAGCAATAACAAGGCTCGCTTCAATGGTTTTACCTAGCCCGACCTCGTCAGCTAACAGCACGCCTTTCTCTAAAGGAGATTTCAATGCAAAACAGGCCGCTTCAACTTGGTGTGGGTTCATATCCACTCTTGCTGAGGCCATAACCCGGGACACTTGATGTTGCAACTTACCCGTTTGGGTTAACCAGTGAGCAAAATAAGCACTTTGATGTCTAGTAAACATGCCGATCTAATCTCCGTTTTGCTTGGCTTCTGTATCCAGCCAGCGGTCAATAGCCACTTTAGCGAAACGCCATTGTTTACCTATTTTTTGACCTGGAATACGCCCCTCTTGCACAAGCTTGTACATGGTGGACTTGGGGACCTTGAGGTAGATAGCGAGTTCCTCCAAAGTCATGACATGGTCATTTGAATCATTAGTCATCGTATTTACTGGTTTTTGGTGGTTTTTAACAGTTAAGGGAAGTTTAACAGGTTTAAATTCATATATGAACGCCTGTGTGGCCTTGGGTCATTAATATGCGGTAGATGTTTTTAATAAGGGTATCGGCTATTTCTTTTGCCGCATTGGGGAATAACATTATCCATCGCGGTTGTATCATTGGCTTTTTTGATGGAGTCACTCACCCAATCCCAACAATAGCCCGCCACCATTCTGGCTTTATTGACCTCAACGTTTTTATCGCTTGCCTAAATATTAGGAGTAGATGAACATTAAGCGAGAATAATTATCACTTACCAAACACCCATTTAATCGACTTTGCATTCATAGAGTGAGATTTTTCTGTAGGCGTGCCAGTAGATATGTAAATGCGAGTGACATATAGATTCAAGAGATATCCTGTCGCTTATCTAATCCTCATGGCCTTCTTTTTTAAACCTGTTTTTACACAACCACACAAAATACAGAACCGGGTAACACTCAATGTGATTGATACTTTGCACTCAACGAGCACCTACCAGTAAGAGTCGAGTTTTGACCGCACTAGCTCCCACGGTCCTCCGTGGGAATTCTACTGCTTCCTTCGCTACGGCATATGCATTATCACGCGGAGTGTGGGAACGAGTTCGTGTTCGCGGACGGCTGCTTGACTGCGCTAGCTCTTTAGACCGCTACGCTCGAGTCCGAGCACTGGCACTGGCACTGGCACTGGCACTGGCACTGGCACAATTAAAGCCTCGTTCGAAATATAGGGGCTTTTTTACTTCTGATTTAGGCCTATTTCCATACAAAGACTGAAAGACTGACCTAACTAGCCCTACGTCGGCGCAAACATCAAGGTCTTTGCCACTTATTCGCTCACTATCAATTTACCTACGGTGATATTTTCTATAAAGTAGCTGCGTTTATTAAACCCTATAGTGCTGACAACAACATTTGAGTGCAAAAACGCCCTCAAGGTCATGTGGTTAGCCGCTTAAGCGCTTATTGAGCTTCCCTCTCCTTCGAGCGCGAAGCCACACGCCTAAGCTCTAAATTTTTTGGTATTCGCCCTAAGGCAATACCCTCAGCTAATGGAAAGTACAATTATGTCGAACAACTACTTTAATACTCTGCCACTTCGCGAGCAGCTCGACCAGCTTGGCAAATGTCGTTTTATGCAACTCGCTGAGTTCTCAGATGGTGTTGAAGTGCTTAAAGGCAAAAAGCTTGTCATCATCGGATGTGGAGCCCAGGGCCTCAACCAAGGTCTTAATCTACGTGACAGTGGCTTAGATGTTTCATATACCTTGCGTCAAGCCGCCATTGATGAGAAGCGTCAATCTTGGAAAAATGCTACTGAAAATGGCTTTACTGTTGGCACTTACAAAGAACTAATCCCTACGGCAGACCTTGTATTAAACCTAACTCCAGACAAGCAACACACTCCTGTTGTTAGCGAAATTATGCCGCTAATGAAAAAGGACGCATGTTTAGCATACTCTCACGGGTTTAATATCGTTGAAGAAGGCATGAAAATACGCGAGGACTTAACCGTCGTTATGGTTGCACCAAAATGTCCTGGTTCAGAAGTACGCGCAGAATATGTTCGTGGTTTCGGAGTCCCTACACTGATTGCAGTACACGAAGACAACGATCCACGTGGCGAAGGCTTAGCCATAGCCAAGGCCTATGCCGTTGGTACTGGCGGTCACAAAGCCGGCGTATTGATGTCGTCGTTTATTGCCGAAGTTAAATCTGACCTTATGGGTGAGCAAACAATTCTTTGCGGTATGCTGCAAACAGGCTCACTGCTCTGCTTCGACAAAATGGTCGAGAAAGGTATTGATTCAGGCTATGCCTCAAAACTTATTCAATACGGTTGGGAAGTTGTTACAGAAGCACTTAAGTACGGTGGCGTTACCAATATGTTGGATCGTCTTTCTAACCCTGCAAAAATTAAGGCTTTTGACCTTTCTGAAGAACTAAAGCTCATCATGCGCCCACTGTATAACAAGCATCAAGACGACATTATGTCTGGTGCGTTTTCAAGTGGAATGATGGCCGACTGGGCTGACGACGACTCTAAACTACTTGGCTGGCGCGCAGAAACAGCCGAAACGGCTTTCGAAAAAACACCGGCTGGTGATGTTGCAATTTCAGAGCAAGAATTTTTCGATCACGGTATTTTGATGGTTGCCATGGTTAAAGCGGGTGTTGAATTGGCTTTCGAGACGATGACAGCTGCGGGCATTATTGCAGAATCAGCCTACTATGAGTCTCTACACGAAACTCCACTTATTGCGAACACCATTGCTCGCAAAAAATTGTACGAAATGAACGCAACTATTTCTGATACGGCCGAGTACGGTTGCTACCTATACAACCATGCCTGCTTGCCATTGCTACAAGACTTTATGAAAAACATCGAAACTGACGTTATCGGTAAAGGTTTAAGCACAAGCGACAACGGCGTCGACAATGCACGACTTATTGAAGTCAACGACGCATTGCGTAGTCACCCTGTTGAAACCATTGGCGGGATCTTGCGTGGACACATGTCTGATATGACAAAAATCATATAACTCTTTTCACGTATCTTCCGGCCGTTTGGCTTGAGTAAGAAGCGTTAGAGACTGACATTACGTCATACGGTTAAACATTAAAGGCTAAGATTAATTCTTGGCCTTTTTTGTATCCCGACTAAAGCTCGTTAAAACACTGAAGCACCGCCCTACATAATTACTTATAAATACAAAAGTACGGGCTAGTTTAAAACACTACTAAAAAAAACCTAATCGCCGATTTACGACCGCCACGCAGAAACCACTATGAAATTCATTGATCCTAAAATCGTCAAACTAAGCTTGGCACTTGCGTGGCCAATTTCACTGCAATCTGTCATGACAAATTCACTTAGTATGATTGATGTTGCAATGGTGAGCCATTTAGGCGATGCCGCAGTAAGCGCTGTCGGTTTAAGTAATCGTTTTCAGTTTGTTATACTAGGTATTTTGCTGGGTATTGCTTGGACTGTCGGCGTATTATCTGCCCAATTTTATGGCGCAAACAAAATAGGCAAAATTCGAAGCACAATCGGCATGGCCTGCATACTTGCGCACATAGCACTTTTACCCATTATCCTTTTCAACCTCTTCTTTGCCGACAGTATTATTGGCTGGGCATCGACCGACGCAGAAACTATTAAACTAGGCCAACACTACCTATGGATTATTATTCCTAGCCTATCTTTTGTAGCCGTTGTACTAATACTAGAAAACGCTATCCGGGGTTTGGGTCAGGTTAAAACACCGATGATGCTTAGCCTTTGTGCCATTAGCATCAATATTATTTTGAATTTTTGGCTCATAAACGGCGGACTCGGAGTACCCCCACTGGGAGTCATGGGTGCCGCTATAGCTACTGTAATTGCCCGAACAATCCACGTAGGCCTGATGCTAACTATTCTTTACCAACGTAAGCATGTACTTTGGTTTAAACGTGCGGACTTCCAACACTTACTCGACCTAGAACAAGTACAACATTTTCTGAAACTCGCAATGCCAATGATGATTAGTTTTGGCGTTTGGTCCTGCGGCACATTTGTTTATCAAGTAATTTATGGACAACTAGGCTCACGTGAACTAGCCGTGATGAGTATTTTAACGCCTATTGAAAGCATTTTTATTGCATTATTTTTTGGCATGTCTTCAGCGTGCTCTATCACTGTTGGGCAGCACTTAGGCGCAAACCGCTTTGACGATGCCTGGCAATGTGCACGAACTTACGCTTTTTTGAATCCTATTGCCGCGTTTGGTGTCGGTCTGATTATTTTCCTATCTAGGGATTTTATCCTAATGCCATTTTCAGGATTACCAGCCGAAACATTAGCAGCCGCTGAAACCGTTTTTATCTTCATCACGCTAACCGCATGGATCAAGGTTATCAATATGACGTTAGCAATGGGAGTATTACGTGCAGGCGGAGAAACCAAAGCATGTATGTATATCGACGTGATCGGAATGTGGATAATCAGTATTCCCCTCACGTTAATTGCCGCGCTCTATCTGAAGTGGCCCTTAATATTTGTTGTTATGGTCGCCTACTCTGAAGAGCTATGTAAGGTTGCCTTATTCGTTTGGCGAATAAAGAAAAAGCACTGGCTGCGGAATTTGACTATTAATAAATCAAAACAGCCTGGACTTTCAGCTAAAGTATAATAAATTTAGATTGTCGGTAATTATTTAAGCATGGCTCCTATTGACGCTAAATAAGTCACTAGCAATTAATCAAGGTATTTTCTATGGCTCAACAAAAACAGGCGTAAATTCACGTTATAACGTTTAACAAGCATACTTAGAAAGTATCCCCCCCCAAACAACTACACTTACATGTATCAATTATTCGTAATTACGTACACACTCGATCGGCCTATACATCTAAAATACTCTATAGCTAAGCAGAGACCTGAACATGCAAAAATTTCCTCCAAATTTCTTATGGGGCGGCTCGTTAGCGGCCAACCAATGTGAAGGTGCCTTTTTAAGTCATGGTAAAGGACTGTCGACATCCGACGTTCAGCCCAACGGGACATCCGCACCGCATGTTCCCTACGACTCAAATCGTGAACAATCGATTAAAGATGTCGCGATTGATTTTTATAATCGTTACCCCGAAGACATTAGCTTGTTCGCCGAAATGGGCTTCAGTTGCTTACGGCTTTCGATTGCGTGGTCTCGTATATTTCCTAATGGCGACGAAATTAAACCGAACGAAGAAGGCCTAGCCTATTACGATAGGATATTTGACGAAATAACGCGCCATGGCATGAAAGTAATGGTCACCCTTTCCCACTACGAGATGCCTTACGCATTGACAGTAAATCACCAGGGTTGGCATAGCCGCAAAACTATCGAATTTTTTACACGCTACGCTGAAGTCGTATTCAAGCGTTATCACACTAAAGTTTCGTATTGGCTCACCTTTAACGAGATCAATATGGCCTTGCATGCCCCCTTTACCGGATTGGGCATTCGCGAAGATGCCAGTGAACAAGAGCGGCATCAAGCTATATACCACCAATTACTCGCCAGCGCGATTGTTGTTGATGCGTTTCATACGCTGTCACCACAGTGCATGGTCGGCAATATGGTATTAGGAGCAGTCTGCTACCCCCTAAGTTGTAAACCCGACGATATACTGGCTGCAATGCATGAAAACAACCGTTGGCTATTCTTTGGTGACGTGCAAGTTCGCGGCCTATACCCCGGTTACATGCTGCGCTTTTATCGTGAGAATGTTATCGATATAGTAATCTCACCTGAAGACCAGCTTATCCTTAAAAAAGGTTGTGTCGACTTCGTTTCATTTAGTTATTACGCAAGCGGTACTACGAGCGCAGGCAACGACGAAAAATATCAAAACCTCATTACGGCTGGCCCGAACCCCCACCTTGTTGAATCTGATTGGGGCTGGCCAATCGACCCTAAAGGTTTGCGCTATCTTTTAAATCTATTACATGAGCGCTACCAAAAACCTCTTTTCATTGTCGAGAACGGGCTTGGCGCAAAAGACACAGTGGAAGAAGACGGTAGTATTAATGATGACTATCGTATTCATTACCTAAACGAACACTTAGTACAAGTCGCAGAAGCTATTGACGATGGCGTAGACCTAATAGGGTATTTAAGTTGGGGACCCATCGATTTAGTGAGTAATTCCACTGCAGAAATGTCGAAACGTTACGGGTATATCCATGTAGACCTAAACGATGATAACGAAGGTACGCTTGAACGGCGTAGAAAAAAGAGCTTTTATTGGTATCAATCTGTCATTGAGAGTAATGGAGAAA
>JBLIMQ010000059.1:0-25844 GCA_047638775.1 Flavobacteriales bacterium
GCTATAAACGATTTAATTAAAAACTTTGAAGCGCAGAAAGGCGTCATGTCTGTCTCGCTGGTATATCACCAGTGTGAACGCGCTAGTGAACTAGATAAGGAACTCGTTGGAGCATGAAGAGACGTACATTAGTAAAACAGCAGGCCTGGCAGCCGCAGCGTCTGCTGCGGGCATAAGCCTACCAGCGGCCGCTACCAACCTCATTGCCAGCTCAGCCGATTCAAAACTAACATGGTCGAAAGCTCCTTGTCGTTTTTGTGGAACCGGGTGTAGCGTTAATGTCGCGACTAAAAATGGTCGCGTTGTAGCGACACATGGTGATATTAAATCACCGGTAAACCGCGGCTTAAACTGCGTTAAAGGGTATTTCTTATCAAAAATCCTGTATGGCAACGATCGCTTAACTAAGCCCTTATTACGGATGAAAAATGGTCAGTATGATAAAGAGGGCGATTTCACCGAAGTAGAGTGGGATACCGCATTTGATGTCATGGCCGAAAAATTCAAAAAAGTACTGAAAGAAAAAGGCCCAGAAGCCGTCGGCATGTTTGGTTCTGGCCAGTGGACGGTATGGGAAGGTTACGCCGCCGTTAAACTCATGAAGGCCGGCTTTAGAACCAATAATCTTGATCCCAACGCGCGCCATTGTATGGCCAGTGCCGTAGGTGGCTTTATGCGTACCTTTGGTATTGATGAGCCTATGGGCTGCTACGATGATTTCGAGCATGCCAATGCCTTTGTATTGTGGGGCTCAAATATGGCCGAGATGCATCCTATTCTGTGGACCCGCATCAGTGATCGTCGCATGAGCGCACCCGATACAACCGTTAATGTTTTGTCTACATACGAACATCGTTGCTTCGATCTAGCCGACTTGCCAATTATCTTTAACCCGCAATCTGATTTGGCGATCGCCAATTTTATTGCGCATTACATTATTGAAAACAAAAAAGTAAATTGGGACTTCGTTAATAAAAATACCAATTTCCGTAAAGGTAATGACGACATTGGTTATGGCTTACGGCCTGAAGATCCGCGCCAAAAAGCGGCAAAAAATGCTGATGCTGCCGGTGGTTCAAAACCGATTGAATTTGATGAGTTTGCAGCTTTTGTTGCTGAGTATGACGTTAAAAAAGCCAGCGAAATTAGTGGCGTAAGTGAAGAGAAGCTCATAAAGCTTGCGAAAATTTATGCAGATCCGAAAATCAAAGTAATGTCTTTGTGGACGATGGGTGTGAATCAGCATACCCGTGGTGTGTGGATGAACAACCTGCTCTACAATATTCATTTATTGACCGGCAAGATCTCTGAACCAGGCAACAGCCCATTCAGTTTAACCGGCCAACCGTCGGCGTGTGGCACAGCACGTGAAGTTGGAACCTTTGCTCATCGTCTTCCTGCCGATATGGTTGTTAAGAACCCAAAGCATCGCGCGTTTGCCGAAAAAACGTGGGGCCTTCCAGAAGGTACCGTGAATCCAAAAGTTGGAGCGCACGCGGTATTGCAAAATCGTAAGTTAAAAGATGGCGAAATTAATGCTTACTGGGTGCAGTGCAATAACAATGTACAAGCGGCCGCCAATATAAACGAAGAAGTGCTGCCGGGTTATCGTAACCCAGACAACTTTATTGTTGTATCGGATGCATACCCCACAGTAACCGCACAAGCTGCAGATTTGATACTACCAACAGCCATGTGGGTAGAGAAAGAAGGCGCTTACGGTAATGCCGAACGTCGTACACAGTTTTGGCATCAATTGACGGACGCGCCGGGTGAGGCACGCTCAGATCTATGGCAGCTCGTTGAGTTTTCTAAGCGCTTTAAAGTGACTGAAGTATGGCCGGAAGAGCTTATTGCCAAAAAGCCGGAGTACAGAAATTCAACACTGTATGACGTATTGTTCAAGCAAGATAACGATAAAAAGTTTCCGCTATCGTCACGCATGATGATTATGAAAACTTCGAAGCAAACGAATTTGGCTTCTACATCCAAAAAGCCCTATTCGAAGAGTATGCCATTTTCGGTCGTGGCCACGGACATGATTTAGCCCCTTTCGATCGTTACCATGAAGAGCGCGGATTACGTTGGCCTGTTGTTAATGGTGAAGAAACAAAGTGGCGCTTCCGTGAAGGCAGTGATCCTTATGTTGAAAAAGGTAAAGGCTTCCAGTTTTATGGTAAGCCCGACGGCAAGGCCGTAATCTTTGCGCTCCCTTACGAACCACCCGCCGAACCACCGGATACTGAATTTCCATTTTGGTTGAGTACAGGCCGTGTTATTGAGCATTGGCACTCAGGCTCTATGACGCAACGTGTACCCGAGCTATATAAAGCCTTTCCGGATGCCGTATGTTTTATGCACCCCGAAGATGCCAAAAAGCTTAGCCTACGTCGCGGAGACAAAATCGAAGTCGCTTCTCGTCGCGGCTCGATCGTCACACGGGTAGAAACGCGTGGCCGTAATAAGCCGCCGCAAGGTTTAGTATTTGTTCCATGGTTTGACTCGCGCCAGCTTATTAACAAAGTGACGCTCGATGCTACCGATCCATTATCCAAGCAGACTGATTATAAAAAGTGTGCTGTCAAAATTACTAAGGTGTGAGGTTTGTTACGATGAAAGGTTTTATGCAAATACTCTCAGCGCTAGTACTGTGTGCCGTAACGTTTAGTGCGGTTTCCAATGAGATTGCTACATTGCGTCAAGGTGTGCCACTAGCCGAGACAAATCAAGAGCCTGCGCTCCTACAAAATGCGTCAAATAAAGATATTAAACGTGCACGTGCGTATCCTATGCAACCGCCTACGATTCCACACCACATCAATAATTATCAAATCGACCTTAAAGCCAATAAATGCTTAAGTTGTCATGCTCGCAATCGTACAGAAGATTCGCAGGCACCCATGATTAGTGTGACCCACTTTATGGATAGAGATGGCAATTTTTTAGCGGATGTGTCCCCTCGCCGATACTTTTGTACGCAGTGTCATGTCACTCAGGTGGAGCGTAAACCTCTGCTTATCAATGAATTTAAAGACGTAGAGTCTGTAATGAATAAGGAATAGACTTGTGTTGAATAAAATTCGTGCGGCGTGGCGGGTTTTTAACCGCCCAGCCATGCACCTAAGCTTAGGCTTTTTAACAATGGGTGGCTTTATGGCCGGTATTATCTTTTGGGGTGGTTTTAACACAGCCTTAGAGGTAACCAATACTGAAGCGTTTTGTATTAGCTGTCACGAGATGGAAAACAACGTTTATAAAGAGCTACAAAGCACCATTCATTTTAGTAATCGTTCCGGCGTACGAGCGACGTGTCCTGATTGTCACGTGCCGCATAACTGGTCCGATAAAATTGCGCGTAAAACTCAGGCCTCTAAAGAAGTCTGGGGCAAAATTTTTGGAACCATTAATACGCGTGAAAAATTTGAAGGTAAGCGTTTGGAGTTGGCGCAGCATGAGTGGGCGCGATTTAAAGCGAATGATTCGTTAGAGTGTCGTAACTGTCACGACTTTGAATATATGGATTTTACTCGCCAGAGTGCCCGGGCTTCAGTACAACATAGTACGGCTCTGGGTCTTGGTGAAAAAACCTGTATCGATTGTCACAAAGGTATCGCGCACCAGTTGCCCGATATGGAAGGTGTTGAAGGCTGGCAATAGGCCTTCAAGAGTGAGGCGTTGTCATGTGCGCTTCACTCAATTTTCGATCATTATTTAAGTCTCCGCCCTTCGTATGTGTATCCCAATTGTGTAGATCTACTTAACTTTTCATATTTTACTGGCCTCTTGTTGCTAACTTAAGCTAGGGTTAGTGTATGGAAAACCCCGTTGAAGAGTTTCTAGAGCAGCATCTTAGTGCACACATGCAAGTGCATAGCGAATATCAATTAATGCAGGTTTTGGTCGAGCAAGAATTGCTCCCTAAAATTGCACTAGGGGATGAACTGCGAATGTTCCAAAAGCATTTTCTAATTCGAAATGCCCTTTATAGTATTCAAGCGCGCTGGCACCTAGAAAAACACTACATTTTACGCATATCAGCCTTAGACATTGAATGCTGTTATCATTTTGACGACTCCCGCGCGCGAAAAAATAGTGGTGACAGCACCACCGCTAATACCAATACCACCGCTAATGCCAATACCCGCACCACCAACAATACTAGGCTATTAAAGCGCGGTGAATCCCAAGCCTTGGCTGGTTACTATTTGAATTGGCAAAACTTCACCCAGGCGAGCGAAACCTCGGTTAATGAGCTATTGAATAGCTTTTGGCAGGCCTACAGTAAAATTACGGTGAGAGATGATGAGGAGCATCAGCAGGCCTTGGTAACCTTAGGCCTAAATGCAGATGTGAGTTTAGTCGAATTAAAAAAACGGTACCGACAGCTGGCTAACCAACAGCACCCAGATAAAGGCGGATCAAGTGAAGAGTTCATAATAACCAAAGCGGCTTATGAATTATTACTGCCGGTTTTAGAAAATGAAATGCCTCGTTGAGCCGAGATAATTACGAATGACGCGGACTGTATGTAATCGCTAGGGAGATGCGACTAAGGCTGTGGGCTACTCAGCGAATGTAGTGAGAGGCCTGAGTATGTATATCGTTAATCGCCTTGGTCACATTCATGGCTAGTTGTGTGTAACTACATTTACAGACTACAGACTACAGACTACAGACTACAGACTACAGACTACAGACTACAGACTACAGACTACAGACTACAGACTACAGACTACAGACTACAGATAAGCTGGGAAGTGGCCAGATTATACAGTCACATTGCGTACTCCAATCACTGCAATCCAATCACAGCAGCCCAATCAAGTCGCTAAATTAAGCGGCCGGGTTAGTAGTTCAGTAATTGAGTCGTCAAGACGAGCAACGTAGGAGCGAGCAGCCCTCAGAGTATTTGCACCTAATCAGAGCTTCCCTCAGCCAAACTAACGGGGTTCTAATTGGAGCAAGCGTATAAGCTTCTCTTCAAATGCCGCTGCGGCTTCGTCACCACGTTGCAATACGGCATCAATTTTGTGAAAGTCAAAAGCCTCTAGGCCATCGGTATCTACTCGAAATACTAAATCTGGTGGGCATTGCTCGAGTGTTATGGCGGTAGAGCGTTGCAGCATAATGCTAAGTGCAGCACTTAGCGCTTGTATCGCACTGGGTTCTGGTGTTTTAGCGAGACTAATAACATCACTCGCAAGACGAATATCGGTGCCATCGACGATATGATTACACGGTAGATTATTCACTAAGCCACCATCCAAAAGTAAGCGACCATCAATTCTTTGCGGCGAAAAAACACCCGGTACAGCCATGCTAGCAAGAATAGCCGGGAGCAAAGGCCCCTGTTGCAATACGCTTTCTTTACCGCTTTCATAATCCGTTGCGATCGCAGTAAAAGTACATTCGAGTTCATCGAAGTTAATGTCGCGAAGCTCGTCGAATAGGTGCTCAAATAAACCGTTAGCGGCAAACAGAGCGCCCTTATTTTTATCAAAGCGCAAAACTTTTGCCCAGCGAAAGAGCTTGTGTCGGCGTTTTAACATGTCTTTAAAGGGCTCGCCTTTTTTAAAAAGGTGGGATCTAACACGTTCTTCGATGTCAGCCCCGCTTAAGCCATGCGCATAGAGCGCCCCAATAATTGCACCCATACTTGTGCCGGCAATGCGTTGGCATTTTAATTCGTATTTATCCAATAGCTTTAACAGGCCAATATGGGCAAGACCTTTAACGCCTCCGCCACCGAGTGCAAGGCCGATACTGGGCAAGCTTGATGTGCGTGTACTATTTGATTGAGTCATAGAGTGTGATCGGTATCGCTGTAAGTTTACGGTCAAAAGGGTGTTAAGGCTAAAGTCGAATTAATACATTTGTGGCAAAATACTTGAACTCAGGTCGAAATAGAATATCTCTGATTTACCGCCCGCATTGGAAACAGCGATCACCTCCAAGATGTTTTTCCCACGAACAAGAACAGGTCGCTTATCCTGCGCGCTATATCCTTCGATATCGAGGAATGCGCGTAGCTCGCGCAGGCTAAGGAGCTCTATCGCAGTATCAATACTACGGCCATCACCACTGTCTTTAATAGAATTCATTAATCCGTCGAGTACGTGTTGATGATGTACGGCTAGGTCATCGTGCATCATTACTTTACTGCAGTAACTGGCGGCATAGTGCGCGTAAAGCTCAGTGTAATTCTGCTGAAGAATAGCGTGCGCAAGCTTCGAGCACAAATCGACGTCACCATCTTCGATGGCATGTATCAGTGCTCGATTAGCATCATCGAGCGAGGTATCGGCAGGACTGTAATAGCTTGATTGTCGATATAAATCACGCAAACGGGACGAACTTCTGGGTTCCTCGCCTAAGGTTAAGCTTTGTACCAACTCACGGTATTTCGTATCAGTTGCGGTTTGAGCACGCTTATTAAGGTCAAGTGAGGCAAGTGCTGCGGTATCAACATACACCGGAGCACGATTTGAATGACAGGCACTTAAAGAGGATAGGGCTAGAAATAATAATGAGATAAGCCGGTGTTGGCTGGTTTTGATCGTGCTTGGGGTCATATTGATGCTTTTCTCTAAGGGATTATTCAGTAGCAGTAGTATACTTTCGCCTCTCGAAATTATGGAAGTATTGTTAATGTCTTTTCCGAGTAATAGTAAGCAACCGCAGATTCTACTTTTAGCGATGACCTTTGTCATGGCTTTTGGGTTCTCCTCTTGGCAGGTCATGCTCAATAATTTCGCCATCGAGCGGGCCGCATTTACCGGTATAGAAATCGGTATTTTGCAAAGTATCCGTGAGATTCCAGGTTTTCTGGCCTTTACGGCGATTTTTGTACTTATAATATTACGTGAACAAAAATTCGCACTATTGTCGTTACTCTTGATGGGTGTCGGCATTGCCGTGACAGGCTTGTTTCCCTCGGCAACGGGTTTGTACATCACCACAGTCGTTATGTCTGTCGGCTTCCACTACTTCGAAACAATCAATAAAAGCTTAACGTTACAATGGTTAGATAAAAAAGATACGCCGCAATTTATGGGACAGGCATTGTCGATAAAATCGGTAGGTTCATTAAGTGCCTACGGATTGATTTGGTTGGCTATGGGTGTATTCGGCGCAGACTATTGGTTAATGTACCTGTTTTGCGGTTTAACCGTTGTCGGCGTAACACTTATTCTATTTTTGAAAAACAAAGACTTTGGACATAAAGATACACAACGTAAGCGCCTAATATTGCGCCGTCGATACGGCCTATATTATGCGCTTGTATTTCTAAGTGGCGCACGCAGACAAATATTTGTGGTATTTGCCGGTTTCATGATGGTCGAAAAATTTGGCTATAGTGTTGCCGATATCAGCCAGCTTTTCATACTCAATTATGCTTTCAATTTCTTTTTCGCAAAAAAAATCGGCAAGTTGATTGGTGTGATTGGTGAACGGAACGCTTTAATTATTGAATATGTAGGATTGATTTGTGTGTTTGGCGGGTATGCCTTAGTTGAAAATTCCAATATTGCTGCAGGTCTATATGTTATCGATCATCTGTTTTTTGCCTTTGCGATAGCGGTTACAACGTACTTCCAAAAAATAGCAGATCACGATGATATAGCCTCTACGGCGAGTGTTAGTTTTACCATCAACCATATTGCCGCCGTGGTTATTCCCGCATTGTTAGGTATCGTTTGGATCTATTCACATTCGGCGGTATTTATTGTGGGTATAGGTTTTGCGGCAGCGTCTTTGACTTTGTCATTCTTTATCCCACGTCATCCAGAACGTAATAATGAAGCCTCGAGTTTTGTTGGACAACTATTGCAGTCAAGTAAATAATATAAAGGTGATCAAGGAACCGGTGCTGTAAGTGGTTTATTATCTCACTTAGAATTTGGATCCCTTAAAGACTTAAAAAAATCAATCGATTCATTTATCGTAGATAATTCACTACCCAATTTTATTGCTGAACCCCCTGATTCTTTTTCTAGAATGTATATGATGCATGGGGCTGCGGATAGCTTAGTGCCTGTTGAACACTCAATCGGTATGTGTGATGCCCTTGGAGGCAGCGGGGAATATTCGGTTCCAGGCGCGAACCTTTATCGTGGACAATATATCTGCGGTAGTAGTGACAATAGAATGGACCTATTCGAGTAGGTGGGCACATTATGGATATGGCTTGTTTAATTTTCCGATTATATTGTAAGTAGTCGGCGACTTTTTGAGGTAGTCAGAACTATTCATAGGCATTTGTTTATGGGCTACGGTACTGCAAGACTACTCTAGAAATTAACGCCTCGCTATTCAGGCGCCAATTATTATTTTTAGTCAATACTAGCTATAGTCCACAAATTATTGCTTAATATATATTATATCAATGTGTAGGTTATAGTCCTGTACCTGTACCTATTGCGCCTCTAAGTAAGCCAAGTATCTATCGCGAATCATACGAACATAATTTACCGGTTCGCGGCCGCGAACATACCCAAAGCGTGCGTGTTGGTAGTACTCTTTTTTGGCTAGTTTCAGCATAGCGACTTCCACATTATCAAACCAAACGTCTGGGTTTAAATCGAGTTTTTTGGCCAGCTTACGTGCGTCACGCACATGTCCTGTGCCTGCATTGTAGGCAGCTAATATGAAGTAGATACGTTCTTGAAAATCCAAATCACCTGGGAAGCGTTTTTCTAACCAATGTAAATACGCCAGGCCTGCCGCTATACCGGTGTTGGGCTCGTGCAAATCGCTATAGCCAAACTCGTTCGCTGTACGTGGCATTACCTGCATTAAACCTAAGGCGCCTGCAAACGATTTTGCATCAGGTTTGAATTTACTTTCTTGATACATTTGCGCAATAATAAAGCGCCAATCCATGTTGTACGGCTTGGCCTGACGACTCACGATACCGTCAAACGGCGAAAGATCATCACCTTTTTGTAGCCGCGCTTTTTGGTAGCGTTGAATTTTTCGAGTACTCTTGAAGTATTTATTAAACGTCATATTGTAAAAAAGGCCGCGATAACGTTTTTTAATGAACGCATCCAGCTTTTTATTTAATAATATTTGATCGCCACGTAAACCCCAGGCAATATTAGAATCAGTTGTTAATGCAAATTGTGCTGTGACATTTTGATGGTAGCTTTCTTCAATTTTGAGTAAATGGCTATCAGCGACCGTATAGTCGTATTCTTGGCCTTGCAGATTTTCAATGAGCTCCTCCGTACTAGCGTCGGGGAATTCAACGATTTCGAAGTCGATACCGGAATGTTTTAAAGCTATTAATTTAGTGTAAAACGTTGTCGCCGGATTAACGGCTACCTTGGATCCTGCGAGTTGTGCTGCTTCCGTAATTTGGGGGTGATCTTTTCGCGCAACAATAAGCTCATCAACCTTTAGATATGGTCGGCTAAAACGAATACCTTGAACCTCACGAGCTGGCGTTTTTGTCAGTGAAGCCGCAATAACGTCGCCTTCACCGCTCTGTAGAGCTTGTATTAATTCGGGAATGGAATCTTTCACAATGACCGACAAAATAACATCTTCATCGTCGGCGAACTTCTTCAAAAGCTCATAATCAAAACCCATTAGTTCGCCGCGCCACATAAAGTAGCTAGCGGGATTATTAAGGCTCAGCATGCGTAGCCTTCCGCTAGATTTTATGTCGTGCCAATCCCGCTTGACCAATTCTTTATTGGATTCTTGTATATGGTGTGCGATTAGAAATTCGTTTAGAGTTTTTAGTAAAGCGGGGTTGTTTTTTCTTAAGGCCCAAGCAACTTTGCGATTTTTCTTTAACGTTACGCTGCGGGTTAAATTTGGAAATAAGTCTAAATAATCGTCGGCCTCGTCGCTGTCTAATATCGTAGCGGCGTTGGGCATTTTATCAATAGTTGATAAAATGCTGTGAACGGTACTTCCTGTCGGGCTGACGGTAATGGTATTGGGGAACTCGAGTTCCTTAAGTGTTTCAAAAAATACGGTCCCTTCCGCCAAATGCATGTCGAGTTCGCTAAGTGAATTAATATCGTCTGCGTTTGTGATGTTTGAATACGCTTCACTCTTGTGGGTGATTAATACTTCCGATACTTGGTTAAGTGCCTTGCTAAAGCTAACATTTTTTTTACGTTCTTTAGTGACGCTTATATTGCTAATAATAATGTCGCCAAGACCCTCGTTAAGCGTTGGTATAAGTTGACTAAAGTCATCAACATAAACCCACTCTACGGCTAAACCTTGTTGCTTAGCGAAGTCTTCAGCCATGATTCTATAGTGCGATTTTGAAATTCCGGAACGCGGTAATGCCGAATCTAGATCGATGCGTGTGCTGATTAAACGCAAGACCTTATGTGACTGAATGTCCGTTAAATCGCCAAGCGATTTGTACACCTCTACGGCTGTTTCTACTAATACTTCAACTGACGCTTGTGCGGCGTCTTCCGTGTGCTGTTGTTCGGAGCTAAGCGTTTCATTAGTCGCGGAACCTATTGGGCCCGCGGCCTCCTTGTCGCAAGAAAAAAGTCCAAAACTGATAACTAAGATTAAAAGCAATCGTAATAGTCGTAATAGCGGCATGGTCGAATTACTTCCGTAGAGTTGAATGTTAGAACTTTGGTTGAGATTAAGGCCTTAACGTAAGGCCATAGTCTAAAGGTATTAGTCTAAAGGTATTAGTCTAAAGGTATTAGTTTAACGGTATTAGTTTAACGGTATTAGTCTAAAGGTATTAGTTTAACGGTATTAGTTTAAAGGCTTTAAGGCTCGGCCGCACAATCAGGGTGCGAAGACTAGCAGCCACCTAGCACCCAGCTAACCCCCAACTAGCACCTAAATAGATGGTCCCATTTCCAGGCCTGAAAAAACGGCCACAAACACGGTTTGGAGCTGGACCTGAAAAACGCATCTGCCCTAGTGTGACACAAACGCGGCGTGATAAAAATGTGATAAAGCCGTGATAGTCCCTTGATGATTAGTTTGTATTCTACTTTCGTACCAGCTAAGGCCAACTTAACAGCGGTCATATAGCGTTATCGAAATAAAACCAACAGTGATCGTTATCGGGGAAACACATGAATATAAAACCACTTTTTAGTGCACTTGCTTTAAGTGCACTTGTCGCTACAGCTACTTCGGCAAATGCAGCGGAAATTGACCTTAGCTTTACCAATCTAACTCAAGGCATCTATTACACGCCACTCTTAGCAACGGCGCATGCTTATGGTTTTCATAACTACGAGCTCGGTGAAGCGGCTAGCCTGCAACTACAAATGATGGCTGAAGGTGGGGATACTTCCGGACTTGAGACTCTAGCGACCGATGCTGGCGCGTTAATCGCTGCAAATATTGCGGGCGGCTTATCCGCACCGGGCACAACAGCAAACCTTGATGCTTGGGACATTGGCGATATGACGCACCTTAGCCTTGCCGGCATGTTGCTACCCACTAACGATGGTTTTGTTGGTCTAGACAGTTGGAAAATTCCAAGCGAAGCGGGTTCATATACGCTTTATCTTAGTGCCTACGATGCGGGTACAGAAGCTAATGATGAAATTATTAACGGAATGGGAATGTCAGGCGATGGCGGAATACCGTTCGATCCAGGTGCGATGAATAGCACTGGCGCAACGGGTGTTGCCGCGACCGAAGGCAACACCAATATTCATGTTCACCGTGGCAACGTTGGCGATACCGACGGCGATGGCGGCATAAGTGATTTGGATTCCCGCGTACACCGCTGGTTAAACCCTGTAGCCAAACTTGTTGTAACCGTTAAATAGGAGAGCTCGCATGAATATTATGAAGCAAGTGCTTCGCGCGAGTGTACTAAGCCTTCCAATTTTGCTTAGTGCCTGTGGCGGCGATGATAACAACAATGACGAAGTCCGTGATCTAGAAGCCCGTGTTGGCGGCATAGAAACACGACTATCGACAATAGAAACCCAAAACACCGCTACTGCGGCCAATATTAATGGGATAGATGACAGTTTAGTTGCGATCGAACTGCGTTTGGCTGGATTAGAGACAGACACAGCTCTGGCAGACGAGATCGTCGAAATTGCGGCCTTAATCGATGCCTTAGAGCTACGTTTAGATGAAGTTGAGTCGGTCACTCGCGTCAGTTTTGAAGTTGTATTACAGAATGTAACGCAAAACCAGCCAATAGCGCCGGCCGCCGTGTTACTGCATGACGACGCTTATAAAGCTTGGCAGATCGGGCAATCAGCATCTATTGGCTTAGAGACTCTAGCCGAGTCTGGCTCGCCGCTAATGTTAATTGCCGAGGCAACCGAGGTATTTAGCTCAGCAACGGGCAACGCTCTATTGATGCCAGGCGAGAGTGATACCGTGTTGATTACCGCTGATATTAGCGCTGTAGCGTTTGCAGCCGGTGAGCTCAACATCACAATTGCCGGAATGCCGGTACACACTAACGATGCGTTTAGTGGTGTGAGTGGTTGGGACCTTAGTGGCTTAGGCGAAGGCGAATCATTGACGGCTCTATTGCCCATCTACGATGCCGGTACCGAGCTTAATAGTGAAGCCGTAGGCACCATTCCAGGCCCAGATGTAGGCGGCGAAGGCATGAATGTTCTACGTGATGACGTAGCCGATCAAGTTACACGACACCCAGGTGTTGTGACATCCGATGATGGTTATGAGGATTCTGCGCTAAACCAAAGCCACCGCTTCGATAATGGAGCGTTGTTGGTCAAAGTGACGCGTTTGTAAGACTCATTTTTGCCCGGCTTCGGCCGGGGCTTTTTATTTGAAGCAGAGTGTTTAGGGGAATGTGACCATTGCGATACATTCGTGATAATTTAGTAGTCAAAACAAGAGTACAATCGTGCCGACTTTATAAACAACGTGCGTATAGGCCGTAACGAGAATGTGACGTTATGCCGAACGAGCAACACGGTTAAAAAGTGACTAGTATAAACAGCAACTAGCGCATTATAGGCAAAGCACATGGCTACAAAAGTATTGGTAATAGAAGACCAAGACGACATCGGCGCACTCATCGCCGTAAACTTAGAGAGTCTAAACTACGAAATCACGCGCGCCAGTACCGGCACCGATGGCTATCAAAAGGCCAGCAGCGAACGTTTCGATCTTATCTTATTAGACATTATGTTGCCCGGTATGGACGGTTTAGAAGTCTGTAAAAAACTGCGGCAAGAATCCAACTACACACCCATATTGATGCTTACCGCTAAAAAATCCGAAGCCGATCGCGTGGTAGGCCTTGAGGTAGGTGCAGATGACTACCTTACAAAACCCTTTAGTGTTAGAGAGCTTCAAGCGCGAGCGAAAGCGTTGCTAAGACGCGTAGCGTTTATGAGCGACACTGAGGATAAAGACGACGGTGATGAAATTTGCATCGACGCGCTTAAGATCTATAAATCAAAACGCGAAGTCATTATGGCGGGCAAAAACATCGCTCTAACCGCAAAAGAATTTGATTTGCTCTTATATCTTGCCGTTTATCCGGGGAAAGTTTTTACCCGCGAACAACTACTAAACGCCGTATGGGGTTATCAACACAGTGGTTACGAGCATACTGTGAATTCACATATTAATCGCTTGCGTGCGAAACTCGAGCAAGATCCAGCGAATCCGAAATACGTATTAACCGTATGGGGTGTAGGGTATAAATTTTATGATTGCTAATTTTCTACGATCGTTACAAGGCCGTTTAAGCATAACCATCGCGGTAATATTCTTTCTATTTGGTGGGCTGAGCTTCGGTCTTATGGTCTTCTCTTCGCGTGTTTACGAGAAAGAAGTCAGCCAGCTAATGCATAAAGACTTAGCGCAGCATGTTGCGGGTCATTATATATTGTTTGATAAGAACGGTGAGCCAGATCTTGCGCAGGCCAAACATACCTTCCACGATCTTATGATCTTAGGGCCCAATTTCGAATTCTACGTACTTGATACGGCCGGAAAGATTTTGACCTATTCCGCCGACCCAAGCGTTGTTAAACGGAAAACGGTCAATACGCAAGATTTTGATAATTGGGAAAACGAAATTGAACGCAGGGGTATCGTCTTAGGCGACGACCCTAGAAATACCGGACAACAAAAAGTGTACTCTGTTGCGCCGATAATTCAAGACGGGATTCATCACGGTTATCTGTATGTCGTAGTTGGCTCACAAATACGCGAAGCCTTAGAAGCCGAACTTTCGAGCAGTAAAATACTGAAGTGGGGCTTAACGCTATTTGCAGTCGCGTTCGCTTTTACATTTATTGTCATGATGTTTGTATTGGGTTGGATTACTCGACCACTATCGAAACTTACGCAACAGGTAAAACGTGTTCGACAGCAAGGCTTTGAAAATGGCGATAATCAGTTTAAATCCTTAGTCGAAGAATTTGAAATATGGAATAACGCCGACAACAACGATATTCATGCCTTAGGCGATACATTTAAACGTGCACTTGATACCTTGCAGCAACAATACGACACGGTAGTCTCCATCGACGACCTGCGTAAAGAAATGCTATCGCATGTATCCCATGATCTACGAACGCCGTTAGCTTCACTGTTAGGCTACTTAGAAACCTGGGAAATTCAAAAAGACGAGATCAGCCCAGAAAAAGCCGCCGAGTACATCGGTATAGCCAAACGTAATGCGCAAAAGATATCGACGTTAATTGAACAGCTTTTTGAGTTGGCGCATTTGGACGGTGCAAACGTTCAGGTAAATCGTGAGCGTTTTTCTATTGCAGAGCTTACTCAAGATGTACTAAGTAAATTTAAAATTAAAGCTCTAGAGAAGAATATTACTTTAGGACTAAATCCCCAAAACGGATTAGTGAGTGTCAATGCAGATATCGAAAAGCTGGATCGTGTTTTCACCAATCTAATTGAAAACGCTATGCGTCATACACCCGAGGGTGGCCGTATTGAAGTGAAAATCCAAGACAATTCAGGTTTGGTGGCGATAGAAGTCACTGATACGGGTATTGGAATTCCTGAGCAAGACTTACCGTTTATATTTGATGCCCACTTTAAAGCGGGCAATAGTGTTCGCGAAAACACGTCTCACGGTGGCCTTGGGTTGGCTATTACCAAAAAGCTCCTAGAGTTGCACGAGTCGGCTATACAAGTAAGTAGTCGGATTAATCAGGGTACAACGTTTCGTTTTGATTTGCGCAGTGCCTAGTGTATTCGAATAACTCGATAACTCGATAACTCGATAACTCGATAACTCGAGGACAAGGGTAATATCAAGCCATCCAATCTAGTCCTTTTAAAATAGGGCTGGATTGAAAATACTTCACTTCTTACGTTCACAATCTGAGCGGTTTATAGTCCACACAGAACCTGGATAATTACGTACCTTAATCCTGTCGCCACTGCTTTTTAATATCTACACAGCGTTGGTCTTCTTGTTGTGCAATTCGTAATTCTTTAGTAACGGCTGCGCTAAATTTTGTGGAATCTTTGAGTGCCTCATCTAAATGTTTAACACTGCTTTGTGAGCAAAAAGCGGGAGCAAGGTTATGCGTAAAGGCAGTTTGGTAACGATCTTCAGACTCTTGGCTTATCGTTTCAAGCGCTACCAGTATTTCGTTTGCATAAGGTTTAAGTGTGGCGTGCTGTTCGCCTTTAAATAAAACACTTAATGCAGCGCGTTTTTCCGAAAAATTCATCATGTGGTCGTCTTGAAGTAGCGTAAGTAACCACATTCGTTTGGTGCGATCAACCGGGCGCTGCGCTTCGGCTTTTAAGGCGGACTTCTCACCACGGTTGGATGGGTCGAGCTTAGACTCTTTAGAGAGTAAGGCCATATAGTCGTCGTATTGGTAGCGATTTAAACGCGCGATTATTTGCCAGCGTAGGTCTTGGTCTATTTGCAAGCCGAGGTTTTCTTTGCTGCTGTCTAATAATGCGCGTAAAGCCTTTAGGCTTTGCTGCGATGTTATTATCGTTTCTGTCGTTTCTGTCGTTTCTGTCGTTTCTAGTGTTTTAGTTTCTGTTGCTTCTAGTGTTTTAATTTCTGTCGTAGCGCCTGTTGCAGTCTCGATATACGCCGAAAGATACATTCGTTTGGTATCACTAAAGGCTTCCGCGTGTATAAAGGTTTGGCGAAAAAACTGATGAATACGCGTTTGAGTTGCGGTATACCGTTTGGGGTTTTCAAAAGCATATAGCAAGTTAAAACTTTCAAGCATGTTTTGGTTAACTTGGCGGCGCACCCTGTCGCTGGTTTCTGTACCAAGGTTTAAAATGGCAAAATCTATATAGTCATTTATAGGCATCTCGGCGTCCGTAACCGAATCCCAAAGGGATTGCCACAAGGCTAGACGCAATCCTTCGTTACTAAAATCGTTAATAGAATGCGTTAATGTATCTAATGACTTTTCATCGAGCTGAACTTTCGCGTAGGCCCAATCGTCATAGTTGGGGAATACAAAATCAGGACATGGAATGGACCCGGAAAATTCGACGGGAGTTTTTTGGCCGCTGTAATGTAATTCAATCGTTTTAGATAAAGCTAAGCCGTTTACAGAATGATTAAATAGTGCAATCTGCGTCGTTTGGCTGCGTAGCGTTGGCCAGCTGGGGTTGGCGCGTTGGTTTAGGTTTAAGTATTGAAGTTGCTTATCGTCGCAGGCGAAGTCTACTTGCAGAGTATTCAGTCCCGCGCTTTGTAGCCATTCTGTTTGCCATTGTGATAAATCCTGATTCGCCGCAAGGCCTAAGGCTTGAACAAAATCGGTCAGTCGCGCATTGCCGTAGGCATTGTCCTTTATATAATTAACAACGCCTTGGCGGAACTCTTTAGCGCCAATATGAAATGGCAGCTGCTTTAAAACTGAGGCGCCCTTACCATAGGTGATACCGTCGAAGTTCGTCAACGCATCTCGTGTATCATCTACGCCTAGCTCTATAGGGTGGGTCGTTACTTGTTGATCGGTTCGATAAGCCCATTGTTTCATTCCGACATAAAAATCGTCCCAGGCTTGTGGGTGATCACCGCTATTTTCCAAAGCGAGATACGACATATACGTAGCAAAGCTTTCGTTTAGCCATAAATCATCCCACCATTGCATCGTAACTATATTGCCAAACCACATGTGCGCCATTTCGTGAGCAATAACCATGGCAAGTGTGCGTTTAGACTTTTCTGTTTTTTCACCTCGGCTAACAAAGCGTTCCGAAAACGTGACGGCGGCCAGATTTTCCATCGCACCGGCGTTAAATTCGGGAACAATAATTTGATCGTATTTTTTAAACGGATAGAAGAACTCAAAGTATTGATTGAAAAACGAAAAGCTCTGTTTAGTTTGATTGAACCAATCGTCTACCTTTACGAACTCCTTGATTTCTTGACGCGCAAATAGTCGTAAGGGAATGTCTTGGTGTTGGCTTTCCCAAATATGGAATGGCCCCGCATGAACGGGGAAAATATACGATGAAATTTTGGGGCTTTCAGGAAAATGCCAAAGTCGAGCGTCGGCTTTATTTTCGATTAAGGTTTCACGC
This sequence comes from Flavobacteriales bacterium, assembly GCA_047638775.1. Taxonomy (GTDB): domain Bacteria; phylum Pseudomonadota; class Gammaproteobacteria; order Pseudomonadales; family Cellvibrionaceae; genus Agaribacterium. The sequence continues at coordinate 17,503 of JBLIMQ010000059.1, forward strand.
GTCGCCGAGATAACTTGCCATGACGATGGGGCCAAGACAGACAATGTGTAATGAGCTTTTATATCTGGCTGATCAAAGTGCGGGAATACGCGGTTTGCGTTATAGGGTTCGAAGTTAGAATAGAGGTAGCTATTGTTGGTGGTCGAATCGGTAAAGCGGTGTAAGCCTTCGCCATTGATATCGTAGGCTCGTGAATACACTACACGAATAGTATTATCTTTGATTTTAAAGGTCTTGGCGGGAAATTCGACAAACCACTGTTGGTAACCGTGTTCATAGGCCTTGCCGTTGACTTCGACCAACTCAATATCACCATCGGCGAAATCTATTGACAGGGGTTTGCGTTGTTCTTTTTGTAAGTCAAAACGTATGCGTATATCACCGCGAAAAAGATCATGCGCGCGAACATCAAGATCTAAGGCGTAATGAACATTCGTTACGAGTTGCGCGCGCTCTTGTGCTAGCTCTTGGGTTAGGCCGGCTTGTGCAAGTCGTGGAGCGTTCTTGGTTACGTGATCTTCATCATCAATAACAAACACAATAATTATCGTTGCAAGTATTGCGACGATAAGAATATGGGTGCGTAGGTCTTGCAAACTGTCGCCAATGGCTTTCATTTAATGTCTTCCGTGTAGTGCCTTTAATACTGTTGTTAACCGTGCGTTAATTAATCGCTGGGCTTTCTAGATTCTAGATTCTAGATTCTAGATTCCAGATTCCAGATTCCAGATTCCAGATTCCAGATTCTAGGTTCTAGGTTCTAGGTTCTAGGTCTTAAGTTTAGGTCCTAAGCTCAGATCTAAGATACTAGAATAGAGTCATTTAATTATTCTGTTGATTTCTGTTTCGAACGTGATCGAAACCAATCAAATAACGCAGCCGCTGTACCAAAGCATAAGCCGTATAGGTGTGAACCTGCAATGACATTTCCGTCTATATATTGGCTCAGATAGCCCGGATCAAAACTATCGAATTGCTGGCTAACAACCTTGTAGACAATGTAGATATAAAAAATTCCGTAAAGCCAGCGGTTATAGCTTTCCCGGTGGCAAATCATAATCAAGCCGCAGCCTAGAACCCCGTAGAGCGCGCCAGATAAGCCCACATAGTTACTAACATTTGGCTCGAATACATACAAACCAGTGCTCACACTTAGGCAGCAACCGATAAATACGGCAAGCCACCACGCGAGGGACTTATAGCCGCGAAATAGCACCACAGCCAAGCTCATAGTGCCAAGGTTAAGTAACGCATGATTAAGGCCTAAGTGAGCAAAATTACCGCTTAAAAATCGCCACAGTTCAAAGTTGCCTAGAGCGGCCCTGTCGTAAGACATCCAAGGGTTGAGTATTGGTGCTAACAGACTTCCCGCGAGTGTGAGCAGCATAAAGCTTGCGATGGTGGCGCCCTGGCGATTGAACATCCAATCAACGGAGCTTTTCGGGCTCGGTGGTGCGGTTGAAGTTTCGGGTTTTTCGGGTGTATTCGTAGTCATAAACAACTTTAAAGTCGGTTGGTGTTAATTAGTATCCATTCATAAATAGAGCTCTACTGCGCCGAAATTTATGGATGAACACTAATGAGTGAATTTAGAGAACGGTATTGAGCGGCTCAGTTTAGTTGGCCTATATTGGCTGAGATACTTTTGATCGTCGGTTCTGTTCTGTGATCTACCGGACTTGTTCAGTGCTGTTATCGCACGGCATTAGTATCCCGCCAAAAGTATCCCGCCAAATTCACATACAAAGTATGGCGGTGCTGTAAGCTAGTGTAAATAGTAACGTAATTAGTGCTATTTGCGCGGCTTTACTCGAGTTGTGTGACCGTTTACTGCATATTTTTGAAGGCCGTGAGTCGCGTGTGTGAAGGTTTTTATGGGGCTTTTCGGGCGTTTCCGGTATATTGCGTGCTTAGGCTAATGTACGCTCAATGCACGTTCAGTGCGTGTTCAATACAAGTCTAACGACAGCCCAATTTAAGACGAATATAAGCCCATATAGAGCCCTAACTTCATGCCTAAAGTTGTATTATTCAACAAGCCCTTCGATGTCTTATGTCAGTTCACCGATGACAATGGCCGAAAAACGCTGGCCGATTATTTAAAGTCACCCGAGCTGCGTGATGTATATGCCGCTGGCCGACTGGATCGTGACTCCGAAGGATTGTTAGTGCTCACCGACAGCGGGGCACTGCAAAACATGATTTCTCACCCTAGCTACAAGCGCGAAAAGACCTACTGGGTGCAAGTAGAAGGTGAGCTTAGTGATCAAGCGCTTACCAATCTAGCAACCGGTGTTGTATTAAACGATGGCAAAACCAAACCTGCACGCGCGCGAAAAATGGCCGCACCGCCAGTTTGGGCGCGTAACCCCCCCATTCGTGAGCGGCAATCTATTCCTACCAGTTGGCTTTCTTTAAGCATAAAAGAAGGGAAAAATCGCCAAGTTCGCCGAATGTGCGCCGCAGTCGGCTTTCCGTGTTTGCGACTCATTCGTTTTCAAGTCGGCGAATGGAGCGTATCACTCGATTCTGGAACAATGCTACAGCCTGGTGAATACCGTATCTTGCAGGTAGAAGAGCCTAAAATACTTATAGATACACCCAAAGGTAAGGGGCAAAACGCAAAAGGACCTAAATCCTCTCACGGTAACAATCAAAAGTCCGCCAGACCTGGAACTAAAGGTGCCAAAAAGCCCTCGCGACGCTCAAAACAACGGCGATAATCCTCGAACAGGGCATATAACGGGGTATATCAAGGCAGCAGACCACCTTATGATAATAATATTTGAAAACTTGCGCGCGCTCATTGCTCTTAGCCCCGTTAAACTCGTATGCTAAAGGTATAAGAATACGCTAAGCTTTCTAAAGCCGTTCAGCAATTTACAGGTTCAATAATTTACAGATTCAGTAATTTACAGGTTCAGCTTACATGTTTAGCAATTTAACAGTTCAGCAATTTAGCCGTTTATCAGCTCAATAATTAACTATTCAACACACTAACTATTCAAGAATGCGAGTCGTATGAATTTAAAGCGGACCAACATATTGCGCCTACTGGCCTGCTTTATAACCATTACAATACTCTTTGGCCATAAAGCTCTGCCTGAAAAACGTAAACTCATTAGCCCATTGCTATCGAACGAGACCATTTTGTATGCCGATGGTGACTGGGGCGGTCTGTCGACGGCCAGTTGGGTAGACCAATCTATGGTTAAATGGTTGTGCAGTATTCGCGAAAGTGAGCAACAACCCGTATGCGGTATGTCAATTAGCTTTATGGGCGCAGGCGGTAAAGCCCTTGATTTTAGCGGCTACGAGCGGCTTGAATTCAACGTTAAGTACAGCGGTAAAGCCGACAAGCTACGCTTATATCTGCGTAATCATAACCCCGCTTATTCATCTATGGATGATTCAGAATCGTTTAAATTTAACGGGATTCTGCTCTCTACAGCCGAGCTGAAATCTAAGACAACCGTCATTGATCTAAATGAGCTAACCGTAGCCGACTGGTGGATAGAGCAGCACAATATCCCGCGTGAGCACTCACAAGTTGAATATACTAATATTATCGCTTTTGGTTTTGATATTCCGCCGCCCAATATATTTGGTGAACACCTAGTAAGTTTGTCGAAAGCTGAGCTGGTAGGTGAATGGATTAGCGCAGAAATGCTTTACCTTGTGATTATCATCGCATGGATGACGGCGATAATAATCGAAGCGGCTGTGCGCTTACTTGCACTATTTCGACGCAGCTCACTGGATACCTCTAAAATTCGGCATTTAACCGACTACGCCAACGCCTTACAAGAGCAAACTGACCTCTATAAAGAGTTGTCTACCCACGACGCCTTAACTGGGGTATTCAATCGTAACGGAATAGCGAAAGTGATTGATGATCTGTTTACGAAAAATTCTTCAAATACTGACGTGGCTGTATTGTTGTTAGACATCGATCACTTTAAGCGCGTGAACGATAAGCGTGGTCATGACATGGGTGACGTAATTCTGAAAGAATTTGCTAAGATAATATCCGAGAACATTCGCCCAAAAGATGCTTTTGCGCGCTGGGGCGGTGAAGAGTTTATAATTGTATCACCGGGCACCAGTTTAACCGCGGCGGCAAAATTTGCCGAAAAACTGCGTGTAAATATTGCGGCTAAGAAATACGGCGTTGAAGAAATATCGGGCATAAGCGCGAGCTTTGGCGTAACCGTAGCGCGTATAGACGATACCTTTGAAGATGCCTTTAAGCGCGCCGATGTTGCTTTGTATCGGGCGAAAGAGCTTAAAAGAAATTGTGTAGTCGTAGAAGAGTAAATGTAGAAGAGCACATGTAGGACTACATTAAAGTAAAGTGAGAATCAACAAAAAACTTCCCATAAATGCGGCGTAATCAGCGCCGCCAATTTTGAAACTTAAGGATAGATTAGTCATGTCTACACCCGAACGAATATTTGTTGTTGTCGATCCTTCCGATACATCACATGCCGCACTAGAACGGGTTCTTAAAACCGCCGTGCAGCACACAACACCGCCTAATCTAAAAATATTTGTCGCTGTCGATGGTGATTCTGTCGATACCCGCTGTGTAAACGACAACCTTTGTCGTGACCAAAGCTGGTTTGGTAAAGAAATCAAACAAAAAGTCGAAGCGCTAAACTTAGAGTACAGCATCGAAGTATCATGGTCGGCTGAATGGCAAAAATCGATTCTACAGGCGTCTAAACGATTTGCCGCCGATCGAATTTATCTACCGGTACATGAGCGCAGCGCAAGTTCACGTTTCACCTTTAGTGAATCGAAGTGGGACCTACTGAAAACTACCGATTGCCCAACCGTGCTCATACAGCCCGGTGCAACTGGCGATCGTAAAGTTATTCTTGTTGCTGTAAACGTACAAGCACTAGAAGATCAGCAGCGTGAACTAAACGCCAGCATCATTAAATGGGGCAAAGAAGTTGCCGCTATTTACGATGCCGACCTTCACGTAGTCAATGCTTACCAAGATTCACTGAACTATCCTGACCGCGGCATATTAGCGCGTGAGACAGGCTTAGAATCCGATAAAGTTCACGTAAGCCAAGGCTATACCGACGAAGCCGTATCGAAAATAGCGAACGAGCTAAATGCAGACCTAGTTATTATGGGTACGCTGGGGCAAAACGGATTAACCCGTTCACGCCGTGGAAATACAGCGGAGCGTGTGATCGCTGCGCTTGCTCAAGATGTGATGGTCGTAAACCACTAGAACTATCGCTAACGCACGCCATTAGTACATCGTCCACACAGGGGCTGTTTAGCCTCTGTGTGGAATATTTTTTTCCTCCCGTTCTACTCCTTACTTTTAGTCCCTATTAATCTCTCTTTACATCTACTCTTTATTTCTACTCTTTATCTCTATGCTGTGCCGTCCTCAGACTTTATCTTGAAATACATATTAACTGGCGTAAGCTGACACAAGAGAGATCGATCACACTAACGATGTCATTCGTTATCGCAGGGCACATGATTCCTAATGTTAAAAAATGGATTTGAGATAGTCGATAACTTTATATCCGAAAGTGAATTAGAGACGATCTTATTGGATACACATCATATGAACCTTCAATCCCGTAAGGGTGGAATTCGTAATGCCGAAAAGATTTTCACTTCAATAAAGCATTACAGCCAATCTAATAGCCTTAAACGTATAGCCTCGAGCTATCTTGACGGCGCCGATGCTAACTTTGTTCGAGCCATTTTATTCGATAAAACACCCACCAATAACTGGTTAGTGTCGTGGCACCAAGATAAAACTATAGCCGTTTCGCAAAAGTTCGAACGGCAAGGCTGGGGCCCATGGAGTACAAAGGACAATATCCTGCATGTGCAGCCGCCGCTTGAAGTACTTAACAAAATGATCACCTTTCGCATACACCTAGACGCGTCCACGCAGGGTAATGGCTGTCTAAAAATAATCGCTAAAAGTCATGAGCAAGGATTGCTGACGCAAGACGAAATCACACAGTATGTTGCAGCGCATGAACATGAATACTGCGTAGCGGCGAAAGGGTCGGCTTTGGTTATGCGACCGCATAGTTTACATGCATCGGGTAAAGCTAAAATGCCTAATCGGCGGCGGGTATTACATATGGAATTTTGTGGCTGGGAGTTACCGCAGGATGTGGCTTGGGTTTAGGGGCGAGTGCTAGTTTTACTAGACTGCATGAAACTTGATAAAGATTTCGGTGATGCTTTGGTCACCAAAATCAATTAAGGGTTACTGGGGTGAGCGGCGTAGTGAGGGTGAATGGTGGTGGATAGGTATTTTTTTTGGTAATTAAATGTTCAAATAATAGTATGCGCTCCTGACAATATTCCCCTCAACGAATATCCTATTCCCTAGCTTCACTATGCGGGAATCCGGGTCAAAATGTTGGAGTATTTCTTTGTTTATTACGTCGAGTAAATCAGCGTTATCATAAAGTACAAGTTCGCCGCCACAGCGCGTAATAACATCACTATCAGCAAAGAACGACTTTATCTTATCAGTGAAGCCGGGAACCTTACAGACTTCTAGCGCAGTGATTTCGTCATCAATTTCATCATAGCCCATCTCACGGGCGTAAAAACAACGCGCAAGCTTGGGGCTTCTTGCAACCACGAACCAATCCTCTCCATGATCAAATGAATTCATCCAAAATAATTTCATTACACATATTCCTTTTATTAATTAGCAATCCATTGGGCTTACAACTCCGCGTTCTTGAATACCAACGACATGAGTGTAAATTTGAGTAGTAGATAAATCATTATGTCCCATCATTTCTTGTATGCTGCGAATATCTACACTGGCTCTTAATAGGTTCGTTGCAAAACTATGGCGAAATGTGTGTGAGCCGGCTTTTTTCATTATTCGGGCGTCATGAATAGCAACACGTACCATCCGTTGTAGTGTTGCTTCGTTAATGTGGTGACGCCGGATCATTTCCGAGCGCGGGTCCTGAGCGCGTCGGTCAGCAGGAAAAACATACTGCCAGATGGGGCTTGTCGGTGCATTTTTGTATTTTCGATTTAACGCCTGCGGTAGATAGACTTCACCAAAACCTTCATCCAAGTCTTGCTGATGCAGCGCCAGCGCAAAGTCTATTTGGTGTCTTAAATCTTCGACAAGTGCTTTAGGTAATAGTGTTCTTCGCCATTTCATGCCCTTTGCCTCACGAACAACGATACAAGCATTGGCAAAGTCGATATCTTGAACTCTTAGTCTCGACACCTCAGACCGCCTTAAGCCGGAACCGTACATTACGGACGCCATTAGCTTATAGCGGCCGTCTAATTTATTGATGACGGCTTTTGCTTCTTCGTGACTAAATACCGTTGGAATCGTTCTGGGCCTTGAGCTCGGTATAAAGGACAAGACACCTACCTCAATATTTAGAAACTGCTTAAACATAAAGACCAATGCATTTAAGGCTGTTTTCTGCGTGTTGATAGCTAGGTTTCGTTTTACCGCTAAATGACTTAGATACTCATCCAGCTGTATGCCGCCTAAATACTTCGGGTGCTGCATATTATGGTAACGAATAAAATCAACGACCCAAGTACAGTAAGTTTTTTCCGTTTTGTAGGCCATTTGTTTACTTCTTATGAATACACGAAACTGATCCATAAAGCGGGTAGGTTCATCGGGTAAATTGTGAGGGATGTCGTCCATAACAGGGTTCCTTGAATGTATCACTGTTTAAATATACAGCATGGTACTGGAAACGCAAAAAAATAGTCATTTAGAGTCTCCTATTTCCGAAAATTTTTAAAATATGCTTTTTTTTATAGTAGATTCAAAGACTTACGTGACTCGCATTATTTGGTGATAGGCGACGGTAGGGTGCATTTACCCGAGGTGATTTTTGTGAGGGAATCGCTCAAGGCTTGACGTGGTAAGGGATTGAGGGTAGTTTCCTTTTTTTACAATAAAAAATAGTCGCGCATCGGAATAGGCAGTCTGGGGTACGATATACAAATGTTAGTGCCTTAAAGAGAATGAGAAAACATTTTTGATAATAAGTGCCAAGCATCAATAGATTGTTAAGCGGTCGGCAAGAATGGGGTGGCGCTTGAAAGCGCAAAATAACGGGTTGCCAAATTTATTGGGCCATTAATTTTTACGCTACGGTAATAAGATAATTCGCGATACGCGTAGTAGTACAATTGGCTATTGAAGCCAAACGTTAAAGATAATATCGTTGTGGCTACGTAAGCCACAATCAAATTCAACGTGTGGTGGTGCTTAAGCATCGCCGCACTAACAATACGCTCAAATTGACAGTTTTTCCGTCGCTTCTTTTTGTGGTAAAAAACAC